>JABTUA010000001.1:301188-602376 GCA_015075635.1 Polyangiaceae bacterium
GCGCCGGCGAACCCCGCCCCCCAGCCGCAGCCGCAGCCGGCACCAGCGCCCCCGCCACCGGTGGCGCAGCCGCAGGGCTCCGGCCGGCTCGACCCCAATCGGCCCATGGCCTCGGCCAACCCCTTCGTGCTCGGCGACGCCGCGCCCAAGCCGGGCGCGCGCAGCGTCTCGGCGCGCGAGCAGCGACGGCTGGTTTCGCCAGCGCTGAGGGACAAGGGCCGCGACCCCGCGCAGCTGGCGCAGCCCCCGGCGGCTCCGCCCGAGCCGCCGCCGCCGCCGGTTCTGGAGCAGCCCAGCGTCGCCGCACAACCGGTCGCCGCCGCAGCCGCCCCCAAGCCACCCGCCGCGGCCCCCGACAGCCCGATCACCGGCGTCTACTGGGACACCTTCGAGCGCGGGGAGCTCGGCGCGGAGTGGAACCCGACCAGCCCGGAGTGGCGCATCATCGGGGGCCGACTTTGCGGCTCGAAGGCGCGCAACCACCCGGTGTGGCTGAAGCGCAAGCTCCCGACCAACGCCCGCATCGAATTCGACGCCGTCTCGACGTCGGCGGACGGCGACCTGAAGGTCGAGATCTGGGGCGACGGCAAGGGCTTTGCCAAAGGTGTCTCGTACAACGACGCCACCAGCTACCTCGCCATCTACGGCGGCTGGAAGAACCAGTTCCACGTCCTGGCACGCCTCGATGAGCACGCGCCGGGCCGGCCGGAGGTGAAGGTCTCGGCGGGTGGCGACTACAAGGCGCGCCCGGTGGTGCCGAACACCGTCTACCACTTCAAGGTCGAGCGCAGCGACGGCAAGACGGTGCGCTGGTTCGTGGACGACATCGAGATCATCGCGTTCACGGACCCGGCCCCCCTGCGCGGCGATGGCCACGAGCACCTCGGCTTCAACGACTGGGAAGTCCAAGTCTGCTTCGACAACCTCGTGATCTCTGCCTTGCCCGGAGGCTGAGTGGCCGAAGAAGCCGAGCTCAACCTCGATGAAGAGCTCGACGAGCTGGAGAACCGGCTCGAACGCCTGCGTGCGCTCTACGAGCAGTACTTCCTGGGCATCGAGAAGCTCGAGCCGTCGGTTCCACGCAAGGACGTGGAGCGCCGCATCTGGGTCTTGCGCCGGGTGAAGTTCAAGAACACCGGCAAGCGCTTCAAGTTCAACGTGCTCACGCAGCGCTTCAACACCTTCGCGCAGTACTGGGCGCGCATCTGCCGCGAGATCGAGAACGGCACCTACAAGCGCCACCTGATCAAGGCGGAGAAGACCTTCGGTGAGCCGCTCACCATTGCCGCGAAGCGCCGCAAGGGCGACTTCTCCAAGAAGAAGGAGGAGGAAGCGCCACCCATCGAGCCCTCGATGGAGCCGCCGGTGGACAGCCTCGACACGATGCTCGGCCTCAAGCCCACGAAGGTGCCCACCGCGCCAGGCCTCACGCCCGGGCCCTTCGCAAAGAGGGAAGCCCCCACCCGACCAGGGCGCTTCCAGCTCGAGAAGCTCGACCTCGACATCGACGACATCATCGGCGGTGGCGCCGCGCCCATCTCGAAGCGCCCCCAGGGTCCGGTGGGGCCGGTGCGCGCCAAGCCGGCGGCTGCCGCTCCGCCGCCGTCGATCGAGCCGCCGCCGCTCTCGGGGCCCCCCGTCAGCCGACCGGGTGGCGGCAAGGCGCCGCCACCCGTCGGGCCGATGGTCGGCGCGCGGCCCCGGCTGCCGAAGGGCATCGCTCCGCCCGCCGAGCCGCCTCCCGCGGCCGTTCAGCCCCCGCCCGCGGCGGACCCGCAGAAGCCGAGGCCTCCGCCCGTCCCGGCTCGAGCCAAGCCGGCACCGCCGCCGATCCCCGCCCGCTCGGTGCCGCCCGCTGCGCCCGCGCCGGCCGCTCCGCGCGCGCGACCCCCGGTTGCGCCGCCCCCATCAGTCCGGCCCGCCGCGCCCGCGCGCCCGGCCGCGCCAGCGGGGAGCCTGAGCGACGATCGCCTGAAGGAAATCCACTCGCGTCTCCTCGACGCGAAGCGTCAAACCAACGATGCCAAGTCAGTCTCGCTGGACGGCCTGAGCAAGCAGCTCAAGGCCACCGAAGACAAGCTCCGGCAGCAGCACGGGAACCGCAAGATCGACTTCGACGTGGTGATCAAGGACGGCAAGGCCGTCGTGAAACCCATCGTGAAGTGAGCTCAGCGGGCCAGGCGCTGGCGCTCGGACGGAGGCACGGAGGGGCGCCGGGTCTCGACCAGGGGCTCGTCCTCGCAGAAAAGAATGGCGCAGGAGCTACGGCCTCCCTCTTGGAGGCGCCCGCAGAGCTCGGCCAGCTCTTCATCCGAGTCCACCACGTCGCCCTCCACGGGCTGCAGCGTGGCCTGGTCGTAGCGGCAGTTGTCCAGCGCTACCCATAGTCCTTTGAACTCTCCCGAGCGACACAGCTCGGGCCAGGTCATTCTGGTCGACATCGCACTGATTGCTTTGCTTGGGTGAGAATTTCTGAGGAGCCCCCAGCTCGAGTCAGAAGCGATGAGGAGAGATCTAGACCCGCTCTTCTCGGGTCGTCAAGAGATGGGTGTGGCAAAAGGTATACACCCGAGCACCCTTTCGCCGACAATTGCCGAAGCTTCGCCTACTTGCAGCTCGAGCCGGCCAGGGCGTTGTTCAGGGCTGGACTGTCGGCGCCCATGGCCTTCGCCGCGGCGATGGTCCCCTTCGCCTGCGCGCACTTGCCGTTCAGCGCGGCCGACTTCGCGGCACCGGGCGCCTTTCCCCGGGCAATTTGCGAGCACTGCGCCTTCTTCGCCCCGTCGGTGCACTTCGAGTAGGCGGCGGAGGCCCCGCCAATGTTCCCGCCGGACGCAGCGCTGATGCAGGCGTCGCAGGCCTTGGCCGGATCGACCTTTGGCGCGGTGCTGGTCCCGGTCGTGGTCGGCTTGGCCGTGGGCTGCGGGGTCGTGCCCGCGTCTTCCGTCGGCGGGGCTGCGGTCGTGTCCCCCGTCCCCGTGGGCGTGCCGGTTCCCGTGCCGGTGTCCACCGGCCCGACCGTGGTCGCCCCGGTGGAGGTGCCGAACGGGTTGGTCAGCGGCTGATCGGTGCCGTCGTCCTTCTTCCGCTGCATCACGAAGACGACGACGATGATCACCCCGAGCAGCGCGAGCAGGCCCGCCAGCCCGAAGATCAGGCCCTTGCCTCCTCCTCCGCCGCGGCTGGGCATGGGTGCCGGCGGCACCATCGGCGCGGGCGCCATCATCGGCGCGGGCGCCATCATCGGCGCGGGCGATTGTGGGACCGGAGTCACCGCGGGCGCCGAGCCGAAGGAGCCGAAGTCGGGCGCTGCCGCCATGGCCGCGGTGCCCTGGACTTGCAGCTTCTCGCGCGGCGGCTCCTCGACCACGGTGATGCCGCCGCCGTGGGACAGCTCCGCGTAGAAGTCCTTCGCGGTCTCCTGGCGTTGCTCGCGGTCCTTGGAGAGCGCGCGCAAGATGGCCTTGCGCATGTGGTCGGAGATGGAGCTCGCGGGCGCGGTGACCTCGAAGGGCAGCGGCTGCGCGGTCATGTGCTGCGTCGCCCACTGCCACGGCGTGTCCGCCTCGAAGGGCAGCTTTCCCGTCAGCATCTCGTAGGTCATCACGCCCAGCGAGTAGATGTCGCTGCGCGAATCGAGGGCCTTGCCCGTGAACTGCTCCGGGCTCATGTAGGGCGGGGTGCCGAGCACCATGCCCTGCTGGGTCAGCTTCGCCTCCTTCTGGGCGTCCGCCGACTCGCTACGGGCGGCGATGCCGAAGTCGAGCACCTTCACGAAGTCCACCTCGCCGGCCCGGTCGGTGAGGATGATGTTCTCGGGCTTCAGATCGCGGTGGATGATGCCCTGCTTGTGAGCCTCGTCGAGCGCGCCGCAGACCTGCTTCATGATCTTGAGCACGCGCTCGGGGATCATGGGTCCGCCTTGCTCGATGATCTCGTTCAAGGGCTTGCCCTTGACGAACTCCATCGCGATGTAGAGCGTGCCGTCCGCGGTGGAGCCGAAGTCGTAGAACTTGATGGTGTTCGGGTGCTCCAGCTGGGCCACCGTGCCGCACTCGCGGTGGAAGCGCGCGAGCACGGAGGGGTCCTTCGACAGGTGCTGGTGCAAGGTCTTGATGGCGACCTGGCGGATGGTCGAGCCCATCTGCTGCTCGCCCACGTAGACGATGCCCATGCCGCCCTCGCCGAGCACGCCGGTGACCCGGTAGCGCCCGCCGATGACCTGGCCGATGAGCTTGTCCTCGGCGCCTTCGTCGTGAGTCGGAAGCACCCCCCCGCACTTGGCACAGAACCGCGCGCCATCGATGTTGGCGTGGCCGCAGGTCTCACAATTCATGGCGGGCGCTAGCGTCGCACGAAGCGCCCCCCTCTGGCCACATTAGCAGTCAGTCATTGGGCGCAGCGTCCCCGACCGGCCCAGCCGCCGCGCTCGCGTCCCCCGCGTCCGCGGGAAGCGCGGCGATCGGCGGGCCGAGGGGGGCGTCCGGCGGCCACGCCAGCTCCAGCGTCGTGCCGGTCGCGCGGTCGATCAACGCGGCTCGGGTCGCGCGGGTGCTCGCCGGGACCAGGACCTTCAGCGTCGCGACCACCCCCGCGGCGAAGCTCGGCGGCTCGTGCAGCGGGTGCTTCTTCTTCTTGCGCGGATCCTCCGCGGCGACCAGCGGAAAGTCGAAGCGCACGCGCTCGATCAGCTCGCGCCCGAGCCAGAGCTCGATGGCGAAGCGTCCCATCTTGCGCACGGCGGGCACCGGTCGCTGAAAGCGCACGCCGCGCACGCTCTGGACGCGCACCTTGCCGCCCTCGTAGACGACCTCGTACTCGAAGTGGCGCGCTTCCTTGAGCGCCTCCGGATCGGGCAGCGAGCCGGGGCCCGGATCGCGCTCGGCGGCGCCGATCAGCTGGCGCGCGTCGCTCCCCGCGTCCACGGCGCCGGCGTCCTGATCGCTGCCTTCGCCGATGCGCGCGGGCATCGAGAGCGCAGGGCCTTGCGCCGTGCCTTCGAAGCGCGCTCCCGAGCACGCCAGCGCGACGCCACCGGCGAGGAGCAGGGCTCGGAGGACGCGCATGGCGCCGAGCTTTAGCGCATCGCGCTCGCGCGTTCCAAGTCCTCGCCTCCGCCCCCCAAGGCCAGCCAGATCTCGGCGAAGTCGGCGGGCGGCGGCGCGACCACGACCCAGGGCTCGCCGCTCGGGCGGGGCAGCTCGACGCGCGCGGCGTGCAGCATGACGCGCGGGACCTCGAGCACGCTGCCGCTCTCGGTGCCGAGCCGCCGCGCTCCGCCATGCGCGCGGTCGCCGAGCAGCGGCGCGCCGAGCTCGCGGGCGTGGAGCCTGAGCTGGTGCTTGCGACCCGTCTCCGGCCAGAGCGTCAGGAGAGCGGGGCTGACCCGCTCGCCGCTCGGGAGCTGGTGCGGCCGTGCGGTGGCCACCACCGCGTAGCGCGTGCGCGCCGCGCGACCTTCGACCGGAGTCGACACGCCGCCGTGCTCCGGCGCCGGCGCGCGCTCGGCGATGGCGACGTACGCGCGCGAGATGGCGCCCTGCTCACGCAGCCGTGCGGCGCGCTGGTGCGCCGTGCGGCTCTCCGACAAGAGGACCAGCCCGCTGACCCCGACGTCGAGCCGAGACACCGCGTGGACCTGGCGCGCTCCGATGAGCGCCGCGATCTCTCGGCTCAAGCAGGCGTGGCCGCTCCGGTCGGCCTCGGTGGGAAGAGCCGCGGGCTTGTGCGCGATCACGAAGCCGTCCGCACGCTCGACCACCCAGGCCGGCTCCTCGCTGGGGCGCGCAGCGAAGACCTCGACGCGACTGCCGACGTCGAGCTCCTCGGTCGCGTCGCTCGCGCGCCGCCGCTCGACGAACACCCGGCCTTCGGCGAGCGCCCGCGCGTCCACGCCCAGAGCCTCGAGCACCTCCCCGAGCGTACGCGGACCGTCCGGCCCCACCTGCCAGAGCTGCTTGCCTCGACTCATGCGTCCAGGCGCTCGACCAGCCCGCGGTCGCCGTCCACCTTGACCTGCTCGCCGTCCCGCAGCGTGACGCTGGCGCCGAGCACGCCGAACACCGCTGGAATGCCGATCTCCCGCGCCACCACGGCGGCGTGCGAGAGCGCGCTGCCGGCGTCGGCGATCAGCGCCGCGCCCCAGAAGAACAGCGGCGCGAGCCCCACGTCCGGCGTGCGCATCACCAGAACGTCCCCGGGTACGATGCGCTCCGCGCCGCGCCCGTCGGAGCCCAGCAGGCGGACCCGCCCGGTCACCACGCCCCCGCTCGCGCCGGCCCCCGAGGCGCTGCGCGCGTCGAACGGCAGCGGCGCCACCCGCGGCGGAGAGCCGATGAAGGTGTCCGGCGGGTCGGGGCGCGCCAGGCCCCGCGTGTAGGCGTCGCGCCGCATGCGCACCAGCGCGCCGAGGTCCGCACGAGTTCGCCCCGTCGCGCTCACCAGCTCGGCGTGCTGCAGGAAGAACACGCTGTCCGGCCCGAGCGCCGAGTCCAGGCGTCGCAGCCGGTGATCGACGTCCAGCGCCACCGTACGCGTCATGGCTATGGTCCGCGCCATCCACACGCGCATGCGTTCCCGCAGCTTGGAGAGGGCGCGCGCTCGCGAGAGCAGCAGCCGGATCACCGCCAGCTCCACCTGCCCGGCGTTCGCCTCGACGACCGCCAGGTCTCGATCGGCGGCCACTCGCACTCGGCGCATCACGGCGTCCGGATCGATCGCCTGCGCCGCTAGCCCTGCGCTCAGCATGCGCAAGACCGGCGCCCGGTCCTCGCCGAAGCGCGGCGTCATGGCCTCGACCTCGCACAGCCCGCGATCGCCGAACGCCTCGAGCCAGCTCGAGAGCGCGCGCCTGCCGGCGCCGTCCCCGAGCTCTTCCACCGAGGTGACGCCCTCTGCGCGCAAGAGCTCCACGACGTGGGCCAGGGCCAACGCGGGGCGCGCGCTCTCGACCTCACCCAGACCGCTGGTCAGGGAATACGCCAGGCGCGAGGCCGCCTCCGGCAGCACGCGCGCGAGCGCCGCCTGCAACGCCAGGTGCGACGCCAGCGCCACCACCGAGCACGAGAGCAGCATGCGCCCGGTGGCCTCCAGAAAACCGTGGGACTCGCGCAGCGTCGTGACCAGCGCGTCGTCGGGCAAGATGGCAAGATCCATCTCCGCCAGCCAACGCCGGTGTTGATCCGCGTCGCGCTCGAACTTGAGGTGAGCGTCGGTCAGCCGCCGCTCCTGCAGGGTAAGGCGCGCGGCAGCGAACGAGAGCGCTGCCAGAGACCCCCGCCGCGAGCGCACGTCCAGAGTGCGCGCCACCTCGGCCTTGTTGCCGCCGCGCAGGAGGTCCACCACCACCGCAGGCTCGATGCCCGGCACTCCCGAGAGGGCCGGCACCATCGCCGACACGTTCAGGTAGTGACGGCCGTGCACGCGGGCCACCAGCGCAGCGTCGCGCTCGACCTCCGCGCCGAGGTCGCCCAGAGTCTTGCGCAGGCTCTCCTCGACGAAATCTTCGACGAGCGAAGCGGAAAGTGGCGTCGGGACTCCTGGCAACAGATCAGCGAGCCCGGTGCGCGACCACACGCTGTCCGAGGCTCCCCCCTTCGGGTAACCAGCCCCGCGCGAAGCGCGCGCGGAGAGCACTCGCGGCGTGTCGGCGGCGAAAGCGAGCTCCAACTCCTCGACGCGGGAGCGGTCGAGCTTCTTCCACAGCTCGCTGGCCTTGCGCAGAGCGCGGTCCCCGATGGCCGGCTCGTCCGGCGCCGCGGCCGCCACGACCTCCGCTCCGGCAGCGCCCACCACCAGGGCCCCGGGCTTGTGAGCCAGCCGCCGCGCCAACGCGCTGCCGTCAGCGGCGACTCGCACGAAGTCCATCGGACGCGCGCCGTCCACGACCGGCGAGCCCAGGCCCACGCTCGCGGCCAAGAGGAACGACTCGTCTCCCGCCGGACCCCGGGCCTCGCGACTCAGCAGGATGGCGGAGCTCTGCGCCGGCTCGAGGCGTTGGATGACCACCGCCATCGCCAGGTCACGCAGGCGCTGATCCCGCAGGGCGACGAGGGCGTCCTCGTCCACCGCCGCCGACCAGAGCAGCGCGATGCCGCGCTCCAGCGCCTCGGGATCCCGGAGGCCGAGCTCGACTCGGTCGAGCCCCGCGAGCTCCGCCATGCTCGGGTCGGCGAGCGTCGGGCTCGCCCGCAGCGCGAATCCCCAATCATCCGGCGCGAGGCGCTGGCACAGCGCGGCGAGCTCCGACCGAAGCTCCGCCGAGAGCGCCGTCTGTCGCAGCCGCTCGCGGGCACGCGCCGCCTTCTCCCGGCCGCTGGGCTTGTGAATCACGCGCAAGAGCGACGCCGGATCGTGACCGGGCGGCAGCGCCACCACCGCCTCGCGAAATGGGCTCGCCGACAAGAGCCAGCTCTCGACCACCGGCAGGCCGCGCCGCTCGGCCTCGACCAGCCCGACACCCGCCGTGCCGAAGTCCTCGACGCGTGCCCCGCCGACGGCGGCATCGAGCAGCGTGTAGAGGCGACTCCCGGGGCGACTCATTGCCCGCGGGGAATACCTCAGCCACCGGTCGGCAGCGAGCCCGTGCTGCGACGCACCAGCTCCACCAGCACCGGATCGGTGCGGAGCTGCTCGCGCAGCGCACTCTTGACGAACTCGAGCTGCTCCGTGCCCAAGTGGCCTTCGAGGTGCTGGACGGCTTGCGAGACCTTGGCGTCGAGGTACTGATCGACGCCGATCTCGCCGCGCTCCAGCCGCGCTAGCGGGTCGGTGCCTTGGGTTCGCTCCGGGCCTTCCGCCCGTTCGACCTTGAAGGCCTCGCGGACCGGCGAGGTCTCCCCCGGGCGCGCCGCACCGGCGGGTCCCTGCGGACCGCCGGGTGCGGGAGGCTTGCCGATGCCGTCGATGCCCATGGGATGCTCAGCTAGCGAATGTTACCGATGGCGTTCTTGACCGTGTCGTGACGGGTCTTGAGCACGTTGGAGAGCGTGGTGTACGCGCGGCTCTCCGCGCTGATGCGCTCCTGAAGCTGCAGATAGTACAGGTTCATGTCGGCGTTCCGCTCCAGCATATCGTCCATGCCGCCGGCGGACGACCCTTCGACCCCGCCGACGCCGCCGCCCGCGGTACCCGCCGAGCCCTCCGGGCTGGCGGCGCTGTGGGCACCCGCGGCGTTCGGGCCGGGGCGGAAGGCGGCGGCGAGGATGGGACCTCCCGGCAGGCGCCGGACGGCGGCCTCCGCGCCGCCCACGACGGCGCTCGCCCCGGCTTCCATCACCTGCTTGAAGGGGCGGGAGGGGGCCGGCGTGACGCGGGCCGCGGTGGGGCTCGAAGCAACGGAAGTGGCGGGACCGCCGGTTTCGACGCGAGTGCTCATCTGTGATCTCCTTTGGCGCTGAGTCCGAGCACTGCTTCGGCTGGTCCGAGCCGCGGGTTGCGAACTTTCTTCAGAAGGTGCCGTAGAGGCCCAGCCCCCGGCCCCGGCCCACGCGCATGGGGCCGAACTTCACGCTGGTCTGCTCCCGCACCAGCACCTTCTTCCGGGCGGTCAGCCCGATGGCCAGCACCACGCCGCCGGCGGTCTGCATCAGGCCGTCGGTGACCAGGAGCATGGCCACGGCCACGTCACCGAGGCACTCCGCGGCGTTCTCGCCGTTGTTGTTGGGGTCGTTGTCGTTCTCGTCGCAGGAGTCGTCGCGCGTCGAGAGCGTGAGGAAGGGTCCGACGCCCGGTACCACCAGCCAGTAGCTCTTGTTCTCGAAGCCGGAGGCTGCCGCGACGTGCAGACCGATGACGTAAGGCACGCCCGCGACGATGGCCCCGGCGATCACCGCGCCCTTGCGCGCCCGCTCCTCGACCTTGTAGCCATCGGGGATCGGCTTGTCGGGGTCGTAGGGCATCTCGGCCGCAAGCGGGCGCGCGGCGTAGGGGTACGGATACGGCTGCGCGTAAGGGTATGGATACGGCTGCGCGTAAGGGTACGGCGGCGGATACGGGTAGGGCTGCGGCTGCGGCTGCGGCTGTGCCTGCGGCTGCGGCTGCGGTGCCGCCGCCGGCGGAGCAGGCGCCGGCCCAGGCGCCGGCTCCTGCGCGCGCGCGAGCACAGGCGCGAACGCCACCAGAGCCGCCGCCAGAACCCCACACGCCGCGCGCAACATGCGCCGAGAGTATCAGATCCCGAACCACTCGGCGGGGTCGACGGCCTCGGTGCCCTTGCGGATCTCGAAGTAGAGCATCGGGCCCTGGCCCATGTCGCCGACGGAGCCGACCCGTGCGCCGGTCGTGACGTCGTCACCGACCTTGACCGCGAACTCGGAGAGATTGGCGTTCACCGTGTAGTAGCTCTCGCCGTGATCCAGGATCACCGTCTTGCCGTAGCCGGCGTAGTCGTCCGCGAAGGCCACGCGTCCCGGGTAGACCGCGCGCACGGGCGTGCCCCGCGGCGCGCGCATCTCGATGCCTGGTCCGTCCGTGCCGGGCCGGCGCGCGCTCTTCAGCTCCGCGCGCCCCGGGATCGGGAAGGGCAGCCGCGCCTTCATGGAGGCGAACCCGCGCGCCAGATCGGAGGGGTCACTCGGACCCACGCCGGCGCCGTAGACCGCAGTGTGCGCGCCCGAGCCGCTCGACTCGAACGCGCGCTGGAACGCCAGCGCGCGATCCTGAGCCTGCAAGAGCGCGTCCCGCGCCGAGGCCAGCGCGCGCTGCTGCACCTCGAGAGGGCCGCGCTTGAGCTTGAGCTTCTCGAGTTGCTTGCCGATCTCGACGCGGCGCTCGGCGAGGCGGCGCTCGCCGTCCAGATCTCGACCCAGGGCGCGCCGCACGCGCTCGACCTTGGCGGCGTGATCGACCAGCGCCTGGAACCCGCTGCCCACCGGCAGGAGGCCCGCGCGTGCCAGCCGCACGTAGGCGCGGCCGCGCGCGATGGTGCGAGCGTGGGCGCTCTCCGACTCCCGGCCGAGGTCGCTGAGCTCCTTCCTGAGCTCGCGCTCCTGCCGATCGATCTCGTCCAGCGCGCGGTCGACCTCGCTCACCGGGCTCGGCAAGGCCGGCGTAGCGAGCGGGGGCTCCTCCATGGGCTCGCTCGCCGCACCCGGCAGCGCCGCGGCGGCGGAGACACCGAGCAGGATGGCGAAGAAGGCTCGACCTCTCACGTTCACACCAGGAGCAGCCGGCGCAGGCTGCCGTAGGCTGCGGCCGCACCGAGCAGCGCGCCCAGCGCGACCATGCCGGTGCACACGAACCAAGGGAGGAAAGTCGGTGCCATGCCGAAGAGCAAGCCCAGCTCGCCGTCGAAGTTGCCCCTGACGATGCCGTAGAGCACGCCCAGGAGCGCGATGGCCAGGAGCGCGCCGATGCCGCCCTGCGCCGCGCCCTCGAGCACGAACGGCCGGCGTACGTAGGAGTCCGTGGCGCCCACCAGCTTGAGGATTTCGACCTCGATGCGGCGCCGCTGCAAGGTCAGCCGGATGGTGGACGAGACCACGCTCACCACCGCGCCCAGCACCACCAACGCCAGCACGATGGAGGCCGTCACCCCGCCGCGCAGGAGCGCGCCCAGCCGCTCGCTCCACGACTGGTAGGTCTCGACCGACTCGACGGCGGGCAGCGCCTGGAGCTGCGAGGCCAGCTTGCTCAGTCGCTCGACGGCGGCCTCGTCGGCGACCCGCACCTCGAGCGAGGCCGGGAAGGCCTCCGCCGGCAGCGCTCCGAGCACTTCGTCGCTCTTCTGCGCGGTCACCTCGCGGCGCGCTTCCTCGCTGGTCACGTGGCGCACGTCGGTCACGCCCTGGGTCTGGCGCAACGCCTTCTGGATTTGATCGATTTGCTCCGGCGTCGCGTCGGGCTTCAAGAACACGCTGGCGCGGCCGGTCTCGGCCCAGCGCGTGCGGATGCCATGGACGTTGACCACGACCAGCACCGCAGAGGCCAGGCACACGAACGCCACCGCCACGCTGAAGATGCTGAGCAGGTGCAGGCGCCAGTCGTTGCGGCTGCCACGCCAAGCTCGTTCGATCGGAGTCATGCCCTCACGCCACCTTTCGGCCGAAGCCGTCCGCGAGATCGTCGAGCCCGTCGGGTACGTCGGTGGCCTTGCCCTCGTCGAGCACGACGACGCGACGCGGCCGCACGTCGAGCAGCGTTCGATCGTGCGTCGCGAACAGCACGGTCACGCCGGTCTCGTTGATGTCCTCGAACAACCCCAGGATGTCGATGGCGAGCTGAGGGTCCAGGTTGCCAGTGGGCTCGTCCGCGAGGACCAGCGCCGGTTCGCCCACGATGGCGCGAGCGATCGCCACGCGCTGCTGCTCGCCGCCGGAGAGCGCGCCGGCTCGATCGGGCCCCCGGCCTCCGAGCCCTACGCGCTCGAGCACCTCCCCGACCCGCTGCCGGATCATGCGCGGGGCGACTCCGAGCACCTCCATCGGCAGGGCGACGTTCTCGAGCACCGACCAGTTCGGAACCAGCTTGAAGTCCTGGAACACGACACCGATGTTGCGCCTGAGGAACGGGATCGAGTCGCCAGCCAGCCGGCTGACGTCGCGACCCAGGAACAGGATGCGCCCCGAGTCGACCTGCTCCGCGGCGTGGAGCATGCGCAGGAGCGTGCTCTTGCCCGCGCCGGAGGGGCCCGTGATGAACACGAACTCTCCGCGCTGGATCTCGAGGGAGAGGCCCCGAAGGACCGGTGCGTCGGCGCGATACGCCTTGTGGACGTCTTCGAACACCAGCACGGGGCGACGAGCGGCGGCCGGGTCGAACCGGGTCGCGCCACGCAGGGCCGGCTTGAAGGCGCGGGTCTTGGCCCCACTATCCATGGCAACCTCGGTTACCAGGGCAGCGATTTCAGTAACAACTTTTCGGCCGCAATTTCCTGCAATGATGGGGGTATGCGGGTCGCTTTCTTCGGCCTTCCGCTGGCGGCCCTGCTGCTGGGCCACGACGGGCACGCGATCGATCTCGCGGTGCTCAGCCCCTTCGAGGCACCCGGGCGCCGGCGCTTGCTCCGGCGCCTGGGCCCGGAGCGGGTGCTCGAGGCGGCTGCGCTCGGACGCCGGCTCGACGCCGCCGTGGACGCCCGGCTCGCCGAGCTCGACCCCGATCTGATCGTGAGCTGGTTCTGGTCGCGTAAGCTCCCGGCGCGCTGGCTCGAGCGCGGTCGCCTCGGCGCCATCGGGGTCCATCCTTCGCTCTTGCCTCGGCACCGCGGCCCCAACCCGTTCTTCTGGGCCATCGACGCCGGTGACGCCGACACCGGCGTGAGCGTGCACCGGCTCACCGAGCGCTACGACGAGGGTGACGTGCTCGCGACCGAGCGACTGGCGGTCGGCGAGCGTGACGCCTGGCAGCTCGCTCGGGCCCTCGACCGGCCGAGCCTGGCCGCCTTGCGCGCGGTGGTGGCGGCGTTCGCGCGGGGCGAGCGCCCGGCGGCGGAACCTCAGGACGAGACCCTCGCGACCTGGGCGCCGGAGCCGGAAGGCGCGCTCTCGCGAGTGGACTGGTCCTGGCCGAGCGAGCGCGTGCTGAGGCGGATCCGCGCGCTGTCACCCGTACCCGGGCTGGCCCTGGAGCTGTGCGGGCAGGCCTTCTTCGTCACGCGCGGCGAGCTCGCCGCCGACTACCCGGCGGCGCTGCTCCCGGGCGAGGCGGCGGCGCTCGGCTCCCCCCCAAAGGACGTGGTGATTCGCACGGGCGACGCCGCGATCCGCGTGGTTCGCGCGATTCTGGCGGACGGGGCGCCGCTCGCACCGGACGCCCTGGCGCAACTCGTCGCTTCCCGTACGCGTGCAGTGTAGACTGGCCGCCGCTCGGAGGAACTGAATGACCGACCCCGCGAGTGCAGCGCGAACCGCTAGGGAGAATCTGGCCCGTGGCCTCTCCGTCTTGCAGAGCCCTGGCGTTCCGCCCGCCATCATCGACGTCGCGGAGCCGATCGCCCAAGCGATGGGCGCGCTGCACAAGATCGAGTCCACCCAGGGTGGCGCGCTCGGCGAGCAAGCGCCCCTGGCGCTCGACGCGGTCCGCCGCGGGCTCTCCCTGTTGCAGGGCTCCGCGGGCCAACACCCCGCGGTGGATCAAGCGATGGAGGCCGTCGCGAGCTCACTCGGTCTCATCCACTCGCTGTCGAAGATGCAGCCGGCCGCGCCCGCAGCCGCGCCGGCGCCGCAGCCGTTCGTACCGCCAGCGACGTCGCCGGCGGTGCCCGCCGCGCTGGGCGGAACGATGGTGATGCCGCCGGGGCAAGGCGCCGCACCGCAGGCGCCGCAACCCGCCTACCCGCAGGCGGCCCCGCAGCAGGCGTTTCCCCAAGCGGCCCCGCAGCAGGCGTATCCGCAAGCAGCCCCGCAGCAGGCGTATCCGCAAGCGGCGCCTCAGCAGGCCTACCCGCAAGCGGCGCCTCAGCAGGCCTACCCGCAAGCCGCGCCACAACCGGCCTACCCGCAGGCCGCGCCGCAGCAGGCCTACCCACAGGGCGGCGGCTATGGCGCGCCGCCACCGGCCGCCGCGGGCGCGCCTTGGGGGCAGCCGCCGCAAGCGCAGCCGCAGCCTGCCGCGTGGCCGCAGCAGCCCGCTGCCGCGCCGGTGCCGGCGTCTTCACCCGTGGCTGCGGGTGCGCAGGTCTCGAGCGTGCAGGCTCCGCCCAACGTGCCGCGTCTCGACGCCGACCTCGGCGCCCACAGCCCGTCGAATTTCTACAAGGGTCTGAGCGGCAACGACGTCATCGACTCCGGCGGCATCTTCGTCGCCACTTACAAGATCCCCAAGATCGGCACCAACGTGGTGATCAAGGTCGCGTTGCCCGGCGGCTACGAGTTCGAGGCGCTCGGGGTGGTGGAGTGGGTGCGGGAGGCGCCGAACTCGACCGCCGGCGTCGAGGCGCCGCCCGGCTTTGGCGCCAAGTTCACGCAGATCACGCCGGAGGGACGCCAGCTCGTGTACCGCTACGTGCGCAATCGCGAGCCCTTGTTCCACGACGATCTGTGAAGCTCGCCCGCCCCGCTCACGGCCTCGCCGCCGCGCTCGCGACGACGCTCGCTCTGGCTGCACCCACCGCCCGAGCAGGCGACCCGTACCTGGAGTGGTTCACGATCCCCACTCCGCACTTTCGCGTCAGCTACCACGGCGGGCTCGAGGAGCCGGCGCAGCGCGTGGCGACGTTGCTCGAGGCAATCCACGTGCGACTCACGCCGCAGCTCGGCTGGGTTCCGAGCGAGGTCACCGAGGTCGTGCTCACGGACATGACCGACGGCGCCAACGGCTCGGCGACGGCGCTGCCGTACAACGCGGTGCGACTCTTCGCCTCGGCGCCCGACGACATGTCCCCGCTCGGTGAGTACGACGACTGGATGAGCGAGCTCGTCACGCACGAGTACGCGCACGTGCTCCACGTCGACAACATCTCGGGCATCCCCGCGCTGATCAACTCCGTGTTCGGCAAGACCAGCGCGCCGAACCAGGTGCAGCCGCGCTGGGTGCTCGAGGGGCTCGCGGTCGCCCTGGAGACCGAGCACACCGGCGGCGGACGCCTGCGCTCGTCGCACTTCGACATGATCCTGCGCGCCGACGTGCTCTCAGGTCGGCTGGCGCGCCTCGATCAGATCAGCCACCCCGCACGGCGCTGGCCCACCGGCAACCTGTGGTACCTGTACGGCGGCGCGTTCATCGCCTGGATCGCCGAGGTCTACGGCTCCGACATCTACGCCTCGGTGGCCACCGATTACGGGATGAACCCCATCCCCTGGGGCATCAACCGCTCCATCCGCCGCGCCACGGGACGGACGTACACCGAGCTGTTCGAGGGCTGGAAGCTGAACCTGGAGAAGAAGTACGCGGCGCAGGTCGCCGAGGTGAAGCGCCGCGGGCTGCGTGAGGGTGTGCGGCTCACGCACCGAGGCCGCGTCGCCGGAGGGCCGCGCTGGGTGCCCGAGTGCGCGCGCCGAGGCAAGCGCGAGGAGCTCATCTACTACGTGGACGACGGCCACGAGCCCGTGGGCTTCTGGCGCGTGCCGCTCGAGTCGCGGGAGCGCGCGGCGGAGGACGACGCGGAGCTGGTCGCCAAGGCGACCGGCAACCACGTGAGCTTCGAGCCGAGCTGCGGCTTCGTGTTCGACTCCGTGGCGCCGAGCCGGCGGCGCTACTACTTCAACGACCTGTTCCGGCAGCCCAAGGGCACTCGCTCCGAGCGCGGCCTGCGCGGCTCGCGGGAGCGCCTCACCACCGGGCGCCGCGCGCGCGAGCCGGAGGTCAGCCCCGACGGACGGCGCATCGCCTACGTCACCCAGCGCGCCGGTACCACCACGCTGCGCATCGCGGACCTCACGCCGGAGGGCAGCCTCGAGAACGAGCGCACCTTGGTGCCCAGCGCGCGCTACGAGCAGGCGTTCGCGCCGCGCTTCTCCCACGACGGCAAGCGCATCGCATACAGCTCCTGGACCTACGGCGGCTACCGCGACATCCGCGTAGCCGACGTCAAGACCGGCAAGTTCTGGCAGGTGACCCGCGACGTCGCGCTGGACCAGCAGCCGAGCTGGTCGCCGGACGATCGCTACCTCTATTTCACCTCGGACCGCACCGGCATCGCCAACGTGTACGCCTACGACATGGCCACGGCGCGCCTCCGGCAGGTCACCAACGTGGTGACCGGCGCGTACATGCCCGAGGTCTCGCCCGACGGAAAGACGCTCGCCTACCTGGGCTACACTGCGGACGGCTTCGATCTGTTCTCCATGCCGCTCGAGCCGTCGAGCTTCCTCGAGCCGGTGGAGCCCCCGGGCCAGCGCGCCCGCCCCCACCCCGATCCGCCGCACAAACGCTGGCGGGTCGAGCGCTACAATCCGCTGCCCACGCTGCGCCCGCACTCCTACGAGCTGGAGCACGGGCCCGGCGCCTTCGGCAACACGCTGAAGGTGATGACGGACGGCGCCGACGTGGTCGGGCACCACGCCCTCCGCGCCACGATGCTCGTGCCCTACGAGAGCGGCGAGCCGAGCGGCTCCCTGGTCTACGCCTACCGCCGCCTGCCGATGGACTTCGTGCTCTCCGGCTTCCGCTCGGTGGCGCCGCGTCGCGGCTATCTCTACGGCGATCGCCAGCCGATCATCACCGAGACGTTCACCGGTGTCTCGACCGGTATCGCCTACACCGAGCCCGGCGAAGCCGACGTGCAGACCATCTCGCTCTACTACACGGTCGGCGAGTTCGACTCGAAGCTGCCGGTGGGCACCGCGGCCGATCCCTACTCGCACGTCACGCGTGATCCACACCGCGGCTTCCTGGGCATGCTCAGCCTGGGTTGGGGCTACTCGAACGCGGACGCTTCCCTCTACTCCATCGGCGCCGAGCGCGGCTTCACGGCCGTCGCGAACATCGACTTGGCGTCGCGCGAGACCGGTAGCGACGACACCCTTGCCGCCGTGTTCGGCCGCGTCACCGGCTATTTGCCGATGCCCTGGGCCGACCACCACACGCTGGCCGTCGCTGCCTCGGGTGCCGCGGCCGTCGGCAGCTACCCGCGCCGCGGTCTGTACTACACCGGCGGCTTCGTCACCGACGCGCCGCTGGTCGACGCCTACACCGACGGCATCCGCCAGGGCGGCTTCGTGCTGCGCGGCTACGAGCCGGCGGCCTTCATCGGCTCGCAGTACAACCTGCTGAACACGGAGTACCGCTTCCCCATCGTGTACGCCGACCGCGGCGTCGCCACCCTGCCGATCTTCCTGCGCACCATCTCCGGCACGCTCTTCGCCGACTATGGCGGCGCGTTCGACCGCCTCGACCTGGAGGATCCCTTCGATCTGTACCACCTGGGCGTTGGCGGCGAGCTCTGGGTGGACCTGGTGTTCGGCTACCACGCCCGCGGCACGCTGCGCTTGGGCTACGCCCGCGGCTTCGGCAGCGCGGCCATCAGCGGCGGCCAGACCTACGCGGTGGTGGCGTCCGCGTTCTGATCACGGCGCGCTCGCGCCCCTGGGACAAAAGCGTCGTTCCCGACCCACCTCCGCGGGCTCTCGGCGCGACCGCAGGCTGGCCACTGGATCCGCCGCGGGCCCTCCGGGCGCCCCCAATCTTGGCCCTCCCCTGGCCCCCCTGATACGAGCCGGCCCATGGCCAGAAAAGCCCTGCTGCTCGTCGTGGCGCTCGCGACCTTGGGCGGTTGCCTCGCTCCGCCGTCGCAGTCGCAGCGCGTCACCGACTCGGCGCGCGAGCTGAACCTCGCCACGCGCTTCGGTCGCATGGACGTGGCGCTCGGTCACGCCGCGAAGGGCGCACAGCAGAGCTTCCTGGAGCGCCGCACCGAGTGGGGCAAGGGCATCCGCATCGTCGACGTGGAGCTGGCGGGGCTGTCGATGAAGGACGAGATGAACGCGACGATCCAGGTCGATGTTTCCTGGGTTCGCGTGAACGACGACACCTTGCGCACCACGCGCCTGGCGCAGGTCTGGCGCGACGACGGCGGCTGGCGCCTGGTCCGCGAGCTGCGCATGGCCGGCGATCTCGGGCTGTTCGGCGAGCCGCTCCCGGCGCCGCCGGAGCAGGCCGGGCAGCGCGACGTTCAGTTCGCGACCAAGATCATTCGCTGAGCCGCTCCGGCACGGCGCTCAACCCGCGCTGGCGGCCGCGCTCTTCTTCTTCTTGGTGCCGGTCGTGGTCTTCTTGGTGACCTTCTTGGCCTCCGCCTTGCGCTTGACGCGCGCCTTCTTGGCGGTCTGGGCCTTGCGGCGTCGCATCTTCATCGATTTCCGGCGGTCGAAACGTCCCACAGTGGAGTCCTCTCGTGAACGAAGGCGCCCGCTTCTCTGGCGGGCTGCGCTCGCATACACCAGGGTCCCGGCCGGGCGCTAGTCCCCCCGCGTCGATGGACCTGCGCCACCGCGCGACCGGCGCGCAGTGGGCCAGGTGAGCAGGCGCGCGCTCAGCCGCTCGAGGCGTCTTCCAGCGCGCGCTCTCGGTCGCGGACCTCGAGGCGGTACCGGCTGTTGACCGTCTCGATGTAGAAAACGTCCTTGGCCGCGAGGCGCAGCACGCGCTTCACCGGCGTCGTGACGTATTCGTGCATGCCATCCGAAAACTCGATGACCACGACCGAGCCCTTGCGTGGAGCTCGGACGAGCCGACCTGTAACGGCCCGGGAGCCACGACCCAGCTTCCGGAGCACAACTTGCACGAGTCACACTCTAGCAACGGATTGGGGCCCGGTCCAACCCCCGCGGATGTACAGGTTTCACGGGGCGGTCACGCCCTTGGCACCCTTCTTGGCGAAGTAAGCGCGCAGGACGTTGCGAGCCAGCTCCGGGCCCTTGATGGCCCAGGTGGGAGTGTTGACCACAAGCGCGGAGATGGCGACCTCGGGCTTGTCCGCCGGGGCGTAGCCCACGAACCAGGTGTAGAAGCGCCCGTCTTTCTGGCGCATCAACGTGCCGGTCTTGCCTGCCACGGCGATGCCCGGCAGGTAAGCCTTGCCGTGCTTGTCGTGGAAGCTCTTGTAGGCGGATCCGTTCGAGACGGTCTCGAGCATCATCGTCCCGAGCTCGGCGGCCGTCTCGGGCTTGACCGCCCGGCGCAGGGTCGAGGGGCCCCGGGTCTCCTCCCAGACCTTCTCGCTGTCCTTGTAGACCGCCTTGACGATGCGCGGCTCCAGGGTGACCCCGCGGTTGGCGACGGTCTGCGCGATCAGCGCGCCGCCGAGGGGTGAGAGCGTCGTGTGCCAGAAGCCGGCGGACGCCCTGGCGAACTCCAGCGGATCCACGGGGATGTCGATCTTCGGCGCTTCGTTCCGAACGGGGAACGGGATCGGCGCGCCGAAGCCGAACGCGCCGCCCATCGCCGTCACGTCCTCGGGCGTGAGGTTCTTCTGCGCCAGGCGCCCGAACACGACGTTCAGGCTGCGCCCCATGGCAATGGCGAGCGTGGCGCACCACTTGTCGCGCCGCTCGTCGTCCAGAAGCTCGTCCGCGACGATACGGCTCTTGCCACCGTGGTAGCACTGCTCGGTCTTGGCGTTGAGCCCGCCCTTCTCCACCAGTGCCGCGCCGGTCACCACCTTGAAGACGCTGGCTGCCGGCGCCTCGGCGCGCAGGTTCACGTCGAACTTGGCGCCCTCGTTCACGTAGCTCGCCCAGGTCAGGATCTTCCCGGTCGAGGGCTCCATCACCACGACGCCGCCCTCGGGCACCTTGTAGCGCTTGAGCTCCGCCATGGCCGCGCGCTGGAGCACGGGATCGACCGTCAGCTCGGCGGTCTTGCCGTCTCGCAGCGGAGTCGTGACCCGCCGTGGGCGTACGTCCATGCGCAGGAGGTCCAGGCCCGCCAGGTGCTCACTGGGCAGCGTCACCCCAGGCGCGCGGGGCTCGGCCTTGCGCAGCGCGCCGATGCCGACATTTCCGCTTACCACGGGGACGAGCGCGATCACGATGCCCGTGGCGGCACCGATCCCGACCCATCGCCTCCAGGCGCGCATGCTCCGGGGAGTACCGGGCGAGCGCGGACAGGGCCAAATAAAGGGCGCCGGTTGGGAGCGCCGAGCCGCCACCGGGCTTTTCGCGGCCGTCAGCCCGGCTCGTGCGCCGGCGGACGCCTCGGTCTATGCTCTGCCGAAGGAGGGTTCTCCCCCGAGCTTGAGCCAGTCGCGTTCCTACGAATCCGCCTCGCGCCGCACCGCGAGCATCGAAGTCGAGAGCACCTCGGTGCTCCTGGCCCTCTCCGGACCGCAGAACGTGCTGCTCGCCGAGGTCTCGCGCCAGAGCGGGGCGGAGGTCAGCCTGCGGGGCAACGTGCTCTACGTTGCCGGTGAAGAGGACGACGTGCGGGTGGCACAGCGGTTCCTCACCGACGCCGCCGAGCTGGTCAGCCGCGGTCACGAGATCACCGCCAGTGACGTGGGGCGCGCGCTGCGTGAGCTCAGGTTGGACCCCGACACCTCGCTGGTCGATCTGCTCGACGAGGCCATCCTGGTCTCGCCGCGCCGTCGCGCGGTGATGCCGAAGAGCCCGGCACAGCGCGCGTACATCGAGGCGATCCGCAAGCACGACCTCACCTTCGGCATCGGCCCCGCCGGCACCGGCAAGACCTACCTCGCCATGGCGATGGCGGCCTCGGCGCTGATGCAGAAGCGCGTGAAGCGCATCGTCCTGACGCGCCCTGCCGTCGAGGCCGGCGAGAAGCTGGGCTTCTTGCCCGGCGACCTGGCGGAGAAGGTGAACCCGTATCTGCGCCCGCTCTACGACGCGCTGCACGACATGCTGGATTTCGAGAAGGTCGAGCAACTGCGCACGCGGGGACAGATCGAGGTCGCGCCGCTGGCCTTCATGCGTGGCCGAACCCTCAATGACTCCTTCGTCATCCTCGACGAGGCCCAGAACGCCACCAGCGAGCAGATGCGCATGTTCCTGACCCGCCTGGGCTTCGGCTCCAAGGCGGTGGTCACCGGCGACATCACCCAGACCGACCTGCCGCGTGGCGCCCGGAGCGGCCTGCGCGAGGCCCGCGACCTGCTCACGAACGTGGAGGGCATCTCCTTCTGCTCTTTCACCGACGTGGACGTGGTGCGTCACCCGATCGTGCAGCGCATCGTCGTCGCCTACGAGGCGCAGGACGCCGAGCAGGCCCGGCTGCGCGAGGAGAAGCGCCTGGCGAAGGCCGCCCAGGAGCCCTCGGGCTCGGCCGAGGAATCCGCCGACCCCGAGCCGCGTTGACGAGCGCGCCCGCCCGGGCGAGCCTCCCGCCGCGAGGGATCGAAGTGACTCTGCAGTCGGACCACGACACGAAAGGCAGCGCGCTTCGCGCGCTCTCGCCGCGGGCGCAGACCGCGGTCAGCGTGCTCACCGCGCTCGGCGATGCGCTCGGGCGTGACCCGCTGACGCAGAGCGACGTGATCACGCGGCCGCACCCGCTCCTGCTCATGGTCCGGCGCGGGCCGCACACCGTGCTGGTGTCGCCGGCGCTCGTCTGGGACGGCGGGCGGGAGCTGCTCGGACCCTACGCCGACCGCATCGCCGCCTACGAGACGCGCCTGATCCTGCTGGGGCGCCCGTCCGATCCGGACCTGGGCCAGGCCCTGAACCTGGGGCTGGCCGCCATCGTCGCGCCGGAGCCGGGCGCCTCCGAGGTGGCCATCGCGCTGCACCAGGCGTTCGAGCTGATGGACGTGAAGGCCCGGAGCGAGAGCCGCGGCAAGTGGCTCAACCGCTACCGCTACGAGCTGGGCGAGCTGATCGAGATCGCCCGAGCGCTGACCACGGAGCGCGAGATCGGCAAGCTCCTGGGCCTGATCCTGGAGAAGAGCCGCTTCGTCACCGGCGCGGACGCCGGCAGCATGTACGTGGTCGAGGGCACCGAGCACGACATCACCAAGAACCTGCTCCGCTTCAAGACCAGCCAAAACGACTCGGTGAAGTTCGACTCGCGGGAGTTCACCATGCCCATCAGCCCGCGCAGCATGGCGGGCTGGGTGGCGCTCGAGAAGAAGAGCATCCGCATCGACGACGTGTACGACATGCCGAAGGACTCCACCTTCGGCTTCGACCGCTCGTTCGACCAGAAGGTCGGCTACCGCACCAAGAGCATGCTCTGCACGCCCCTCATCACCAAGGAGGGCGAGGTCATCGGCGTCCTTCAGCTGATCAACAAGAAGCGCGAGCCCAGCGTGAAGTTGCTCTCGCCGGAGGACACGGACCGGCTGGTCGTGCCCTTCGACGATCGCAGCGAGCAGCTGATGCAGACGCTGGCGTCGCAGGCCGGCATCGCCCTCGAGAACGCGATGCTCTACGACGAGATCCGCTCCATCTTCGAGGGCTTCGTGCGCGCCAGCGTGGACGCGATCGAGCAGCGCGACCCGACCACCAGCGGCCACTCGCGGCGCGTGGCGGAGCTGACCGTCGGGCTGGCCCACGCCGTCGAGCGCACCGACACCGGGCCCTACAAGGACGTGACCTGGAAGAAGGAGGACATCCACGAGATCGAGTACGCCTCGCTGCTCCACGACTTCGGCAAGATCGGCGTGCGCGAGCACGTGCTGATCAAAGCCAAGAAGCTCTACCCCCACGAGCTCGAGCTGCTGAAGCAGCGCTTCGACTTCGTGCGGCGCAGCGTCGAGGTGGACCTGCTCTCGAGGAAGCTCGCCGTCATCGAGCGCGGCGGCCCCGCCGAAGATCTGGCGGACATCGACCGCGAGATGAGGGAACGGCTGGAGGAGCTCGACGCCGCCTGGAAGACGGTGACCCACGCCAACGAGCCGACCGTGCTCGCGGCCGGCGACTTCAAGAGGATCGAGGAGCTGTCCCGCCAGACCTTCGCCACCCTGGACGGCGGCCAGGCCCCGCTCCTGACCGCGGAGGAGGTGAAGAGCCTGTCCGTTATGCGCGGCTCGCTGACCGCCGAGGAGTTCGACGAGATCCGCAGCCACGTCACGCACACCTACCGCTTCTTGTCGAAGATCCCCTGGGGCAAGACCTTCGCGCGCGTCGCCATCATCGCCGGCGCGCACCACGAGCGCCTGAACGGCACCGGCTACCCGAACCGCCTGCGCGCCGAGGAGATCCCGCTGCAGTCGAAGATCATGACCATCAGCGACATCTTCGACGCGCTGACGGCGAGCGACCGCCCCTACAAGCGCGCGGTGCCGGTGGACAAGGCGCTCCACATCCTGGAGCTCGAGGTCAAGGACGGCCACGTGGACACCGAGCTGGTCCGCATCTTCCGCGAGGCGAAGGTGTGGGAGCAGATCATGGGTGCGCTCTACTAGGGGCCGGTCGGGTTCGGGGACCGCGCCGCGCTCGCGGCCTCGCGGCTACGCCTCCGGGTAGCCGCGAGTCGAGGTCTGGCTTCGCTCAGCCGATCTGCACGCAGCAGCCGGACTGGCAGGCGTTGCCGGTCGGGCACGGCGGCAGGCCGGTGCCGCACGGCGTCTTGCCGGACGGGCACTGGCTGACGCAGCAGCTGTTCTGGCAGACCTGCCCGCCCGGGCACGCCTGGCCGCCGCCGCAGTACTGCTCGCCGTTCTGACACGGGTTCGGGCTACAGCAGCCGCCCAGGCAGATGCCGCCGTTGTCGCAGGCCGGCAGGTTCCCGCCGCAGGCTTGCTTGCCGGCCGGGCAGGGCTCGAGGTCCTCCTGGATGTCGCCGCCGCCGATCTCGATCAGCGTGCTGCCGCCGGTGGCCCAGAAGTGCTTCAGCGCTCCGAAGCCGAAGCCCTCGACCGCCGAGGACGTGGAGTCCGTGTACTGGAAGAGTCCCTCCTGGACCCAGCCCTGCGCGTCGTCGCGCCGGTACTGCGCGATGAAGTCGGAGGTCATGTCCGAGACATACACGTACTCGACGCCCGTCTTCGGCGAGACGACCACGTCCATGCCGTCCATGTGGCTGCCGGCCAGGTTCGGGTAGCAGAACTCGGTCTTCCAGGCCTTGCTCGGCTCGTGGTACGAGAACACTCGCCGCGCCGACTCGTTGCCGGCGTACCACATCTTCCAGTCCGCGCCGTAGCCGAAGAACGAGAACGTCAGCGTCGTCGCGGCCGGGGTGAGCACGTTCGTGCTGGCCTTGGACGCGAAGTCGTAGAGCCGGATGCCGCCGTTCTTGGTCGGCCCGAGCGAGTGGATCTCCGTGTTGCTCAGCGCTCGCAGCGACGTCACGCTCGCGGAGCCCAAGGGAGCGTTGTCGGGCGCCGCCTTGAGGATCGTCTTCTCGAACGTGAGCACGCGCTGCTCGATGGGGCCCGTCTCGTTGGGGTTGCTCGGGTGCTGGTTCGGCTCGAGCTTGCCGTCTCCGTCGCTGTCGAGCAGCGTCACCTTGTAGACGTCGAGGTTGGTGCCCGAGCGGTTCACGTAGATGTAGTCGCCGTAGCTCGTGACGTCGTAGCCGCCCTTGAAGATGCCGCCGCTCGTGAGGAAAGTGGAGTACTGGTAGTACTCGCCGGTGGGCGTCGTGGTCCCGATGACGGGGCACGCGATGCAGGCGCCGGTCTTGGCGTCGCAGGTCTGGCCCTGGGCCGCGTTGCAGACAGTTGAGGGCGCCTTCGGCACCCACTTCGCCGGCGGGCCCGGGTCGCACTGCATGACGGTGTTGCCGGCACAGTTGAACTCGCCGGCGGTACACGAGGTCTTGCAGGTGCCGGTGGCGCTGTCGCAGCCGAACTCGCAGTCCGTCTTCGCTCCCCACTCGGCGTCAGTGCCGCAGGTCTGCGTCTTGCCGAGCTTGCACTGAGTCGTGCCTGGGAGGCAGGAGCCGTAGCAGTCACCGTTGTTGCACGCGAACGGACACTGCGGGCTCTGCGACCAGGTGCCGTCCGCCTCGCAGAACTGCGGCGTCTGGCCCGAGCAGCTCTTGGTCCCGGGCGTGCAGCCCGTGGGCGCATCCACGCCGCCGTCGTCGTTGCCGCTGCCGCCGAGGTTGATGCCGCCGCCGCTACCACCGGCGGAGCTTCCGCTGGCGCCGCCGCTGCTGGTGGCGCCGGTCCCGGTGACCGCGCCGGTGCCGCCGGTTTCGCCTCCGCCGCTCGAGCCGCATGCCACCGCCACAATCACGAACGCACTTGCGTAGACCTTGCGCATCAGGAGCCTCCTCGAGCCGAGGTCAGTTTGCCACAGGACGCCGCGGGAATCACATGATCGACGCATGGGGCCAGCGCCCCTACAGCGTGCGCGCAGGTGTTCGCCGATGTCTGGGCGCTCATGGAAATGATTTGCCCGCTCTGCACTGTTTGCGTAGCCGGCTCGGGCGCTTAGCCGCGTATTTCGCAAGAAAGCCCTGGGATCGTGCCGGCTGCCGCCCGCGGCGCGAAGGCACGAACCCTGCTAGTACCTTCTCGGATGACTACGCCCTGGCGCGCGGCGGGAGCAACTCGAGCCCACCGACATGTTCGGTCCTTGGAGGCGTGATGCGGAGCAGAGCTGAACGAATGTCGCTGATCAAGGCGGGGTTGCTCGTGGCCCTCGCCGCAGGAATGGCCTCCCTGCCGGTGGGGTGCTCGGACGACAAGCTGCCCAACGCCGGCTACGACAACGACGGCGGCGGCGGCTTCGGCGGCGTCGCCACCGGCCCCTGCGACGACGGCGCGAGCCGCAAGTGCGGCATCAAGCTGGCGCAGCACGACGACATCGTGACCTGCTACATGGGCACCCAGACTTGCCAGAACGGCACCTGGGGCGAGTGCGGCGATGGATCGCAGTACATGAAGAGCGTGTCCGCCCCGCCGGGGGTGGGCCCGGGCTCGGGCCCGATGAACGCGCTGGGCAACTGTGCCGGCAACCCCTGCGATCCGTACTGCCAGAACTACAACGACGACGCGGGCATCAATGCCGACGGCGGCGGGCAACCGCTCTACACGTGGCAGGGTGGCCAAATCACCGGGCTGCCGAACGGCCTGGTCAACAAGGGGCTGATTCAGCCCTGCACGAGCGGAGCAGACTGCCAGTTCAACACTTACTGCTGGCATCCGAAGACTGCTGCGACGTGCAATCACAGCAAGTGCGAGGCCGGCGGCAAGCTCAACTGGAATTGCGATCCCTGCGTGAAGGAGATCTGCAAGGCGGATCCGAGCTGCTGCAACTACAACCACACCTGTAGCCACAGCATCTGCTCCACCGGCGCGCGTTTGGTGAAGGGCTGCGACTCGGCGTCAGACGACTGCACGACGAAGATTTGCAACATCCCCGCGCTGGCCTACTGCTGCCAGAACAATCAGAACTGGGATGCCGCCTGCGTCGCCGCGGTGAACACACAATGCGGGCTGCCCTGCCCGTTGCCTCCCGCCGGCACCTGGACCGCAGCGTGTGTGGCCAAGGTCGGCACCGTCTGCGACGCGGTCTGCGGCACCGGCTCGCCGCCCCCGGCCGAGGGCAAGTGCAAGGAGTGGCTGCCCGGCGAGACCGATCCGACCTGCGCGGGCATCGATCTTGGCGTGGACGTGCCTTGCTCGAACAACATCCCGGTCTGTAACCACGGCACCGTGGCCGCGCCGGCGGGGATCCGGTTGGTCCACTACCCGGCGAACTCGAACCAGTACCCGAAGTGCGATCCCAGCCAGGCGCATCCGAACATGTACGAGTGCTTCACCACCCAGCCCATTCCGCCGGGGGAGTGCACCACCGCGCTCCAGTACTGGAACGGCTCCGCGTGGGTCGCCGGCTGCGACCAGCTGGTCGGGAACCGCGAGATCATGGTCAACCCGGCGGTGCAGTCGGGCAAGCCCACCCCCGCCGGTTACGCGGGCCACGTCGCCGAGTGCAGCTGCAAGGACAACTGGTCGCTCTACTCGGGCGGCACCTGCGGCCCGCCGGTGTGCGGCGGCGACAAGCAGATCGCGACGTTCAAGAAGATCAACTACTTCATCCAGATGGACCGCACGCAGTCCATGGTGAACTCGGGCATCTGGAACCCGGCGGTCACGGGCATGACGGCGTTCTTCCAGTCCGCCGGCGCCGCTGGTCTCGGCATCGCGATGGAGTACTTCGGCCTCGCCGCCACCGCGCCCTTCGGCAACGGCTGTGCGCCGGGAAACTGCCTCTCGGCGCCTTGCTCGCAACCGTACATCCCGCTCGGGACCCTGACCGCAGCGGCGGCCCCGGCCGACGCGCAAGAGCAGGCCCTGGTGCAGAGCTTGATCAACGCCCACCCGAACGGGAGCGGCGGCAGCGGCTACGGCACGCGCATCTACCCGGCCCTCGAGGGCGCGCTGCTCTGGGCGCAGAACATGCTCGTCTCCAATCCGGCCGAGATCTACGACGTGATCATGCTCACGGACGGCGATCCCACGGACTGCAACACGAGCCAGGCGGCCAACGCGGCGCTGGCGGCCAATGCCTTCAACAACTTCGGCATCAAGACCTACATGATCGCCTTGCCTGGCTCCGACCCGACCTTCCTGGACGCGATCGCCGCGGCGGGCGGGACCAGCACGGCCATCGACGTGACCGCAGCCAACATGGCTACGCAGCTGACCACTGCGCTCAATCAGATCACCGGCAATGGCGTGACCTGCTCCAGCGATCTGCCCGCGTTGAACCTGTTCGACCCGGCCGACGTGACGCTGACGTTCACGCCGAGCAGCGGCCCGGCGGTGGCGCTGCCCAAGCGGAACGATCTCGCGGCCTGTAACGGCAACGTGAACACCGGCTGGTACTACGACAACAACGCGGCCCCGACCAAGGTGCTGCTCTGCCCGAAGAGCTGCACCACCGCGCAGAACGACCCCGGCTCCACCATCGAGCTCGCGCTCGGTTGCCCCAAGGGCGGTGGACCGAAGACCGTGACCATCCCCTATCAGGCCCAGTGTCCGCCCGGCTCGAAGCCGGTCTGGAACTTCTTCGCCTACAACTCGACGACGCCGAACACCTCCACCATCGACTTCCGGGTGCGCTCCGCAGACACGCAGGCGCTCCTGTCGGGCGCGACCTGGAAGAACCTGGGGACAGCCCAGTCCACGCCCACCGACACCCAGGTCTGCCCGCTCACTGGTCCCGCCCCCTGCCCGCTTGACCTCTTCGCTACTCTGGGCTCCCCTGATCAGAAGCGCGCATGGCTGGAGCTCGAGGTGACGCTGACCCCGGCTGGCGGTGGGTCCCCGGTGCTGAACACCTTCGACGCGACGTACTCGTGCCCGCCCTCGGAGTAATCGCATGAGAATTGGCGTAGGGGTTTCCTTGGCCGCGTGCCTCGCGGTCGCGGCCTGCGGCGGCGACGACGGAAAAGGCAAGCCCTTCAGCGGCACCGGCGCCAAGGGGGGCACTGGCGGCGGCGGAACCAGCGGCGGCGGCGGGACCGCCGGCGGCGGCACGGGCGGTGGCGGTGGGACCGGCGGCGCCAGCGGCCCGGAGATCTGCGACGACGGCCTCGACAACGACCTGAACGGGCAGGTCGACTGCGCGGACGCGGCGTGCACGGCGGCTTGCGCGTCGGCCTGCGCAGCGCCGACGGTGCTCGCGGATCCGAGCTCCACTCAGGGCGACACCGCCTCGCACAAGGACAGCCTCAAGGCGTCGTGCAGCGAGAGCACGAGCGGGCCCGACCTGGCGTACGAGGTGACCGCCGCCAAGACAGGCGTCTTCGAGGCCATCCTGGGCGGCTTCTCGAACCTGACGCTGTCGCTGCGCTCGTCGTGCACGGGCGCCGAGCTCGCTTGCACGAAGGGCAAGGTGGCGAAGATCCCCGTCACCGCCGGCACCAAGCTCTGGGTGATCGTGGACGGCGCGGGCGCGAGCGATGTCGGACCGTTCGGTCTGTCCGTCCAGAGCCGGCCCATCGCGTGCGGCGACAAGCACACCGACGGCACCGAGGAGTGCGACGACGGCAACAAGACGAACGGTGACGGCTGCTCCGCCACCTGTACGATCGAGTACACGGAGACCGAGCCGAACAACACGGTCGCTCAGGCCAGCACCTGGTCGAGCCCGTACGCCGCGGCCATCGGTACGGTCGGCGACGTGGACGTCGTGAAGGTCAGTGTGACCCAAGCCGGCGGCACGCTCAGCGCGACAGTGACGGACTTCGGGGACAACGCCTGCGATCAGGACAAGATCGACAGTTACATGGAGCTCTGGGACCAAAACGACAACGCCATCGGCTCAGACAACGACTCGGGCGACGGCCTCTGCTCGCAGCTCAGCAAGACCAACCTCGCCGTCGGCACGTACTACCTGGTGATCAGCGCAGCCCCCGGCGCGAACCCAGCAACATTTTCGTACAAGCTGAACGTCTCGCTGAACTGATGCTTTGCGCGGAGGGCCGTGTTATCCGGCCCCTCTCATGCCGGAAATCCTCAGCGTTGTCGCGCGCGAGATCCTCGACTCGCGCGGTAACCCGACGGTCGAGGCAGAAGTCCACACCACGAGCGGCTTCGGTCGCGGTGCCGTGCCGAGCGGCGCGTCCACGGGCGAGCACGAAGCGCTGGAGCTGCGCGACGGCGACAAGAAGCGCTTCCTCGCCAAGGGCGTGTCGACCGCGGTCAAGAACGTCAACGACGTGATCGGCCCGGCGCTCACGGGGCTGTCCGCGTTCGATCAGCCGGGCATCGATCAGGTCATGCTCGAGCTCGACGGCACCAAGAACAAGGGCAAGCTGGGCGCCAACGCCATCCTGGCGGTGAGCATGGCCGTGGCCCGGGCCGGCGCGGACGTCGTGGGGCTGCCGCTCTGGCGCTATCTGGGCGGAGTGCAGGCGCGCGTGCTGCCGACGCCGATGATGAACATCCTGAACGGCGGCACCCACGCCGACAACGGCCTGGAGGCCCAGGAGTTCATGATCGTGCCGCACGGCTTCGACAGCTTCGCGGAGGCGCTGCGCTGCGGCGCCGAGGTGTTCCACGCGCTCCGGGCCAACCTGAAGAATGACGGGCTCACGGTCGCGGTCGGCGACGAGGGCGGCTTCGCGCCGCGACTCGAGAGCAACGAGGCGGCCCTCCAGCGCATCGTCGGCGCCATCGAGGCCGCCGGCTACGAGCCCGGCGATCAGGTGGGCCTGGCGCTCGATCCGGCCGCCAGCGAGTTCTTCGCCGACGGCAAATACACCTGGGACAAGAAGCAGCACACGCCGGCGGAGCTCGTGGGCCTGTACGAGAAGCTCTGCGAGAAGTACCCGATCGTCAGCATCGAGGACGGCCTGGCGGAGGACGACTGGGACGGCTGGAAGCTGATGACGGAGAAGCTGGGCAATCGGCTCCAGCTGGTGGGCGACGACCTGTTCGTGACCAACAAGGTGCGCCTGGCGCAGGGCATCCAGAAGAAGATCGCCAACTCCATCTTGATCAAGCTGAACCAGATCGGCTCGCTCACCGAGACGCTGGACACCATTCGCTTGGCCACGACCGCCGGCTATACGTCGGTCATCTCGCACCGCTCCGGCGAGACGGAGGACTCCTTCATCGCCGACCTCGCCGTCGCGACCAACGCGGGGCAGATCAAGACCGGCAGTCTCAGCCGAAGCGATCGCGTCGCGAAGTACAACCAGCTCCTGCGCATCGCCGAGGAGCTCGGAGACGGCCAGGTCTACGCGGGACGCACGCCGTTCACGCGGGCGTGAGCACCGAGCTCGAGTCCTATCGCTCGAACCTCCGGGTGCTCGGCATCGTCGCCCTGGTGGTGTCGTCGCTGTGGCTCTTCTGCGCCGGCATGTTCGTCCTGGTGGGCACGCTCGGCGGGCTCGGTGTCCTGGATCCCCACGAGAGCGCCGAAGATCGGCTGTTCGGTGTGGCCGGCACGGCGGTGGTCTCGCTGCTCTGCCTGGCGAGCGGCGTGGCCAACCTGGCCGCCGGCCTCGGCCTGCGGCGTGTCGCGCCCTGGGGTCGCACGGCGGGCTTCGTGGCGGCGACGCTGAACATCGTGGCCGGCTGCGGCTGCGCCGTGGGCCTGGCCCTCGGCGTCTGGATGCTGGTGGTGCTGCTGGATTCTCGGGCCCAGGAGGCCTTCGCGCCGCCCGCGGATTGACGCCGGCCCCACAAAGTGGGAAGTGACACTTGCTACTTTGGCCGGGGGAGAGGACACTGAAATGAGCTCGCTCACACGCACCGGAGGACTCGTACTGGTCTGGTTGGCGACGGTCGCCTGCGGCGGCTCGAGCGACGAGCCGAAGGGCGCCAGCGGTGGCAGCGCAGGCGCGGCCGGCGCTGCGTCCGGCGGCAGCGCGGGCGCCGCGAGCGGCGGCGGCGCAGGCATTGGCGGCGGCGGCGGAACGGCGGGCGCGCCCAGCGGTGGCAGCGGCGGCGGCGCGGCCGATCCGAGCGCGCCCGGACCGAACGGAGGCTCGGCGTTCGACGCCACGGCGAACGTCGCGGCGACGGGTCACCAGGTGCCCATGCACTGCGTGCTGCCCGTGGGTCCGTCGTCCGCGACGGCGCCGGTGGTGCTGATCGCCCACGGCTTCCAGCTGCCGGCGAAGCAGTACTACGGCTACGCCGAGCGGCTCGCGAGCCACGGCTTCATCGCTTGCACGGCGGACTTCCCCGCGGGCTTCAGTGCCGACCACGCGGCCAACGCGCAGGACATCTCCGGTGCCCTCGACTGGGTGCTGGTGCAGTCCGTCACCACCGGCAGCCCGCTCCAGGGCAGGGTGAACATCGACCAGATTGGCGTGATGGGCCACTCGCTCGGCGGCAAGGTGAGCGTGCTCGCGGCAAAGAAGGACGTACGCCTGAAGGCCGTGCTCGGCCTCGATCCGGTGGACACCGCGGTGATGTGCGATGCGACGAAGTGCCCGGATGCTTCGGACGCGCAGCCGCTCGGGATCCCCACGGCCTATCTGGGCGAGACCCTGGACGGCAGCGCCGGCCTGGGCGGGCAGGCTTGCGCGCCGACCTCCGACAATTTCCAGACCTTTTACGCCAAGGCCGGCTCACCCAGCCTGGAGGTCACGCTGAACGGCGCCAACCACATGAGCTTCATCGACGACGTCGCGAGCTGTGGCTTTGCGTGCACCTTCTGCCAGAAGCCGACGATGTCCTCGAGCGACGCGCTGTGGATCGCGCGCGCGTACACGGTGGCGTTCTTCGCGCGCCATCTGCGCGGCGAGGCCGGCTACGACGCCTGGCTCACCGGGGATCTGGCGAAGCAGGCTTGGGTCGACACCGGCAAGATCAGCTTGCAGTCGAAATGAGCGCGGCGAGCTCCTCCTCGTAAGCACGCACCAGCGCGCGCGGCTCGGGAACGCGGAGCGCGTCCGCCGCCACGCCGAGCCGCACCTGCCCCGCGTAGGAGAGCAGCGTGAGCCCGACGCCGATGTGACCGGAGACCGGCGCCCAGACCAGCATCTCGGACAGGGGCTTGCCCGCCAGGTGGATCTCGACGGGCGGGCCAGGCACGTTGGTGACCATGACCGTGGCCTTGCGCGTGAAGAGCTCGATGCCGATGTGCTCGATCTCGCTCGACGTCACGCCCATGGCGCCGAGCACACCGAGCGCCACCACCGCGTCCGGGTCGCGCTTGATCTGCTCGAAGCTCTCGCGGAGCGTACGCAGGCGGGCGAAGCGATCGTCGATGCCGATGGGGAGCGGCACATAGACCAACCCGAAGTGGTTGCCGAGGTCGTCGCCGGCGCCGGGCTCGCGCACGTAGACCGGGACGAGCGCGCGGAGGTTCAGCCCCGGGAGCGGGACCTGCCGCTCGACGTAGCGGGCCAGCGCGCCGGTGAGAGCCGCGACCAGCACGTCGTTGACCTTGGCGCCGTGCTGGTGCGCCAGCGCTTTCACCTGCTCGAGCGGCGTGGGGCTCGACCAAGCCACGCGCTTGTCCGTGCAGAGCTCGCCCTTCAGCGGCGTGGCGGAGTCCGGCGGCAAGAGCAAGAGCCGCCCGAGCGTCAGCGCCTGGGCCGCCGCCACCTTGGCGCGCTCGGCGAGCTTCTCCGGGTGCGGGGCCTCGACGCCCACCTCCGGCGGGCTCAGCACCGCGCCCTCGTCGGTCAGGCCGAGCAGGAAGCGCACCAGCGACACGCCGTCGCCCATGGAGTGGTGCAGTCGCGTGAAGAGCGCGGCGCCAGGGCCCACACCCTCGATGAAGTGCGACTGCCAGAGGGGCTTGTCGCGGTCGAGCTTGGTGCTCGCCAGGTCGCTGAGCAGCGTCTCGAGGGCGGCCTGATCGCCGGGCGATCCCAGGCCGATGCGGTGCAGGTGCGCGCCCACGTGGAAGTGCGGATCCAGCTCCCAGTAGGGGTGCCCCAGCGCCGGCTCGACCACGCGCTGGAGGAAACGCCGGTGAGCGAGCAGGCGCTCTTCGACCAAGGCCTTCACGCGCTCGAAGGCCGGGGCCTCGCGGAACATCAGGAGGGCGTTGATGACCATGGCGTTGGTCGGGCTGTCCATGCGCAGCCAGGCCGCGTCCACGGCGGGCAGCTGCTCGCGATCCGGATGGCGAGACATGACGAACCCATGCGGTGCATGGACCGAGCCAGCGAGAAAGCCCCGGCCGAGCCGCAGGTCGGTCACGAAAAGCGTGCGCGCTCCGCGCAGCTCACCGCAGCGCGTGCGTCACGGGCAAGTGCAGCAGTTGATGATCGGCGCGCAGATCCCCGGATTGCCGGTCTGCGTCGCGCAGTAGAACGTGCACAGGAACTGGCTGGTGATGTCCGAAGGATTGCAGGGCGCGGCGCAGCCGCTCGAGCCGCCGCTGCCGGTCGAGCCGCCGCCGCCCGCGGGCGCGCCGCCGCCGCCGGAGCCGATGCACGAGTTGCCGCTCTTGGTGTAGCCGGCGTTGCAGGTGAAGTCGCACAGCGTGCCAGCGCAGGTGCTGGTGCCGTTCGGCGGCGGGTTGGGACACGGCGTGCACTGGTTGTCCTGGAGCAAGCAGCCGACGCCGGGGCTCGGCGCGATGCACACGCTGGCACACATCTTCTTGCCAGCCGCGCAGGAGCCGCCGGCGCCGCCGCTCGACGCGCCGCCGCTCGACGCGCCGCCGCTCGACGCGCCGCCGCTCGACGCGCCGCCGCTCGACGCGCCGCCGCTCGACGCGCCGCCGCTCGACGCGCCGCCGCTCGACGCGCCGCTGCTGCCGGCGTCGCCGCCGGAGCCCGTGTTGCCGGAGCCGCCACCGCCCGGATTGTCCACCTTGCCGCCGCTGCCCGTGCTGCCGCCCGCCGAGGCGCCGCCGGCGCCGTCTTCGTCGTCGACCTGCTCGGCCGTGGCGCAGCCCAAGAGCAGGGTCACCCCCAGAGCGATCCCCAGCCGACCGAGCCGCATGCGCGTACTCTACCCGGCGGGGCACTAACGCGCGAGCTGTCTTCGTCGCGCGTCGAAGTGGCGACCCAGCCCGAGCACGCGCAGCGGCTCCGGGGACACGCGGAAGGTCGCAACGTCACCCAGGCTCACGCTGATCTGCCGGTATGGTCCGTCTAGAAACATACAGGCCTCCTGCATCATGCTCTGGGCCTCGAGCTTCTCCCCCGGCGACACCGTGAAGCGCAGCAGGCGGTAGCGCGTGCCCGCCGGCGCGTAGGGCTCGCGCACCACGACCTGGAGCTTCTTCGAGCGCAGGGGCAACACTCGACCTCCCGCCGAGTGCAACGCGGCGGTCGAGCCCGCCGCCGGACCCAGCCAAAAACCGCTGGATTTCTGCGGTTCGCACACGCGGCGGTGGCTCAAGAGGTAGCGCGACGTCGCGGCCGGCGAGAGGTGACAGTAGAGCGCCTCGTTCAGCACGCGTCGCGAACGCTCGCGTCCGTTCAGTGCCACGCTCATGCGCGTGAGCGTCAGGGAGTCCAAGCGCCCCTCGAGCGCGTCGCCGAGCGTTCGCTGGATGTTCTTGCGCTGAGCGCTGCAGAAGAAGCCCACGCTGAAGGCGGGTGCGCTGTTCACTCCCAAGATGGGCGTATTGCCTACATTGTGCGAGGCGGCGAGCAACGTGCCGTCGCCGCCGACGGCCACGACGAGGGCGGCATCGGCGGCGTCGAAGGCGGCGTGCGCGCGGCGCAGCACCAGCGCGCGGGCTCCGAGCCGGTCGAGGGCGTCGATGACGGCCGCCACGGTTTGCGTGTGCTCTCGATGCGAGACGACCCAGCGCGCCACGCTCGGGTCCTTCTTCTTCAAGAGCTGCTTCGCGCGCGGATCGCCCTCGTCCTCGACGAAGCGCGAGTAGCTCGAGCGCTTCACCACGACGATGACGCGGTTGCTCATGCGAAGCGCTCCGCCAGCCGCCGGAGCGCGAGCTCGGTCTTGGCGTCCTCGATCTGGCCCTTCGCGCACAGCGCGAGCGCGGCGTCCAGGCGCGTGCCCCGCACCAGGCCGCCGTGCTCGAGCGGCGAGCCGTCGTGCCTGGGCTCGGCGCGCGTCTTCGGATCGACCTCGACCTCGAAGTAGAAGTGCCGCTCGCCGATGATGCCCGGCGCCGGGTAGGTGCTCGGGCCGAGCTCGCGCATCAGATCCGGCGGCTGCTCGAAGCCGAGCTCCTCGGCGAGCTCGCGCGAAGCGCACACGCGCAGGCCCTCCGGCGTCTGCTCGTCCTGCTCGACCAGCCCCGCGGGGAGCTCCCAGAGACCGGTGCCGCGGTCGAGCTCCGGCACCGGGGAGTGGCTCGGATCGCGCAGGGCGAGCGGCGGGCGGACGGCGCTCCGCAGGTAGACCCAGCGCTCTGCCCGGGTCACGTAGTGAGCGGCGATCACCACGGCGTCGATGGCGCGCCGGTCCACCGCGTCGTAGACGAAGGGCTCGCTCACGCTCCCGTCCGGGTAGCGCGCGCGGTAGCGGCGGCGCACCAACTTGAGGAATCCACCGGGGTCCGGGGGCGACAGATCCTCGACCAGCTCGAGCGCGATCTCCGGGAGCGGGTCGATGTCGGTCATGCGGGCTCTTGCCGGCTAACGCGTCGCAGGTTACATCGGCCGGGCAAAAGGGGGAGAGGGATCCCAAATGCTCAGGCAGAGAATCTGGTTCGGAGTGCTGCTCGTGGCGGGCGCGCTGGTCTCTTCGCCGCTCCCGGCTGGGGCGCAAGGCAAGGCCAAGCCCAAGACGGAGGCCAAACCCAAGATCGACGCGCAGAAGCTCAAGGCGGAGCTCGAGAGCGGCGACGCGGACCGCATCGGCGCGGCTCTGGACGCACTGGCAAAGGCCGGCGACGCCGGCGCGGCGGCGGCCCCCGCGGTGGAGGCGCTGCTCAAGAAGGGCCTGAGCGCGGAGCTGACGGTGAAGGCGCTCGAAGCTGCAGGTGCGCTCAAGCAGAGCTCGTCGAGCGCGGCCGTAGCGCCCTACGTGCGGCACCGCTCGGAGGACGTGCGACGCGCCGCGGCCAAGGCGCTGTCGAAGACCAAGGGACCGGACGCGGTCAAGGCGCTCAAGCACGCGCTGCGCCACCGCGACGCGCAGGTCCGCGGTATCGCCGCCACCGGCCTCGGCACGCTCGGCGCCAAGGATGCGCTGCCCGATCTGTTCAAGGCGCTCGCGCACAGCGTGCCGGAGGCCGCGGCCTCCATCGGTCAGCTCTGCGAGCCGAAGGACTGCGACAAGTTCGCCGACCTCACTGGCAAGCACCAGTTCGACATCATGTCGAGCGGCTTCGACCAGATCCTGTTCCGCGCCGAGAAAGAGATGCCGGAGGAGCAGAAGATCAAGGTCGTCGGTCGCCTGCGCGAGCTCGGGACCAAGGAGGCCGGCAAGTACCTGGCCGACGTGAAGGGGCGCTGGCCCGAGGGCTGGAGCAAGCGCGTGAAGCAGGCCATCGACGCCGCCGTGAAGGCGACCGGCGGTAGCGGCGGAGGAGACGACGAATGAAGACGCGTGCGTTTGCCGCGCTGGCGCTCGCGGCGATTCCGGCTTGTTCGCCGGCGATCACCAACAGCAGCACGGCGTTCTCGCCGGACTGGCAGAACGACGGCGGAAAGTCGATCCAGGCGGTCTACGGCAAGGTCTCCGGGGCTGCTCTGCCCGCAGGCACGGCCGTCGCCGTCGGCGTCACTCGGGACGGCTTGGTCGGCGTCGGGCTCGACGGCTCGGGCAAGTGGAAGGCCGCAGGCCGCCCCGACACCCAGCCCTCCATCGCCGGCGACGTCGTCGCCTACACCAGCGGCGGCCAGCTCGTCGGGCTCGACGCCAAGAGCGGCAAGCAGCTCTGGTCGGTGCCGGCGGAGGGCCGCGTGCTGCGCGGCGCGGGCGACGACGGCGCGACCACCGTCGCGACGCTCGGCGCTCCCGGCGGCGGCGGCAGCCTGCTCCTCGCGGTATCCCGCGACGGCAGCGTGCGACGCAAGATCGAGCCGCAGTCGGTCGAGCTCGGCGTGCCAGGGGCACAAGGCGACGTCGCCTTCGTGCCCTGGTCGAGCCAATACGTGTCGGCCGTCGATCTCTCGTCGGGCAACGAGATCGGCCGGCTCCTGCTGCGCGATCAGGTGAGCCATGCGCTCAGCGTCGGCGGCAAGCTGCACTTCGGCGAGCGCGGCCTGGTGCGATTCGACGACAAGATCGGCGGCTCCGCCAGCGGCGCCGCGAACGCGGTGAAGCTCCCGGAGCGCGAGCTCCCCGGCAAGCCCGTGTGGTTCACCAACGGCGCAAACACGACCCCGGCCGCAGCGGCGGCCCGGGAAAAGATCCGCCTCTACGCGCGGCCCGCGGACACCGGGGGCAAGCTCGGCATCGCCGGCGGTCGCTACGCCGCCACGTACTTCCGCGTCGTGATGGGCCTCGACGCCGCGGACGGCTCGTTGCGTTGGGTCCGGACCTACGGGCAAGACGTGCTCGGCGGTGACGCGGCGTCGAACGGCTTCGCGTTCTGCGACGCGACGGGCAAGGTCGCGCTCCTGGACTCGAACGGCGGCGACGCAGGCCAAGCCGACCTCGGCAGCTCCGTGCAAGGCTGCGTGGTGCAGGCCGGTGGCTTCGCGATCCCTGCCGGCAAGCCCGCTGGCTCGCTGCCGGAGCAGCTGGCGAAGGCCATCGAGGTCCGCGAGACGGAGATGGCGACGGCGCAGCGCTTCCTCTTGCGGGAGCTCGGCGCGATGCAGGAGCCGCTGGTGACCAAGGCGCTGGTCGATCTGGCCAGCAACCCCCGCACGCCCGCGCTCTTGCTCGAAGACGCGCGCCAGCTCCTGGCGTCGCGGCGCAACGGCGCGGAGTACATGCTGGAGGCGCTGGCGCAGCACTACGACTTCCTGAGCGACGTGCTGCGCTCGCCGCCGGTGGGCCCGCTCGCCGACGCGCTCTCTGCGATGAACGAGACCAAGGCCGCCGGGCCCCTGGCGCACCACCTGAACGACGCCGCCAACACGCCGAACGACATCGAGCGCGCGGCGCGTGCGCTGGCCAAGCTGGCCACGGCCGCGGAGCTGGGAGATCTGAAGACCTTCTTCGCGCTCTACCGCGCCACCGCGGACGAGAAGGAGCTGGTCAACGCCGTGCTCTCCGTGGCCCAAGCGCTCTTGCGCGTGGGCGGCGACGAGGGCAAGCGCGTGGTCGCCGAGGCCGCGAAGGATCCGCTCACGCACCCGGACGTGAAGGCGGGGCTCGCGAACCTCTCGCCGGCGAAGTCGGGGGAGAAGCCGGCGCCGGCAAGCGAGCCGACGGCCGCCGACAAGCCAGCGAAGAAGGGCTGAGTCACTTCACCTTGCAGTTGCCACCCGGGCACGACACCGTGCAGTCCGCCGGGTTCTCGCAGCTGGCCTTGCAGTTGCCACCCATGCAGCTGACGGCGCACTTTGCGCCGGCCTCGCACACGCTCTTGCAGTTGCCGCCGGGGCAGTCGTTGTTGCAGCTGGCGCCCTTGGCGCAGCTCACCTCGCAGTTGCCGCCGGTGCAGGAGAGCGAGCAGGTCGAGCCGGTCGCGCAGGCCAGCTTGCAGTTGCCGCCGGTGCAGCTGGCGTTGCAGCTCTGATTGGCAGCGCACGCTAGCTTGCAGTTGCCACCCGGGCAGCCGTCGCCCAGCGTGATGGCCACCGCCGCGCCGCCCGCCGCGGGCTCGGCTCCCGGCTGCGCCGCGGGCTGACCTGGCTGCGCCTCGCCACCCGGCCCCGCCTGGGCCTGGCCCTGGCCTTGGCCCTGAGCCTTCATCTGACCTTCACCAGCGGCGTGCACCACGCAACCCACGAGCGAAAACGCGAACACCGAAACGAACGAGCAGCGCATCACGACGAACCTCCGAGCGCCTACGCTATCGGACCCCGAATGCTGGGGCCAAGTAGGCACGGACGGGCAGAGTGCAGCTCGCATGCCAGGCGTCATCCCCGCGAAATCGCGGTTCGGCGCGGCGGGGCGCAGCCGACCACCGGCGGGCCCGGCCCCGCCGGCTCAATCGCCGATGCGGACCTTGGGCTTTTCGTCGGCGGCGTTCCTTTCAGCGGGCGCTTCGGTCCTCTCCTCGCCCTTCGCTTCAGCCGGGGGCGGCGGGCTGCTCTTCGAGCCTTCCTTCGCGCCCTCCTTCGCCCCAGCAATGGCGCCGCTGGCGATGCGCTCCACGCGCTCCGCCACGCGCTCCATCACGCTCAAGAGCTCGCGGCCCGCTTCCTCGGCGACCTCCTCGATCTTGCGCGGATCCAGGTTCTTCGCCGCCTTGCGGCCGAGACTGCCCACCTTGCGTGCGTCCACGTTCTCCAGGTTCTTGATCGCGCGCCGGCCGACCTCTTCGATGCGGTTCGGATCGACGTTCTTCAGCGCCTTCTTCGCGGCGCTGAGCATCAGGTGCAGCCCGTCCGTCAGATCCTTCGACGCGGTCGGTCGAGCTTCTTCTTCGGCGGGGGGCGCATCGTCCTTGGGCGGCTCGCTCGGCATGGCGCGTAGAATGGCCATGCCGCTCTCGGCACGCAAGGCCAACCCCTAGGCGGGCTTCTGGCGCTGGAGCAGCAAGAGCAACACCGCCAGCACCACGAGCCCGGCCCCGAGCAGCGTGAAGCCGCTGAGCTCTTCGTGGAACAGGAGCACGCCCCAGGTCGCGGCGAACACGATCTGCACGTAGCCGATGGTGGTGCCGCGCGCGGCGGGCACCAACGCGAGCCCACGCGTCATGAAGGTCTGCCCGGCCTGAGTCGCCACGCCCAAGCCCAGCAAGAGCAGCCACCCGGTTGGTGACGGCCAGACCCAGCTCGCCAGCGCGAAGGGCAGCGCGGTGGGCGCGGCGAACAGCGCGAAGTAGAACACGATCACGTCGGAGTGCTCGGTCCTGGCCAGAACGCGCACGGTGGCGTAGGCGCAGGCGCTCAGGAGCGCGCTGCCCAGCGCGACCGCGACGCCCAGGTGGCTGAGCGGCGTCGCGCCTCCGAACACGAAGCCCGGCCGCGCCACCAGCACCGTGCCGGCCAGGCTGAGCACGATGGCGAGCACGAGACGGCCGTCGGTTCGCTCACCCAGGAAGAGCGAGGCGATCACCGCGACGAACACCGGGTTCAGGTAGTGGAGCACCGTCGCTTCGGCGAGCGGCAGCGCGTTCACGGCGTAGAAGTAGCAACCCAGCGCGCCCGTGCCGAACAGCGCGCGCTGCACCAGACCACGCTTGTTGGTGCCCCAGGGGCGGATCCGCCGGAGCGAGAGCCAGGTCACGCTCATCAGCAGCGTGACGACCCCTCGGGCCAGCACGAGCATCGCCACCGGAAGCTCTCGGCCCGCGAGCTTCACCTGGACGCTCATGGCGCTGAACGCGAGCGCAGCCAGCACGAGCAGGGCCTCCCCCCGACGCTCGTCGCTGATCGGCACGAGGCCGGTTATGGCCGCCCGCGCCGCGTCCCGCAACGTTCCCCTGGCGTTTTCGCCGGGCAGCCCAATGTTGTGCGCTCTTTCCCAACTCCCCCCTTGCTGCGACGATGCTAGAACCCGCCCGAGAGAAAAGCGCTCGCTCCGCGGCCCGTGCCGCGCGGCCGAGCCAGCCCACCGGCCACCCCATGGCTCGCCCTCTGATTCGCGTCCCCGAGCTCGAAGCCGCCATCGACGGCGTGGTCCAGAGCTACGACGGCCCCGAGGAGATCAACAACCTCGAGAGCGCCGCGCTGCCGAACAAGCGCGCGGTGATCGACGCGTTCTGTCACCTGCGCCCCGCCATCTACATGGGCTTCTACGCCACGCGACCGCTCTCGCGGGACAACCTGCGCTACAGCGTGAGCGAGCACCTCTACCCCGCGTACGAGATCCTGGTGGAGCAGATCGCGCGGGCGGTCACCTACGAGGAGCGCTTCGGCAAGGCGCCGGTGCACCGCCCGGAGGGCTGGAACGAAGAGGTGGTGCTGCGCCTGTTCCAGCAGCTCCCGGAGCTCCGCCGCTTGCTGAACGGCGACGTAGTCGCCGCGTTCGACGGCGACCCTGCGGCCAAGAGCATCGAAGAGGTGGTGTTCAGCTATCCCGCCATCCAGGCCATCACCGCGCACCGCGTCGCGCACGTGCTCTACCAGGAGAAGGTGCCGATGATCCCGCGCATCTTGTGCGAGTACGCGCACTCGGAGACCGGCATCGACATCCACGCGGGCGCGCAGATCGGCGAGCGCTTCTTCATCGACCACGGCACCGGCGTGGTCATCGGCGAGACCAGCGTCATCGGCAACAACGTGAAGATCTACCAGGGCGTCACCCTGGGCGCGCTCAGCACGCGACGCGAACGGGCGGGCGAGAAGCGGCATCCGACCCTGGAGGACGACGTGACCATCTATTCCGGCGCCACCATCCTGGGTGGCGACACGGTCATCGGCCGGGGCGCGACCGTCGGCGGCAACGTCTGGGTCACGGCCAGCGTCCCGCCGGGCTCGAAGATCTTCGGCCGCGCGAAGGAGTGAGCCGGCAAGCGTTGCCGCTGACGCGCGCCCGCATCGCGTGGCATGCTCCGCGGCATGAAGCTCGCGTGGTTCCTCGGGTGCGCACTGCTGATCGCCGGCTGCGGCAGTCGTTCACGGCTCGCGGCGGCAGATGGCGGCGGGAGCGGCGGCGGCGCAGGCGGTAGCGGCGGCGCAGGCGCGGTGTCTGGAGCCGGCGGCTTCGGTGGCGCGCCGCTCGGCGGAGCCGGAGGCGTCTCGGGCTGCGGCCCCGTGGACACCGGCGCGCCCTGCTCGACGCTGGGTGAGGTCGGCTGCCTGACCGCGTTCCCGCGCTGCGCACCGGTGTACGACGACCAGTGCTGCCCGATGTGCCAGCCCACCGGCATGTGCGCCGACTGCATGAGCTGGCAGTTCTACGAGTGCATCGACCGCGAGCTCTCGAACTGCGTCCCTGGTGCCATCGGGCACTGCGGGCAGACGCCGCAGTGGGCGTGCAATGGCGGCCGTGCCGAGTGCCCGGAGAGCGCGTGCCAGTTCGTTCCAGGCTGCGTCGAGGCGCTGCCTTCGGACTGCCCGGAGGACGCGTTCTGCCCGCCCGAGTGCCACCCCGTGACCAAGGAGATCTGCGGCCCCACCTGCGGGCCGCCCGTCCCGATGCCGATGTGCCCGAACGGCGGCGCGCACGAGGTGCAAGGCGGGCAGTACACCGGCTACTGCATCGAAGCGAGCGTGTGCGGGGGCCCGAACCCGCCCCCGCCGGTGGGCCCGTGCCCGCCGTCCTTGCCCTCGGGCCAGTGCGGGAGCCCGGGTCAGATCTGCACCTACGGCAGCTGGTGCGCGAGCACCTGCACCTGCGACGGCAGTGGCTTCTGGAGCTGCGTCACGCCGCCGTGCTGACGTCGCCGAACGCCTCGCGCTCCACCGCGAGCTCCGCTTCGCCGGCGGTGGTCTCGGAGAGCATGAAGTCCTTGTATCTGTGCCCCGGGCGCGTGGCCTTGCAGTAGGCGTTGAAGACCTGGTTGAAGAAGCGGGTCTGACCCGCGGCATCCACAGGCTTCAGGAAGCCGGCGCGCTCGGACAGGTGCGTGACCTTGCGCATCACCGAGCCGGCGAAGTCGAAGGCGTCGATGCCGAGCACGGCGAGATCCGCCTCCAGCAACATGATGAGCGGCAGCGCCGGCAGCGCCATCTTGAGCCGGCGCACGCGCCCGAGGGGACTCCGCTTCTGCCACTTCGAGAGCGGGAACTCCTTGAAGTAGTTCGCGGGAAGCGCCGTGTGGCGACTCTCGTCCAGGTGGAAGAGTCTGAGCACGTCGAGACCCGGCAGCGTCGAGAGCACACCGAAGATACTGAGCGCGATGCTCTCGACCAGCACGTTCATGCCGAAGAACTTGTCGAGGCCCTTGGCCTTGAGCGCGCCCTCGAGGAGCAAGTACTCCCACACGCTCTGGCGCGGGATCTCGACCCCGAAGGCCAGCATCAGCTCGCGCATCACGACGAAGTGCTTGGCCTCCTCCAGGATCTGCATGGTGAGCGCGGCCTTCGCGCCGGTGCTGTGGACCTCCGGCAAGAGGCTCGCGGAGACGAGCCAGGCGTAGGCCTCGCCGTGGCCGATGGCCGAGAGGATGGCAACGATGGCGCGCTTCTGCTCCAGCGTGTACTCGCGGTCGAGCAGCGCCTTGAACTCGGCGCTGGTGATGCGGCCGCGGATCGCACGCTCTTCGTCGGTCAGGTTCCTCTCCGCCAAATCGATCAACTCGCGCTCGTGCTCGTTGCAGTCGCGGAAGCTCGACCAGGGAAGCGCCGCCTCGCCCTTCCAGAGCAGGCGCAGGCTCTTGTCGTAGTGCTTCTTGCGGAGCGCGTCGGCGGCGCCGCCCACGAACTCGTAGTGCACGTCGTCGTATTTGGCTGCCCTCCCGCCCAGGTGCAGGCGCTCGGCGACCTCGTCCCAGGAGCGCACGATGCGGTTCGCGATGCGCTCGACCTCGAGGTTCACCTGCGCGGCACGCGCGTTCACCGTCAGCTGCTGAAATTGCATGGCCCGCCAATTTTACGCGGGTCCGGGTGGCCTCCGAGTTGATCGAAATCAACGCCTACATCAGACCACTCGCAGCGGGTCGCGGTCCCGCGCCGACACGGTGACGTCGATGCTGGGCACGCGCTCTGCCAGGCGCCGGGCGAAGCTCGGCAAGAAGCCGCGCTCGGTGTTGGTGTGGTCGCAGAGGATCACGCTGGCGCCGGCCGAGACCTTCGCGCGCACCTCGTGGTGTCGCATCTCCCCGGTCAGATAGAGCTCCGGCGCGGATAGGCGGGCGAACAGCGTTCCGCCGGAACCGGCACAGACCGCGACCCGAGCAATGGTGCCCCCGGCGTCGTGGCGCGGCGAGGACGCGACGCGCACGTGGGTGAGACCGAGGTGGTCCTTCACCCGCGCCACGATGGCGTCCAGCGTCAGCGGCGCTTTCAGCGTGACGCTCCGTCCCATGCCAGTGCCCGGGCTGCCGTCGGAAGCGGGCGCCAAGGGCTCACGCTCCCCGGGCCCCAACGCGTCCGCGAGCCAGTCGTTGACGCCGCCGGGGGACGCGTCGAGGGCCGTGTGCGGCGAGTACACCGCGATCCCCGCGCGCAAGGCCTCGACGACGACACGCTCGGCGGCGCTGGCTCGGGTCAGGCGCTTCACGCCCGAGAAGATGGGTGGATGATAGGCGACGATCAGCTCGGCGCCGCGTTCGGCGGCTTCGTCCAGCACGTCTTCGCCGAGATCGATGGTCAGGAGCACGCGATTGACCGGGTGCTCCTCGCGGCGCGGCTCGATGAGGAGCCCGACGTTGTCCCACTCCTCCGCGTAGCGAAGCGGCGCCAGCGCCTCCAGGACCGGGATGATCTGCCAGAGCGGCGTCGACATGAAACCGGAGACTACTATGCTACGCGCGCCGTGAGTGACGCCCTGCCCTTCGCCGCACGCCTGGTGCTGGCTTTCACCTGTTTCTTTCGCGTGCTGTTCGACGGCGCGCTGGCCGCGCGGGTGCGCGCGGCTCTCGGGGCCGCGCCGGAGCTGCCGCCAGCCCCCGAGCCGGAGCCGGAGCCGAAGCCGGAGCCGGACGAGCCCTCGAGCATCGTGCCCGCGCTCCAGCTCTTGGCGTTGCTGCAGCGCGAGGGGCGGCTGGTGGACTTCCTGAAGCAAGACGTCGCCGGCTTCTCCGACTCCGACATCGGCGCGGCGGCGCGCGTGGTCCACGAGGGCTGTCGCAAGGCGCTCGTCGCGCACTGCCAGGTCGAGCCCGTGCGGAGCGAAGAGGAGGGCGCGAAGCTCACGCTCGCCGCGGGCTTCGATGCGAGCCGAGTGAAGCTCACCGGCAACGTGCAGGGCGAACCGCCTTACCGCGGCACCCTCCGCCACAAGGGCTGGCAAGTGAAGAAGCTCGAGCTGCCGAGCCTGGTCGAGGGGCACGACCCGAACCTGCTCTACCCGGCGGAAGTCGAGCTATGAGCGCGCGCTTCGCCGTCGGCATCGACCTCGGCACCACGCACACCGCCCTCGCCGCCGTCGCGCTCGAGGGCGGGCGCGAGCCAGAGGTGCTGGCGCTGCCGCAGCTCGTGGCGACCGGCACGCTCGAAGCGCGCGTGCTCCTGCCCTCGTTCCTGTACTTCGCCCACGAGTCCGAGGGTGCGCTCGCGCTGCCGTGGGACGCGGCGCGCCGCTTCGCCGTCGGCGAGCACGCGCGCACTCGAGCTTCGGAGTCGCCGGCGCGGGTGGTCTCGAGCGCGAAGAGCTGGCTCTGCCACGACGGCGTCGATCGGCGCGGTCCGATCTTGCCCCCGGGCGCCCCCGACGACATCGAGAAGATCTCGCCGGTGGAGGCCTCGTTTCGTTACCTGGATCACCTCGCGGAGGCCTTCCTGGCCAAGCACGGTGTGTCGCTCGGCGAGCAGGAGGTGATGCTCACGGTGCCGGCCTCCTTCGACGCCGCAGCGCGGGACCTGACCGTCGAGGCCGCCTACGCCGCTGGGCTCGAGAACGTGACCCTGCTCGAAGAGCCGCAGGCCGCGCTCTACGCCTGGATCGCCGACAGCGGCGAGGGCTGGCGCACCCACTTGCGTCCTGGCGACGTGGTGTTGGTGGTGGACGTCGGCGGTGGGACCACGGATTTTTCTGCCATCGCCACGGTCGAGCGCGACGGTCTGCTCGAGCTGCACCGCATCGCGGTCGGCGATCACATCCTGCTCGGCGGCGACAACATGGATCTGGCCCTGGCCCACGTGGTGGCGCAGAAGCTCCGAGCCGAGGGAAAGGAGCTCGACCGCTGGCAGCTCGCCGCGCTGACCCACACCTGCCGCGGCGCCAAGGAGCGGCTCCTGTCCGATGCGGGCGCGGCGAGCGCGCCCATCGCCGTGGCCGGGCGCGGCTCGGCCCTGCTCGGCAACACGCTGAAGAGCGAGCTCACTCGGGAAGAGGTCGCGCGGGTGCTGGTGGACGGCTTCTTCCCGGTGGTGCCCGCGAGCGCTCGCCCGGCGACCCGCGCGCGCGTCGGGCTCACGCAGCTCGGCCTTCCCTACGCCGCCGATCCCGCCGTGACCAAGCACCTGGCCGCGTTCCTGACCCGCCAGGTCGAGGCCACGGACAAGCTGGCCGGCTTCGGCGCGCGACACGGCGCGCTGCTCCACCCGAGTGCGGTGCTGTTCAACGGCGGCGTGGTCAAGGGCGAGGCGCTCCGCGCGCGCTTGCTCGAGGCGCTCGGGCACTGGCTCCAGGCCGACGGTGCGCCCGCACCGCGCGTCTTGCCGGGCGCCGATCCAGACCTCGCGGTCGCGCGCGGCGCCGCGTATTTCGGCCTGGTCCGCCGCGGCAAAGGCCTCAAGATCCGCGGCGGCACGGCGCGCGCGTATTACGTCGGCATCGAGAGCCCGGCGCCCGCCGTGCCGGGCATCGAGCCGCCGATCACCGCGCTCTGCGTCGCGCCCTTCGGTATGGAAGAAGGCACGCACGCCGAGCTACCCCCCCACGAGCTCGGCCTCGTCGTCGGCGAGCCGGTGCGCTTTCGCTTCTTCGGCTCCAGCGTGCGCCGCGACGATCGTGCCGGCACCGAGCTCGAGCGCTGGACACCGGACGAGCTGGAGGAGCTGTCACCCATCGAGATCGAGCTACCCGCCGAGGGCCGCCGCGAAGGCGACGTGGTCCCGGTGGAGCTGGCGGCGCAGATCACGCCGGTGGGAACGCTCTTGCTCGAAGCGGTGCCCCGCGAGCCGCGCGAGCCGAATGAGCGCTGGAAGCTCGAGCTCGGCGTGCGGAATTGACCCGCCGAGCGCCGAGCATCGTCGAGCTCGGGGACGTGCGTACAATGCCGCCATGGAAGCCCGAATCAACTTCGTCACGCTCGTCGTCGCCGACCTGGATCGCGCACGCCGTTTCTACCTGGACGGCCTCGGCTGGTCCGCTGCCCTCGAGGCCGGCGGCGAGGTGCTGATGATCCATGTCGGCGAGAAGCTCGTGTTGTCGCTCTGGGCGGAGTCGGCGGCGCGCGCCGAGATCGGGGAGGTCACTCGCGGCGGCACGATGCCGTTCACCCTCGCTCACAACGTCGCGTCGCCAGCGGAGGTCGACGCGGTCCTCGAGACCGCGCGCGCCGCAGGCGCGACCGCCTACGACGCCCAGACGCGTGATTGGGGTGGCTACAGCGGCTACTTCACCGATCCAGATGGGTTCCGCTGGGAGGTCGCCTTCAACCCGCATCCGATCGGCGGCGTGAGCTTCCCGTAGTGTCGTCGCGGGCCACGCGCCCCAACACGACACCCTGTAGCGCGTTGGCGACCGCGCTCTCGAGTAGCGCACACGGTTCGCAGAGCTCCGCTGCGCGCGCAGGCGCTGCGTGCGGCCGGGCGCGTTTCCCTGCGGATTTCCCCGCGGGGAGGCCGGCGGCACACATCCTGCTACCTGGGTGAGCCCATACCGCGCATGAGCGTTTGGCCGCTCGATTGCGATGAACGTCGAGCGACATGGGAAGGAGCACCCGATGGAAGCCAAGAACATCAGCTCGAAGATCTCCTCCGCCGAGACCAAGGGCAAGGACGTGGTGAAGAAGGCCGGCGCTCAGCTCACCGATGTCGCCGCGAAGGCGGGCGACGTGATCGAAGAGACCGGCGAGAAGGTCGAAGGTCTGGCCCAGAAGGGCGGTCACCGGGTTCAAGAGACCGCGCAGAAGGCGGGTCACGCCGTGAAGGAGATCGCCACGAAGATCGTCCACAGCGCTCAGGAGGCCGTGCAGAAGGTCGTGCACGGCGCCGAGGAGGTCGCCGACAAGGCCAAGCACAAGAAGGACGAGGCCCTGGACCAAGTGGGCAAGGCCGTGGACAAGGCCAAGAAGAACTGACCGCTTCGGCGAGGTCCGTCGCGCGCGAGGGTCACTGACAGTCCGGCGCGCAATACTGGCCGACGCAGGTCATGAAGTCCTGGAACACCGGCTGACCCGCTGGGTTCGTGAAGATGCACTTGTCCACGCAGGGTTGGTCCGTACACGCGCCGGCGCAGGCGATGATCGCGGCGCAGGCGGGAGTCTGCATACACTTGCTGATCTCGGCCGCGCACTTCACCTGCACGCAGAGGTCGCAATTGCCGCTCGGCCCCCCGCACTTCTGGGGCCCGCCGCCGCCTGCGCCGACGTCCGTGCAGCCGAAGACGGGACCTTGGACGGAGGTGAGATCGATCGTCACGCCACAGGTGCCCGTCTTCGCGCCACAACAACCAGGGAAGTAGCCGGGACCGCCATCGAGCGGGTTGGTGTACGTCAGCGCAGGGCAGCCTGGGTCGGGCGCGCCCGGCTGGTTGGTCGGGTAACAGCCGGGGCTCATGCCGACGAGCGCCGCGACGGTGCTGTCCACCTGGGCGGCGCAGCTGCCGTCCGGCGCGCAGCACGCCGGCAGGTTGATCAGCCCGGCAACTTTGTAGTCGGGACAGCTCCCGCAGGGCAGACCGCCGCCGCCTCCCGTCGGGTAGCCGCCGCCGCCGACCGGATAGCCGCCGTAGGCGCCGGTGCCACCGGTCGGATAGCCGCCGGAGCCGCCTCCACCCGGACCACCGCCGCTGCACACACAATCCGAGAAGGCGTCGCCGCTGGGCAGGCACTGCTGGTAGCAGGGGCCGGCCACGCCGCTGCCGCCGCACACCCTCACGGAGCCGGGCTCGCAGCGCGAGGGGACGTCGTCCACCTTGCCGCCGCAGGCGTGGAGGAGCAGCGCCGACAGGCCGAGGGACCACCACAGCATGAGCCGGAGCTTCATCCTCCTCGCAGCATAGCAGAGCTCAGCGTCGGGGCGTGCCGACCTCGCTGCCCCAGGGCTCGGTGGCGATCAGCGCGTCGGCGTCGGCGCGCAGCCGAGCGTCCAGGCGATCCCGTGCCGCGTCCGCCAGGGCGGCCGCGAGCATGCTCGCGCTGGAGAAGCGCCGCTCTCGGTCCTTGGCCAGGCCGAGCGCCAGGACTCGCTCCACGTCAGCGCCCAGGTGCGGCGCGACGTCCGTGGGAGCGCTCGGCTGCACGTGCACCACGTTGTAGACGGTGAGCACGCTGTCCGGCGCGGTGAACGCGGGGCGCCCGGTCAGGCAGCGATACGCGATCACGCCGAGCGAGAACACGTCGCTGCGGTGATCGACGTCGAGCCCGCGCGCCTGCTCCGGGGACATGTAGCTCGGCGTGCCGATGATGGCGCCCTGGGTCAGCTGACTGGTCAGCTCGCGCACCTTGGACACGCCGAAGTCCAGCACCTTCCACAGCCGGCGCGGGGAGTCGTCCACCAAGAACAGGTTCTGCGGCTTGATGTCGCGGTGCACGATGCCGGCGCGATCGGCGGCGGCGAGCGCCTCGCCCACCTGCGCCAGGATTTCGATCACCTCCGACAGCTCCAGGCGCTTCTGCTCGCGCAGGCGCTCGGCCAGGTCCATGCCCCGCAGGAGCTCCATGGCGATGAAGGGCGAACCGTCCTCGGCGCGCCCCATCCCCAGCACCTCGACGACGTGCGGCGACCGGAGCGCCGACGCGACCTTCGCCTCGCGGAAGAAGCGCTCGAGCATCTCGGCGTCGCCGAGCACCGCAGGGTTCAGGAACTTGAGCGCGACGGCGCGCTTGGCGGACAGTTGCTCTGCTCGGTACACCTCGCCCATGGCGCCGCGGCCGATGATCTCGCCGACTGCGTAGTCGCCCACGGTGCGATCGCTGAAGCGTCCGAGGTTCGCGGCGCGAGCGGCGTCGAGATCTGCCCGGGCTTCGTCGAGCAGCGCCTCGCGCTGGCGGATCTGCATGGCCGCGCGCTCCAGCCGCTCGAACGCCTCGCGGGTGGCCTGCCGGCTCTTGCGGGCCATCCCGAAGGTGAGCGCGAGGAAGATCTCCGCCATCAGCGTGAGCGCGACGAGCCCGCGCAGGTCAGGACTCTCGATGCCGACGATGGCGCGGTCGAGGGGGAGCAGCCCGGCGATGCCCAGGGCGGCGAGCACGGCGTAGCCGCCCGCGAGCGTGGCGTAGACCAGCCAGGCGCCGAGCTTCGAGTCGCTCAGTGCGAAGAAGTAGACTCCCACGCAGCCGCCCATGATGGTGGGAGAGAAGATGCCGACATAGAGCGCGGCGGTGAGCACCGAGGCCACGCAGAACATCGCGTGCAGGAGCGCCAGCCGCGGATCGAAGCGCTCCAGGTTTCGGAAGCGCAGCAAGAGCCAGAGCGTGACCGCGAGCGTGGCTGCGAACACCGCCGCCGCGGTGCCGCGAAACGGCGCCTCCTTCGCCGGCACCAAGAGCGCGGCCAGACCCAGGGCGGAGAGCGGGCCGACCAGGCGCAGGAGCGCGCGGGTCCGGGTGGCCTCTTCGCGAGCCAGGATCAGCGTGGCCTCGGCAGTGCGCAGCGAGCCGCCGGTGGTGGCCGGCAAGAGCTCCGGCGTGGTGCTGCTGGCGGAGGCCCCGGGCGTGAGCGCGACGGTGGGCGCCGCGTCGGCGGCGGCGGGCCGGTCCCGCGTCGTGGGGTCGCTCTCGCCTGGCATGATCGCCCGAGCGGGCATGATACAGATCCGCTCCGCCATGGAGTACCGATTCTTGGGCAAGACGGGCGTCCGGATCTCGAAGCTCGTGTTCGGGACCATGTCCTTCGGCGGCGACGCCGACGAGGCGACGAGCGCGGCGTTGTTCGGACGCTGCCGGGACGCCGGGATCAACTTCTTCGACTGCGCCGACGTGTATGCGAAGGGCCGCTCCGAGGAGATCTTGGGCAAGCTGGTCGCGGGCTGCCGCGACGAGGTGGTGATCTCGACCAAGGCGTACTTCCCGACCAGCGCCGACCAGAACGCCCGCGGCTCGTCGCGTCTGCACCTGGCGCACGCCGTGGAGGCGAGCCTCCGGCGTCTCGGCACGGACCGCGTGGACGTGTTCTTTCTACATCGCTTCGACGACGTGACCGCGCTCGAAGAGACGCTGCACGCGCTCGAGACCTTGGTCCGGCAGGGCAAGATCCTCTACCCGGCGGTCAGCAACTTCTCCGCCTGGCAGACGGCGAAAGCGCTGGGCGTGGCGACGTGCGCGGGGTGGGCGCCGGTGGTGGCCTCGCAGCCGATGTACAACCTCCTGAAGCGCCAGGCCGAGGTGGAGATCCTGCCTCACGCGCGCGCCGAAGGCCTGGGCGTGCTCACGTACAGCCCCCTGGCTGGTGGCCTGCTCAGCGGAAAATACGGCGTGGGCAAGGCACCGGAGCGCGGTCGCTTGCAGGAGAATGCGATGTACAAGACGCGCTACGGTGCGCCGTCGAACCTCGAGATCGCGGACGCCTTCACGGCGCTCGCGGCGGAGCTCGGCCATCACCCGGCGACGCTGGCCATCGCCTGGGTGGCGGCGCAACCCGGCGTGACCGCGCCGCTGATCGGCGCGCGGAACCTCGAGCAGCTCGAGCCCTGCCTGGCCGCGGCGGAGCTCGCGCTCGATGCGGAGCTCCTCTCCCGCATCGGCGCGCTCTCCCCCGAGCCGCCCCCGGCCACGGATCGCAACGAAGAGAAGTCCGCGAACAACTACGGCAGTCGCTGATGCGCGAGCTGTGCGTCGGCATCGATCTCGGCACGACCCACGGCGTCGTCGCCTGGGCGAAGCGCGAGGCCGGCGCGGAGGTCGAGGTCTTCCCCATCCCGCAGCTCGTGACGATGGGTCAACGCCAGGCCCGCGCGCTCTTGCCGTCGTTCTTGTACGCGCCGCTGCCCGGAGAGCTTGCGGAAGATCCGTTCGGCGACGCGCCCTGGGCCATCGGCGAGGTCGCGCGCCGGCGCGGGCGCGAGGTGCCGGGGCGGGTGGTGTCGTCGGCCAAGAGCTGGCTGTGTCACGCGGCCGTCGATCGCACCGCCGCCATCCTGCCGTGGGGCGCCTCCGACGAGGACGGCGAGCTGCCTCGGCTGTCTCCGGTGGAGGCCAGCACGCGACTCTTGGCGCACATCCGGCGCGTCTGGGACCAGGCACACCCGGGGCGGCCCTTGGCCGAGCAAGAGGTCGTGCTGACGGTGCCCGCTTCGTTCGATCAGACCGCGCGCCTGCTCACGGTGCAGGCCGCGCGAGACGCCGGGCTCACGCCACGACTGCTCGAAGAGCCCCAGGCGGCGTTCTACGACGCCATGGCGCACCTCGGCTTGCAGCGCCTCGGGGAGCTCTCGGGGCCGGCGGGCGAGCCTGCGCTGATCTTGATCTGCGACGTCGGCGGCGGCACCACGGACCTGACGCTGATCCGCGTGAGCCGCGACGCCGCTGGAGCGCTGGCCGTGGAACGCGTCGCGGTGGGACGCCACCTCCTGCTCGGCGGCGACAACATGGATCTCGCGCTGGCTCACCTGTGCGAGTCGCGCTTGGTGGCGCCGCCCGCACATCTGGACGCGCGGCGCTTCGCCGAGCTCGTCTTGGCTTGCCGCGCCGCGAAGGAGACGCTGCTCGCGCCGGGCGCCGGCGAGTGCGCCGCCATCGCGCTGGCCGGGTCCGGCTCCGCGCTGGTCGGCAGCACGCTCCGGACCGAGCTGGAGAAGGACGAGGTGAACCGCGTCGTGCTCGAGGGCTTCTTCCCGCCTTGCTCCCGCACCGACTCGCCGAAGCGCGGTCGCTCGGGGCTTCGGGCCTTCGGCCTGCCCTACGAGCACGACGCTGCCATCACCCGACACCTGGCCGCGTTCGTGGCGAGCCACGCGCCCGCCGAGACCCCCATCCGCGCCGTGCTCTTCAACGGCGGCGTGTTCCGCGCCGAGCGCACCGCCGAGCGCGTGCTCGAGGTGGTGCGCTCTTGGGGCGAGCCGAGCTGCGAGCGACTGCCGGAGCGCGATCCGGACTTGGCGGTGGCGCGCGGCGCGGTGGCGTACGGGCTGGCCCTGGCCGGACACGGCCTCTTGATCGGCGGCGGCTCGGCGCAGGGTTTCTACGTCGGCATCGAGGGCGCCGAGAAGCGCGCTGTTTGCGTGGTGCCCCGAGGCGCCCGCGAGGGGGAGCGGCACGTGGCAGCCGGGCTGCCGCTCGCGCTGCGCGTGGGCCGGCCGGTGCGCTTCGAGCTCTTCGCGGCGGATCACGCCGTTCACGCGCCGGGAGAGATCGTGCGCCTCGACGACGAGCGCTTCTCGCTGCTCTCGCCGGTCGCGTCGAGCTTCGACGCCGAGGGCAGCGGCGACGAGGTCCAGGTCGCGCTGGTCGGAGAGCTCTCGCCCGTGGGCACACTCGAGCTTTCGTGCATCGAGCGCGACGAGCAGCAGCCGCGTCGGTTCGCGTTGGCCTTCGAGCTGCGTGCGCGCGCCACGAGCAACGAGGCGCGCGTCTCCGAGCGACCACGACCGAGCGTGCGCCCCGCGAGCGCGCGCTTCGACGAGGCGCGCACGGCCATCGAGCGCGTGTTCGGCAAGGCGGCGTCCGCCGTCAAGGAGCGCGAGGTCAAGGATCTCTGGCGCGAGCTCACGCGGATCCTGGGCGAGCGCAACACCTGGGGCGGCGAGCTGTGCCGCGCGCTCTACGACGTGGTCGCGCCGCTCGCCAAGGCGCGGCGTCGCTCGCTCGACCACGAGCGCGTGTTCTGGATGCTGGTGGGCTACTGCCTGCGCCCCGGGTACGGTCACCCGCTCGATCCCGGTCGCATTCGCGCGCTCTCGCCGCTGTTCGAACAGGGTCTGGTGTTCCAGGAGGAAGCCCGCGGCTGGCAGCAGTTCTGGATCGCCTGGCGGCGCGTCGCTGGCGGGCTCGCCGAGAACCTGCAGACGCACATCCGCGATCGTGTCGATCCGTTCCTGGCACCTGCAGGTCACGCCGGGAAGAAGCCGAAAGGGATGAAGCCCCAGGCACTCGACGAGATGCTGGAGCTCGCTTCGTCCCTCGAACGCGTCGCGCCGGAGCGGCGCGCCAAGCTCGGTGAGTGGCTGATCGAGCGCACCTGGACCGAGCAGAACCCGCGGCTCTGGGCCGCCATCGGGCGTCTGGGCGCGCGCGCGCCGGCCTATGCCAGCGTGCACCACGCCGTCGCGACGCGCGTCGCGGAGAGCTGGCTCGATCATTTGCTGCGCGAGAAATGGAGCGAGGTCCCGACCGCGCCCCGAGCGGCGATGCTCTTGGCCCGCGCGACGGGCGACCGCACGCGCGACGTCAGCGGCGAGCTCCGCGAGCGCGTGGCGCAGGCACTCGAAAAGGTGAACGCAGATTCAGACTGGGTCCGGGCGGTACGCGAGGTGCTTCCGGTGGAAGACCGCGAGCGCGCGGAGTTCTTCGGTGAGGAGCTCCCGGCTGGGCTTCGGCTGGTGGTCTGAGCGCGCTCAAGGTGGCCTGAAGTGGGTGGCTGTGTGTGGCTCACACCTGACCGCGATTAGTTGAGCACTGCGTCTCGGTCTGCGACACTTTGGAGTCGAGTGTCCGCCGTGACGGTCCCCAGCAGCGCAACCTTCGCCGGTGACGTCGGCGCGGGACACGTGCTGGGCCGCTACGAGCTGCTCTTGCCCATCGCCAGCGGCGGCATGGCCATGGTCTGGGCCGCGCGGCTCAAGGGAACGCGCGGCTTCCAGAAGATCGTCGCGGTCAAGACCATGCTGCCCAAGCTGAGCGAGGACGCCCAGTTCGAGCAGATGTTCCTCGACGAGGCGTCGCTCGCCTCTCAGGTCCGACACCCCCACGTGGTGGAGACGCTGGACCTCGGCGAGCAGGACGGCGTGCTCTTCATGGTGATGGAGTGGATCGACGGGATCCCGCTCCACCAACTGATGAAGGAGGCGAAGCAGTCCGGCGGGATTCCGCTGCCGGTCGCCGTCCGCATCGTGATGCAAGCCTGCGCCGGGTTGCACGCCGCGCACGAGCTGCGCGATGCGAAGGGGCAGCTGGTCGGCCTGGTGCACCGCGACGTGTCGCCGCAGAACATCCTGGTCACCTACGACGGCGTGGCCAAGGTCGTGGACTTCGGCGTGGCAAAGGCCACGGCCCACGGCGATGGCTCCACCAGCGCGGGTCAGGTCAAAGGCAAGGTCGCCTACATGGCGCCCGAGCAGATCAAGGCCAAGACCATCGATCGTCGCGTGGACGTGTTCGCGATGGGCGTGGTGCTCTACCTGCTCACGACTGGCAAGCACCCGTTCCGGCAGGAGAACGAGGCGGCCACGCTGTACCGGATCTGCGATCCCAAGCCGGCGGTGAACCCGCATCGGCTGGTCCCCACCTACCCGATGATGCTCGAGCGCGTGGTGATGCAGGCGCTGGCGAAGGATCCAGCCAAGCGCTACCCGACCGCCAACGACTTCGCGCGCGCCCTCGACCAGGCGTTGCCGCGCAACCTGCGGGCGAGCACCGACGAGGAGGCGGCCTCGTTCGTGCGCAGCCTGTTCGGCGAGCGCCGCGAGCAGCAGGCACGCGCGCTCGCCGCCGCGCTCGAGACCGCCGACAAACGCGCCGCCGCCGCCCCAGTCCCCGGGCAGACGCTGCGCGAGCTGCTCGACTCTCAGCCCCCGCCGTCCATGCAGACCGCCGGCAGCGGCGTCTCCGGCGTGTCCGCTTCCACGACGACGGCGGAGCTGAGCGGCGTCAGCGGCATCGCGAGGCCGCCGTCGATGCCGGATTCGGTCGAGCCGACAGGCTCGCGCGCCCTGGCCCCCACCCCCGGCGAGGGGATCGAGCTCACCCCGGCCGAGCTGCCGAAGAAGAGCCGATGGCCGCTGTTCGCGGGCGCGAGCGTGGTGGCCGTCGCGCTGTTGGGCGGGCTCGTGTTCTTGCTGACGCGCAAGCCGGAGGCGCCGGCAGCAGAGCCTGCGGCGGCTCCCACCGAGCAACCCACCGCCGCGTCGCCGGCACCCGAACCCAGCGTCGTCGCCACCGCCGAGCCGGTCGCGAGCGCCGAGCCCGCGCCCGCCGCGACCGCGGAGGCCGAGCCGACGACGAGCAAACGCCCGCGCAACACCGGCAGCGCCGTCGCACCGAAGGCCGCGCCCACGGCCAAGCCTGCGCCCACGACCAAGCCCACGACCGGCTGGAAGCACGATCCGGGATTCTAGGGAGACCCTCGCTGTCTTGGCGTGAGCAGATCGCGCAGTTGGGAATCGTCGCCAACCGCTGTTTGCCGAGGGGGCGACCCCGAGTCTGAGGTGTGGAGAGGTGGGCCCGAGTGGGCCGCCGGTTTGACCCGACCCTCACCCCCTGGCGTGATAGTTTTCGGATCATCATGCGGTCTTTTGCGCGCGTTCTCCGGGGCGCACTGGTGGGCGGAGCGGTTACCTTCTACTTCTCCGCGTGCGGCGTGCCCGAGTTCGGGTTTCAAGATGGAACAGGCGGAACGGACGGTGGTGCGGCGACGGGCGGCGCCTCGGGCGCCGGCGGCAGCACCGGCGGGAGCGCGGGCGATTCCGGCAACGACGTGACCACGGATGGCGACAGCGGTCCGACCGGCTGCACCTCGAACGCCGACTGCGCAGCCACTCCCACGCTCCCCGTTTGCGACATCCCGAACAGCAAGTGCGTGGAGTGCCTGCCGGCGAGCGACAATTGCCCGAAGGGCACCTACTGCGCCGGCACGGTGTGCAAGATCGGCTGCAACGACGACGAGGATTGCGCCGGCCTGGCTCCGGACGCCAGCGCCGGCGGCGACGCCGGTGATCCGGACGCGGCGCCCGCTGACGCCGCCACGACTCTCACCTGTGACACCAGCAAGAACTTGTGCGTCGGCTGCAGCGCAGACCCTGAGTGCCCGCTGGGCACGGTGTGCGACACGGCGAGCGGCAGCTGCATCCCGGGGTGCGCGACCTCGGCCACCTGCCCGAGCAGCTTCGAGTGCTGCGCCAAGGAGTGCGTGAACCCGAGCTCGAACGTCGATCACTGCGGCGCCTGCGAGACGCCCTGCAAGCCCGTCGGGGGCAGCGGCAAGTGCGAGGCCGGCGTGTGCAAGGTGGACAAGTGCGACCTCGGCCTGGCGGACTGCAACGGCAACGCCAGCGACGGCTGCGAGACGACCCCCGGGGTAGACCCGCTCCACTGTGGCGCGTGCAACAACGCCTGCCCGGAGCCGGCGAACGCCGCGGCGACCTGCGTCAACGGCAACTGCGGCACGGGCGCCTGCAAGCCCGGCTTCGAGAGCTGCGACAGCAACCCGGCCAACGGCTGCGAGGTGAACCTGCAGACCAGCGTCGGCAACTGCGGCACCTGCAACCTGGTGTGCGACCTGCTCAACAGCAACGAGATCTGCAAGGACGGCGCCTGTGCGGTCGGCAGCTGTGTGGCCGGCTTCGCCGACTGCGACAAGGCCTCGGCCAACGGCTGCGAAATCAACACCTTGACCAGCAGCGACCACTGCGGCGGCTGCGGCAACAAGTGCGATTTCCCGAACGGGGCGGGCACCTGCAACTCCGGCATATGCACCTTGAGCTCCTGCGCCGCGCCCTGGAAGGACTGCGACCTACAGGCGGCCAACGGCTGCGAGAAGAACAGCAACACCGACCCGCAACACTGCGGCACCTGTGGCAACGCATGCAGCACCGGCCAGGTCTGCCAGAACGGCAGCTGCGTGCTCTCCGGCTGCGCGCCGCCGACCGCCAACTGCGACTCGAACCCCGCGGACTGCGAGACCAACACCAACACCTCGACTGCCAACTGCGGCGGCTGCGGGATCGCGTGCACGAACGCCCACGGCTCGACCAGCTGCATCGCAGCCGTGTGCACGCCCGTCTGCGCCACCGGCTGGGGCAACTGCGACGGCGATCCGAAGAACGGCTGCGAGACCCCGCTGAACACGCTGGAGAACTGCGGCGCCTGCGGCTCCTACTGCGCGTTGCCGAACGCCACCCCGAGCTGCGACACGGGCCAGTGCACGGTGGCTACCTGTCTGACCGGGTTCGGCAACTGCAACGGACTGAACGCGGACGGCTGCGAGATCAACGTCAACACCTCGGTACCGAACTGCGGCGGCTGCGGCTCGGCGTGCAGCCCGAACAACGGCACGCCGTCGTGCAGCGGCGGCAACTGCTCCATCGCCTGCAACGGCGGCTACGCGGACTGCAACAGCAACCCGCGCATCGACGGCTGCGAGGTCAACCTCACGAACAACTCGCAGAACTGTAGCGCGTGCGGCACGACCTGCCCTCCGGCCACCCCGAACTGCGTGGGCGGGTCGTGCATCTCGGCCTGCCCCTCCGGCTTCGCCGACTGCGACGGGAATGCCGGAAACGGCTGCGAGACGAACCTCAATACGAGTCACAACAAGTGCGGCAGCTGCTCCAACGCCTGCGGCGCGAACCAGTACTGCAACAACTCGGTCTGTGCCAGCTGCGGCTCCGGCACTCTCGACTGCGATCTAAACGGGGCCAACGGTTGCGAGGCGAACACCGCGACCAACCCCAACGCCTGCGGCGGCTGCGGCACCAAGTGCGGCTCGGACGGGACCTGCGGCTGCGCCTCCAGCGCGTGCAGCGGCGGCACCATCTACTTCTCGGAAGACTTCTCGGACAATGCCAAGGGTTGGACGCTGCAAGGCGAGTGGGCCATCGGGCCGACCTCCGCCGGCACCGGCCAGCAGCAGGGCTTCCCGGACCCGGCGAGCGACCACTCCACTACCAGCGACAACGGCGTGGCCGGCATCGTGCTCGGGGGCAACTACGCCAACCCCATCAACGGGCCGAACTACATCACGAGCCCGGTGATCAACCTGAGCGCCGCGTCGGGGACCGTGAGGCTCACCTTCTGGCGCTGGCTCAACATCGACTGGGATCCGTTCGTGACGGACACCGTCGAGGTCTACAACGGCTCGAGCTGGGTCGTCTTGTGGACGAACGCGACCTCCGGCAAGGTCCTAATCACCGACAACTCCTGGACCCGTCACGAGTACGACGTCACCGCGCACAAGAACGCCAACTTCCGCGTGCGCTTCAGCCACAAGACCGGCAAGTCGGGGAACTTCCTGGCCTGGATCATGAGCGGCTGGAACATCGACGACCTGTCGCTGTCCAGCGGCACCTGCAACTGACTCAGACTCGACTTTCGCTGTCTTGGCGTGAGCAGATCGCGATCCGCCACTGAGGCCGAGACCCACGAGAATGCCGGCGAGGCCGGCGCACTCCCCCCGCCAGGTGGGAGTTGTCGCCGGACGTGTCCTGTCAGCGTCCCGACAAGAACCCTGAAGAATGCCGGGCGTGGCGGCGAACTCGGGGCGTAGAAAGACACCGGAGTCAGAAGCGGCCGAAAGCGGCCACGCCACCGCTGCCCGGACCGACTGCGGGCGCTACGTAGTAGCCGGCCTTGGGAGCCGACGACTTCTGGGTCAGCAGCATCGTGGCTGCGATCCCGACGCCGACCACGCCCACGCCCACGCCGACCATGGACAGCGTGTTGTAGGTCTTGGCGTCGTCATAGGTGCTCTGCTTCTCCGGCGGGCAGCTGTTGCCACCCGGGCCGCAAGCGTCCTCGAGCTCGCTCACCTTGCCCTGCTTCATCAGGAAGAACACTCCTCCAGCGGCCAGGCCCGCGACGCCGACGCCACCGATGATCCAGGGCAGCGCGCCGCCGGACTTCTTCGCCGGTCCCTGATCCTTCTCGGCCGGCTTCTCGACGGCGCCCGCGGGAGCCGGGGCTTCCGCGGGGAACTCGATCACCAGCTCCTTGGCGTCGCCTTCCGCCAGGCTGACGGTCTCGGAGAAGCGGGTCGTCTCACCCAGCTTCACCTCGACCAGGTGCGGCCCCGGATCGAACGGCATCGGGCTGCCCAGGCTGTTCTCGCCGACGGAGACGCCGTCGATCTCGATGCGCCCGCTGGTGGCGCTCTTGCCACGCGTGACCGTGAGCTTGGGGATGCGCGCCTTGAGCTGCACGATGCGCTCCTCGACCTCCCTCACGAAGCTCGGGTCCACGCTGGCGGCTTCCTGCATCGCGAGCTCGTAGCCCCCGAGCGCGGTCAAGAGCTTGCCCAGCTTCTCTTCGCAGAAGCCGATGTGGTAGCGCACCTGCGGCGTCATGCGCACCTGCCCCACTTCACGGAAGGCCTCGAGCGCCTGCGTGTAGTTGCCGGCCTGCTCCAGCTCCGTCGCCTGCTGGAAGCGAGCGCGCGCCTTCGCGAGCTCTTGCTTGGTGGGTGCCGCCCAGGCCGGGCCCGCGGGCGCGCCGAGCAGCGCGGCGATGACCAGGCAACCGGTGACGCGCGCGCGGATTCGCGAGGTTTTCGCCATGACGATCTCGCATGGTAGCGCAGCTCGGATACCGCGGACGAAATGGCGCCAAGGTGCGCAACCTACCTACCTGGTTGCAGGCGGTGCTTGATGCGACACTGCACGAGTCCGGGGGGAGTCGTCCTTTCTCGAGCGGTACCCACGATGAACCGACACGTTCGCTTGCTTGGGCTCTCCTTCATCCTCGCGGCCTGCTCGGGCGAACGCCCCGCCGAGCCCGATCCGGCCACGACCTCCGGTGAGATCGTCGGCGGCGTGGACGACACGACGCACACCAACGTCGTCATGCTCGCCAACCCGGGCGGCTCGTGTACGGCCTCGCTGATCGCGCCGAACCTGGTGCTCACGGCGCGCCATTGCGTCGCGCAGAACGTCACCCAGGGCATCGGCTGCGACATCAACGGCAACTCGACCAACGGCGACCACGTCGGCAACAACTACGCCGCGGCGAACTTGAAGGTGTTCACGGGTCAGAGCCCGCAGTTCTGGGGCACGCCGGTGGCCGTGGGCGCGCAGCTCTTCACGGTGCAGAGCAAGAACCTCTGCAACAACGACATCGCGCTCCTGGTGCTCAACAAGGCGGTGACCAGCGCCCCGCCGCTGAAGATTCGCCGCGACTACCCGCCGCAGATCGGCGAGCTGGTGACCGCGGTCGGCTACGGCGCCATCAACGACAACTCCCAGGGCTCCGGCAAGCGGCGCATGCGCGCCAACGTGCCGGTGCGGAGCGTGGGCAAGGACTGGAACGAGCTCACCGGCGAAGGCGAGCTGGCCACGGGACAGGCGGTCTGCTCGGGGGACTCCGGCGGCCCGATCTTGTCGGCGGGCGGCGCCGTGATCGGCATCGCGTCACGCGTGTCCAAATGCACCGATCCGAACGCCACCGCCAAATACGTGCGCCTGGACTACCACAAGGATCTGATCAACCAGGCCTTCGCCGCCGCGGCCGCCTCGCCCACGCTCGAGACCGGCACGGGCACGCCCATCGTTCCCAAGGCCACCGGCGAGGGCCCGTGCACGACCGGAGCGCAGTGCCAGTCGTTCTTGTGCGCGCCGGCCGGCTACTGCACCGACTTCTGCACCTCGAGCTCGTGTCCCACGGGGTACGTCTGCCAGGACATGAGCTTCCCGATGTTCACCCAGCCGGTGAAGGCGTGCGCTCCGCTCGGCGGTGGCACCGCCTGCGAGACGTGCCGCAACAGCGAGTGCCCGACGGTGGTGTCGGACTGCTTGGGCACCAACGCCTGCAAGGCCGCGCTCGCTTGCGCCGATGCCTGCACCGACGCCGCCTGCCTGGCCGACTGCAAGACGACCAACGCGCTGGGCTGGGACGCCTACGAGTCGGTCGCGTATTGCGTGTGCAACAGCTCGTGCACGAGCGCCTGCAGCAACCATTGCGCGACTGGTAGCGGCGGCAGCGGCGGTAGCGCCGGCGCCGGTGGCGCTCCCCCGGCAGGCGGCGGCAGCAGCGGAGCCGGCGCGGTCGGCGGCGCACCCGCGGGTGGCGGCGGCACCAGCGCGGGAAGCGGCGGCAATCCCCAGCAGACCAGCGACTCCGGCAGCTCCGGCGGCTGCGGCGTGTCGCGCTCGAGCAGCGGCTCGAGCGCCTGGCTCGCCCTGGCTCTGGCGGGCCTCGCGGTGCTGCGACGACGCCGTCGGTGAGCTAGCTGCACGAACCCGCGCACTTGGCGTCCGCGCAGCCGATGGCGGCGTCGTATTCGTCTCTGCCGGCCGGGTGCTGCGCCGCGCAGTCCGCGATGCAGCTCTCGACTCCCGCGTCGCCCGCGTCGCCCGGCAAGAGCGCGCAGGCGAGGATGCAGTTCACGTAGCCGTCGTCGCAGTCGGGGTCGGAGTAGCAGACGTTGATCAGAGCGCAGCACTCCGCCTCCGCACACGCGTTGCAGGCCGCGTCCTGAGACGAGTACGGCTTCTGGAGCTGGCAGGCGGGCGCGTCGGTGCCGGTGTCGGCGGGACTACCACCTTGACCGATGGTCTGGCCCCCGCTGCCTCCCTCAGCGCCTGCCGATCCACCGCTGGCGGTACTACCGGCGGTCGAGCTGGCGTCCGACGCGCAGGCTGAAGCAGAGACCACGGCGAGGCCAATCCAGGCGAAGCGCATTGGAACGCACCTATCCCATGCTACCGTGAGCGCAGGCGAGGGCGAAAAATGGCTATGCGAACAATCCTTGGCGGTTTGTGTGTGATCAGCGCGGTGGTCTTGGTCGGCGCCTGCGGCGGCGACGACGAGAAGGAGTCCAGCAGCACCGGCGGCAGCTCGTCGGGTGGCGCGTCGACCGGCGGCAGCTCGTCGGGTGGCGCGTCGACCGGCGGCAGCGGAGGCGGCACCGCGGGCGCGGGCGGCGGCACCGCGGGCGCGGGCGGCGGCACCGCGGGCGCGGGCGGCGGCACCGCGGGCGCGGGCGGCGGCACCGCGGGCGCGGGCGGCGCGGGAACCGGTGGCGCGGGAACTGGCGGCGCGGGAACTGGTGGCGCACCAGGAACCTGTCCGGGTCAGGCACCGCAAGACGGCCAGAACTGCACCTCGGTGGGCTTGAACTGTCCGTACGGCAACGAGCAGTGCACCTGCGTCGTGGGCCAAGGCGGGCCGGACTGGCAGTGCAACCAATGCCCCGCGACCAAGCCGGCCGAGGACTCGCAGTGCCAGGGGGGCGGCTCGCGCTGCACCTACGGCGCCGACAAATGCCTGTGCTTCGGCCAGACCTGGAACTGCCCGACCTGCCCGGGAACGGCGCCGGCCGACAACTCCCAGTGCACGTCGCAGCAGTCCGGCCTGCAGTGCACCTACGGCACGACGTTCTGTTCCTGCTTCGGCGGCGACTGGAACTGCAACGCGCCGAACCCGAACGGTTGTCCGGGCCAGGAGCCGAACCCCGGCGCGAGCTGCACGCTGCCGCAGACCACCGCGTGCAGCTACGGCAACACGACCTGCTACTGCATCGGCGGCCAGTTCTACTGCAACTGAGCGCGGCGCACCTGCGCCCAGAGCTCGCACGGGTCGAATGGAAGGATTCGGCCCGTGCGACGGCGCGTGACGCTTTGTTGACCGGCGCCGCTCGAGCGCCGTTCAATTTCGCGCGTGGCGGATCTGCTCGAACCGGCGACCAGCGCGCGCGCTCGCTGTCGCGGCTGCGGTGAGAAGATCGAGAAGGGCGAGCTGCGCTTCGGCGAGGTCCTGCCGAACCCGTTCGGCGAGGGCGACGCGACCTTCTGGTTTCACCTGGTCTGCGCCGCCTGCATGCGCAGCGAGAAGATCCTGCCGTTGCTCTCCGAGCGGGTCCCCGACCGCGCTCGGCTCGAGCAAGTGGCAGAAGTCGGCGTGGCGCACCCGCGCACGACGCGGCTCCTCCGCGCGGAGCGCTCGCCCTCGGGACGGGCCCGCTGCCGCTCTTGCCGGCAGCTGATCGAGAGCGGCGCTTGGCGGCTGTCCCTCGGCATCTTCGACGAGGGCCGGATGGAGCCCATCGGCTTCATCCACGCGGAGTGCGCGGCCAGCTACTTCGAGACCGGCAACCTCCTCGGCCGCATCCTGCTGCTCTGCCCCGAGCTCGGGGAGGACGCGCGCGAGGAGATCTCGCTCCGACTGGCCGCGCCGCCTCCGGCGGCGGGCGAGCCGCCCTTGGCCTCGGCGGACGCCGCCCCGCCCTTGGCGAAGACCCAGGGCGCCGAGCCCAGGGCTCGAGCCAAGCGCGCGCGCTGAGCGCACACCTGTGCGGCGCGCTGCACGGTCGAGGTCGCGATCTGGGCAAATTGGCCGTGGCACGGCGAATGCACACCTCGGGCGGCATGCGAACGCACCAGCTGGGATTCGGGATGTTGCTCTTGTCGCTTCTGGCACCGGGCTGCGGCGATGCCGAGCCGGAGGAGGTCACCGCGAGCGAGCTCCGCGTCGGAACCTTCAACTCCGGGCTCGCGCTCCACTACGAGGACTGGGTGACCGAACGCGAGCCGGTGGTGGCGGCAGCCCTCGCCAGCGAGGCGGCCAGCCTGGACGTGCTCTGCGTGCAAGAGTACTGGCTCGGCGACCACTGGCAGAACCTGGTCGCCACCGTCGCCGCGGAGCTGCCCCACGCCGTGCGCCGACCACCGAATCCGGGTGACGAGCCGAAGTGCACGGCGGCCGAAGCGGGCCCGTTGCTCGACTGCGTCAAGGTCGAGTGCTCGACCGCCTCCGGGTCGGAGCTCTTGGGCTGCGCGCTCGACAAGTGCAGCGCAGAGACCAACTCGCTGAGCGGCGGCTGCGCCGACTGCTTGATCCAGAACATCGCGAAGCCCGTGGACGAGCTGTACGCAGCCTGCGTGGACCCGAGCGCAGGTGGCGGCGACACGGCGCTCTACGGGGGCGAGCACGATCCGGGGCTCTTGCTGCGCACCGAACCGCTCGAGACGGACTCCCTGGCGCTCAGCGCATACTTCGTGCGCGCCGCGGTGCTGTACGCGAAGCTGCCGCGACCGAGCGGCGAGCCGGTGCACGTGTTCTGCACGCACTTCGGCTCCGAGCTCGACGGCATCGGCTACCAGGGGCCCCACGGCAGCTGGGAAGGCGAGCACGCCCAACAGGTCGCCGAGCTCCTCGCCTACATCCAAGCCAAGGCGCCCTCGGGACCAGTGCTCGTGCTCGGCGACTTGAACACCGGACCGGAGCAGGCGGGGCTGAGCGGAGAGTGGCCGGCGCACTTCACGCCGCTGCTCGAGTCGGGTCTCGAGTGCCCCGCGCTCCAGGCCGAAGCGCCGCCGTGCACGCTGTGCCCAGACAACAGCTTCCGGTCCGATACGTCCTCGCCGCGGCTGATCGATCACGTGCTGGTGCGCGGGCTCGAGGCGCGAGACATCGCAGTCTTCGCCAACACGCCTGCGACCGTCAGCGTAGAGGGCAAACCCCAGAGCATGAGCCTGTCCGACCACTACGGGCTGCGCGCCAGGGTGCGCTGAGTCAGCGGGTGCGGCGGCGCAGGCCCAAGCCCAGCGCCATCGCCAACAGCAGCCAGGCATCCGAGCGCGGCGTTGGGCGCATCCGGCAGCCACAACCGCCGTCGTCACCGCTCGCCGGCGCCTGACCGCCGGTGCTCGGACCGCCGTCGGGAGCCCCGCCGGTGGCTGCGGTGCCGCCGTTGCCACCGCTCGGTGCCCCGCCAGCTCCGCCGGTGCTCGCACCGCCGCTGCCCGCCGTGCCGCCGCTGCCCGCCGCGCCTCCGCTGCTCGCGCCGCCGCCTCCGGCTGCGCCGCCGCTTCCGGCTACGCCAACGCTGCCCGCCGCGCCGCCAGTGCTCGCGCCGCCGCTGCCCGCCGCGCCGCCGCTGCTCGCGCCGCCGCTTCCGGCTGCACCGCCGCTGCTCGCGCCGCCGCTCGCTCCTGTGCCACCGCTCGCTCCTGTGCCACCGCTCGCTCCTGTGCCACCGCTGCCGCCGCTGCCGGCGTCCGTCGCGACGCAGATCCCGGCCACGCAGCTCCCTCCGCCACACGCCGAACCGTCCGGCTTCGCCGGGTTCGAGCACAGGCCGGTCGCCGGATCGCACACGCCCGCGAGGTGACACTGGTCGAGCGCGACGCAGGTCACGTTGCCGGCTGAGACACACGCGCCGCTCTGACAGGTATCCGTGAGCGTGCAGGCGTCGTTGTCCGAGCACGCGGTGCCATTGGCCTTGGCCGGGTTCGAACACGCACCGGTAGTGGGATCGCAGGCTCCCGGCAGGTGGCACTGATCGAGCCCCGTGCAGGGCACGACCGTTCCGACGCAGACGCCGCTGGCGCACAGGTCGTTCGTCGTACACAGGCTGCCGTCGTTGCAGGGCGTGCCGTTGGATCCGGCGCCGGCGCAGGGGTTGGCAACGGTGCCCCACACCGCCTGCGCCATCAGGATCGGGGCCGCGCCCGGCACGCTCTTGTTGTGGTCCCAGAGCTGCCAGATCGTGTCGCCCCAGGCCTTGAGCTTGGCGAAATAGGGATCGGTTTGAACGATGTACGCCTGCGGCTCTCCGGACGGGGTCGGCGAGGCCAGCGTCTTGACGCTGTTGCCTTTGATCTCGTTGCGCAAGAACTCGACGTACTCGCGGCTGGTGGACTGGTAGTAGAGGCTGACCTCGACGCCATCCAGGTTCTGCGGCAGCGTCAGGGCAACGTCGTCGTAGCCACCGCCGTACTCCGCGGCGCTGAAGTAGCTCGGCGTGGAGACGCCGTTCCACACCGGCTCCGCGAGCCGGGCGCTCGCCTGCGCGATGCGGAAGCCGCGCGGCGGGATGCGATTGTCCTTGGCCCGACCGGTGGCCAGCGCGAAGTGGAAGGTGTGGCTCTCGCCGGTGAGCGTGCTCTGGAGCTTGGCCTCGTAGACCAACGCGTCGGCGTAGGACTCGCCGCTGCCGAGGGGTGGGCTGTTCGGCGAACCGGGTAGCCCCTTCAAGGTGGCCGCCGTCGCGTCGTACGGGTTCACTGCCGACACCACGTTGCCGCCGACGTAGCCGCGGATGCTCACGAACATGCGCCGGCCTTCGGGGTAGCCGGAGATGAGCTTGTGTCCGGTGTGGTTTCGGATGCGGAAGCCGAGGGCGCCGGTCCCGGCGCCGTAGCTGACGTTCTCGATGCTAGCCGCGCGCTGCAGGCTCTGGGTCGCGCGCACGATGCCCGCGAGGAGCGCAGCGGGGTCCGGCGGCTGCCCCAGCGTCATGCTCAGCGTGAGCACGTTGAAGCCCTGGTTCAGCAGCGTGGCGTTGGTCGCGTCGTAGTTGCTGGAGCCCGCCACGGCGCTCGATAGGAGCCACGGCATCAGCGTGTTGCCGCCGGTCAGGTCGTGCAGCGGCTGGCCGCTCTTCGGGTGCTCCTGGCTGCCGGTCGGGCGGATCGGCGTGCCTGGCTTGTCGCAGCCGGCGCCGACCGCGTCGGGCATGTGGCAGTCCTGGCAGGTCGCGATGGCGTTCCCGGGTCGCGAGGTCTTGAACACGTTGGGAGCGAACGCCCCGCTGCCCGGTGCGCCTGCTCCGTTGCCGAAGTCGCTCAGCATGAACTCGCTGAACGTGCGCTCGACGTGCGCGTAAGCGTACGCCGGGTTCTGCTCGGTCGGGAGCACGGTCGTGCCGTTCCCGGGAGGCGTGCTGGCGAAGGCCAGGTTGGCCATCACCGAGTTGGACACGTCGTGGCACACGCCGCACATGTAGCGGCTCTTGTGGTAGCGGCTGTAGAGGCGCCCGTGTTTCTCGTTCGTGTCGGCGAAGGAGGCGCGCTTGTCGTTGATCGCGCTCATCACGAACTGACCGGAGCCGTTCTCGTTCCAGGCGGCGATCACCGGCAGCCAGCTCGACGTGTCGTAGAAGGGCTTGCCGTTGAAGAACGTCAGCGGGCCCACCTGCACGCGGTCGGCCAGGCGCGTGGTCTGCGCTTCGGTCGCGGAGGGTCGAGCCGTCAGGTTGGTCTCGTCCCAGTAGCCCAGCCAGTCGTTGCCCTCGCGCGTCCCGGCGAACGTCTGCTCGAAGTACGGGTCCACCATGCGGTGGCAGCTGTCGCAGGTGACGCCGTCGAAATCGCCGCTGGTGAGCAGGCTGCCGTTGGGCGGATCCGAGCGTCCGGCGAGCCAGCCGTCCGGGGTGTGACAGCGCAAGCACAGGTCGCCGGCGTTGGCGTTGCCCAGGGCCCAGATCGAGTCCTGCAACGCCACCGTGAAGGTGGCGAGGAAGATCGGGTCACGCATCGCCTGGGACATCATCGAACCGCGCCAGTGCGCGCCGATGTTCACCTTCGGGTCATAGGCGTCGTGACAGTTCAGGCACTTGTTGGGGGCCTCGAGCAGGACGCCCTGGATGGGCTGCGTACCGGGCATGCGCACCAGGGGATCGTTGGCCACGGGCTTCGGGGTCCAGGCCCCGGCGGTGGCCGCCACGAGGATCAGAGCCAGCCCGAACCCAGCGCGCACGAGTGCCATGCGGGCACACCGAGCATCGAGCGTGCCACCAACAAAGACCCGCGAATCGTCTGGATGGAGCCCGCAGTCCGTTCGGACCGGGTGGCCCGTCCGGCAATCACTGCGCCGGTTTGGGCGGCACGACCCGGACCCGCTCCACGGCGCGCTCGGACGCTTCCTCGATGAAGAGCTGGGTGCCGTCCTCGAGGGTCAGGCACTCGCCGGGCAGCGGCACCCGACCGGCCTCCCGTAGGCACAAGCCTCCCAGAGTGGACCAGCCTTCGCCTTCGGGGAGGGCCAGGTCGAAGCTCCGGTTCAGGTCCCGGGTCGGCACCTCCGCCAGCACGACGATCGAGCCGTCGGCGGCGGGCTTCATCGAGTCGGGGGCGGTGCGGTGCAGCTCGCCGAACACGTCGCCCACCAGCTCCTCCACCAGGTCGTCGAACGTGACGATGCCCGCCGTCCCGCCTTCCGCCGCGAGCACCACGGCCAGCTGCACGTGACGCGCGCGCATCTCGTGCAGGAGCTGAGACGCCTCCATGCTTTCGTCCACGACGTACGCCGGCCGGATCAGGTCTTCGAGCACCAGGAGCCTGCCTGCCCAGGCCAGCGGCAAGAGGTCCTTGTAGAGCACGTAGCCGACGACGACGTCGAGGTCGGTGTCGTAGACCGGCAGCCGAGAGTGCGCGTGCTCGAGCACGATGTTCCGGATCTGCTCCGTGGAAGCGCGGCGCTCGATGCCGACGACGCGCGTGCGCGGGATCATCACGTGTCCGGCGGTGAGCTTGGCGAAGTCGAGGGCACGAGAGGCGATCTCTCCGACGCGCGGGTCCAGGGTGCCGGACTCGGCGGCCTCCTCGACCAGGGTGCGGAGCTCCTCGGGTGAGAGGCGGCTCTCGCTGAAGCTGGTGCTGTCGCCGAACCGCTTGAGCACGGCGTTGGAGCTAGCGGTGAGTACCCAGACCAGCGGGCGCGCCGCCGACGAGAGCCAGAGCAACACCGGCGCCACGAGCAGCGCGTAAGGCTCGGGGCTGCGAAGGGCGAGCGACTTCGGCACCAGCTCGCCGCCCACCAGCGAGAGAAACGAGATCAGCACCACCACGGCGCCGAGCGCGACCTCCTCGGCGTAACCCCCAACGAACGGGGCCAGCACGGGGGTCAGGTCCCGGGCGAAGGTGGCGCCGCCGAAGGCGCCCGCCGTGGCGCCTACCACGGTGATCCCGATCTGCACGGTGGCGAAAAAGCGCTCCGGGCCAGCCCGCAGCGCCGCGAGGGCCCGGGCGCGCGTGCCCCCGGCCTCGACCAGTTGGCTCAGGCGCATTCGGTCCACCCCCACCACCGCGATTTCGGCCCCGGCGAAGAGTCCGTTGACCAGCACCAGGGCCAGGATGACGAAGAGCTCGAACAGCATGCCGACAGTGGCTTGCCACAAACCGGCCCCGGCTCCGCCCTGGCCATCCGTTCCTGGGGCTTTTGGCGGCGTTTGCGCTATGCTCCGCGCGCTTCGGCCGCCTTCTTCGTCGGGGGTCAGTGGTGACGGACAGCGAACGCTACCGGTCGGGAGACCGCATCGCCGGCAAGTACCAGCTCGTGCGCAAGCTCGACGAGGGCGGCATGGGTACGGTGTGGGCCGCGCGCAACGTGGATCTCGACGTGCACGTCGCACTCAAGCTCCTGCGTCCCGAGCTCTCCGAAACCCACGCCGCCGAGCGGCTCTTGGCAGAAGCTCGCATGCTCGCGCGCTTGCAGCACCCAGCCGTGGTGCGCGTGCACGACTGCGGCCGAACGGAACGCGGGGATCCCTTCGTGGCGATGGAGCTGCTCGACGGGGAGAGCTTGGCCGACCACATGGCACGCCGCGGGCGCGTGCCATCGGTCGAGGCCGTGTCGCTGCTCTTGCCGGTCATCGACGGCGTGCGCGTCGCGCACGAGGCCGGCATCGTCCACCGCGACATCAAGCCGGAGAACGTGTTCTTGGCCCGCGTGGGGGGGCGCATGCAGCCGAAGGTCCTCGACTTCGGCATCGCGCTGGCGGAAGCCATCGCCGTTCGGCGCACCACCCACGGCGCCATCATGGGCAGCCCGGTGTACATGTCGCCGGAGCAGGCCCGCGGCGCGGAGGTCGGCGCGAGCACGGATCTCTGGGCCCTGTGCGTGGTCTTGTTCGAGCTGATGACCGCGACGCTGCCCTTCAGCGGTGAGAACTACCACGCTGTGCTGCGCGCGATCATCGAAGACGAGTGCCCGAGCCTGAGCGCGTTCGGCGCCGGCGACGACCTGCTCGCGTCCATCGTCGAGCGCGGTCTGAGCAAGGACCCGTCTCGCCGCTTCGGCAGCGCGCGGGAGCTCGGCAGCGCGTTGGCAGAGTGGTTGCTGGGGCAAGGCGTGAGCGAAGACGCCGCTCACGTCTCGTTGCGCGCCGGGTGGCTCGCTCGCGTTTCGGAGCCGCCTACCTCGCTCCAGCCCATGGTGGTCGGCCCGAGCGATCGGCCCCCGAGGGACCCGCGCGCCACGCTCGCCTCCCCGCTGGGGGTGGACGCCGAGAGCGCGAAGTCCAACACGAGCTCCGTCGAGGGGCTGAGCCTGACCGCGAGCCAGGCTGGGCGGCAGAGGCGGCGGCTGTGGCTGAGCAGCGCGCTGGCTGCAGCGCTCGTGCTCGGCGCGGCCGTGATCTGGTTGCGCCCGAAGGAACCGCCGCGTTCGGTGTCGAGCGCCACGCCGGAGGATAGCGTCGCGCCCGTGAGCGTAAGTGCCAGCGCCGAGCCCACCGTGAGCGCTCGGAGCGACCCACCACCAATCCCGAGCGAGGCCGCCGACGCTGGAGCGCCTCGCGCCGAGCCCCAGGGGAGCAAGCGCGAGCCACGCCCGCAGAGCCGCCCCGCCAAGCCCCGAGAGAGCTTTCGCCCGCGCGGCATTTGACGCGGCCTGATAGCCTAGGGGGCTGGCGCCCAGCATGACCAGCTCGCCCGCAGAACCAGCCCACATCGGACGCTACGAGCTGGCGCTCTCGCTCGGGCAGGGGCCGTTGGGCGAGCTCTGGGCCGGTGCCGCCACCGACGGGCCAGAGCAGGGCCGAGTGGTCTCCATTCGGCGGATCCGCTTCGGAGGCACGGCGCCCGCCCTGCGCAAGCTCTCGGCGCGGGCCGCGGAGAGCGCGCGCTCGCTGCGACACCCCAAGGTTGCCGCGGTCCTCGAGGTGCTCGAACGCGATGACGAGCTCGTGATCGTCAGCGAGCACGTGGACGGCGAGTCGCTCGCCGCGCTGATGAAGCAGGCCATCAACGCCAAGAGCCCCATCCCGCCGGGCGCCGCGCTGGCCATCGTGAGGGACGCGGCGGACGCGCTGATCGCGACGCGCGACCACTTTGGGAAGGATCCGAGCGCGCCCGAACCGTTCGGGGGCCTGGTCCCGGACGGGCTGGCGGTGGCAGCTTTCGGCGAGACCATGCTGACCGAGCCTGGGGTCCTGGCAGCCCTGGGCGACGCCGCCGTCCGCTACGCCGCTCTTCCGTATCGCGCGCCGGAACAGCTGGGCGTCCCGCCGAGGCGCGACGAGCGCGCGGACGTGTACAGCCTCGGCGTGCTGCTCTGGGAGATGCTGGCGAATCGACCGCTGTTCCGCTCGCGGGCCCCGAGCGACACCGAAGCCGAGACCGAGCTCCGCAGGCTGGTGTTGTCAGGGCCCATTCCGCCGCTCGACACTCTGCCGCGGCAGGGTGCGCCGCTGCCCTCCTCGCTGGTCGTGCTGGTGGGTCGTGCGCTGTTTCGGGATCCGGAGCAGCGCTTCCCGTCGCTCTCGGCCTTCCGCGAGGCGTTCGACGAGCTACCCCGGGATCTGATCGCGCCGCCGGAGCAGGTGGTCGTGACCTTGGAGCGTCTGGCGCGGAACACTCTCGAAGCGCGGCGCGCCACCCTGACGCAGATGAGCGAGGGGCGCTTGAGCTTCTCGCCGGAGTCGACCCGCGCGACCGCCCGGCCCGCGGCACCGGATGCGCCGGTCGCGGTGGTGATGCCGGCGCTCGCCTCGCTCGACTCCTTTGCCACACAGGAGGCACCCACCAAGCCGCGCCGCAAGCTGACGCCGGTCGCCTTGCCCGTACCCGAAGGTCTGTCTGCGAAGGAGACCCCGCGCATCGGTAGCCAGCGTGGCTCGTCGAAGCCGCCGCCCCCCGTGCCCGCTTCGGCGAAGCTCGAGCCACCGGCGCGGGAGTCCACCAGCTCGGGCGTCAGCGTTCCGGAAGAGCCCATCCATGCAAAGCCGTCGAGTCTGCGGCGCTTCGCACCGCTCATCGTCGTGGCGGTCGGCGTCGCCGCGATCCTGATCGCCGTGCTCTCCCGCTCCGGCGGCTCGGGCGAGGCAGGGCCCCCCGCAGCGACCAGCACGCCCAGCGTCGAGAGGCCCGTCGCGACCGCGCCGACGCTGGAGCCCAGCGCCACCGAGCGCCCCCCGGTCGAGCCCAGCGCAGCGCCGAGCGCCGAACCGGCGCCGAGCGCCTCTGCCGCGCGGCCCAGACCCCGCGACGAGCGACCGGAGCCCAGGCCCAAAGAACCGAAGGGCTTCCGGCCCAAGGGGATCTGATCGAGCCAGGGTGCTATCGTCTGCGGACATGGCTCGCAGGCTGGCAGTGACGCTCCTGGCCGTTGGTCTGCTGGTCGCCCAGGCGGCGGCTGCGGCTGGCGTCCCCATCGAGAAGGCCAGCAAGGAGCAGCTGAAGGCGGCTCAACGCACCTTCGAGGCGGCCGACGGCCTGTTCGACGCCAAGCGCTACTCGGAGGCCATCACGGCCTACCGAGCCTCCTACGAGATCGTCGCTAGCCCGAACTCGCGGCTGATGATCGCGCGCTCGCTGGCCGCCCTCGGCAAGCTCGACGACGCCTACTACGAGCTGGTCGGCGCGGTGAGCGACGCCAAGAGCGCAGCGGCTGCCGACGAGAAGTACGCGCCGACGCTCAAGGCTGCCGAGGCCGAGCTCGCCTCGCTCGAGCCGAAGGTCGGGCGTGTGGAGCTGGTGCTCTCGGACGCGTTGAAGGAGGCGAAGATCAACGTCGGGCCCCGCACGCTGACGGTGCTCGAGCACGCGGCACCCGTCGTGGTCACGCCGGGCAGCGTGGTCGTGGTGGCGGCGTTGCCGGACGGCCGCTCGGTGCGCCGCGAGCTCTCCGTGGCCGCAGGTGAGTCGGAGAAGGTGCAGCTCGACCTGCCCGCGGAGTCCGAGCCGTCGCCGACGCCCAAACCCGAAGCACCGACCCCGGCGGCGTCCGGTGCCGCTGCGACGAACGATCTGGGCAAGCCCAGCTCGCTCCGGCCCTACGCCTACGTCGCGGGCGGGGTCGGGGTGGCGGGCCTGGCCACGTTCACGGTCTTCGGCCTGATGAACAAGTCCAAGTTCGACGACCTGGAATCGAGCTGCACCAACGGGAGCTGCGGACCAGGGCGGCAAGACGACATCGACGCCGGACGCCGCTACCAGACCGTCGCCAATATCGGGCTCGCAGTCGGGATCGTCGGCATCGGCGCGGGCACGACGCTCTTCCTCTTGTCCGGGAGCTCGAAGAAGAACGAGCGAGCTGCGACGATGCGGGTGCGGGTCGCGCCAGGGTTCGCGTCACTCAGCGGTCAGTTCTGATGAAGAAACACACCTTCGTCTCGCGCTCGCTCGCCTTCGTGCTACCGCTCGCGGGCGTCATCGCCTGCACCTACGACTACGGCCAGTTCGACAGCTCGGGCACGGGCGGTGGCGCCGGCACGAGCTCCGGCGGGAGCGCGGGCACGAGCGGCGGCGGCGGCGGCACCACCAGCGGCGGCGGCACCACCAGCGGCGGCGGCACCACCAGCGGCGGCGGCACCACCAGCGGCGGCGGCACCACCAGCGGCGGCGGCACCACCAGCGGCGGTGGCACCACCAGCGGCGGCGGCACCACCAGCGGCGGCGGCACCACCAGCGGCGGCGCGGCCGGCAGCGGCGGCGCGGCCACTGGCGGAACCGGTGGTGGCTGTGGGAACGGCGAGAAGCTCTGCGGGACGAGCTGCGTGCAGGTGACGGACCCGGCCACGGGCTGCAGCGGCCCGAGCTGCGCGGCCTGCGCGCTGGCCAACGCCAGCGCCAAGTGCGGGGGAACGGGACCCGTGTGTCAGGTGGACCAGTGCACCGGGGTGTTTGCCAACTGCGACAACCAGAACGCGAACGGCTGCGAGCAGGATCTGTCGAAGAGCGACAACCAGCACTGCGGGAGCTGCGCGAACAACTGCACCACACAGGGCTTCACCACCGGCTTCTCCTGCTCGAATCTGGTCTGCCGCTGCACCAGCCCCGACCAATGCAAGGACGGCGGCAGCGGGACGGCCACCTGCAACGGGAACGGACGCTGCACCTGCACCGGCACGGAGTGCATGGCCGGCGAAGCCTGCAGAAAGGTCGGCGCGAACCAGGTCTGCTCGTGCAACGGCGGCGCGGCCTGTGTGCCGGGCCAGGTCTGCTGCAAGGGCCCGCCAGGCTGCAAGGATCTGCAGACGGACACGGCCAACTGCGGTGCCTGCGGTAAACAATGCGCGACCGGGCAGAGCTGCGTCGGCGGCCAGTGCCAGTGATCGGAGCTTGCGCCGGGCCTCGGCCTCTGCCATGTGGCGTCGGCTCTCGGGAAACTGCGCATGAAGAAGACGACGCCGAAGAACCAGCCGGCCGGCACGAAGAAGCCAGCGACGAAGCCGGCGGCAGGGAGACCCCCTGTTCCGTCCAAGGGCGAGCTCGTCGTCAAGGCCGCCGAGACGCTGGCACCCGAGGCGACCAAGGTGCGGGCGCGGGTCCGGCTCGCCGTCGAAGATCCAAAGAAATACGCGAAGACTCACGCCAAGGAGCTCGCGCGCCGCGGCGTCACAGCGCCGGTACCCAAGCTGCCCTTCCTGGCACTCATCGACGGGCTCGCCGCCGAGGCGCGGGTCGCGCTGCTCGACCCCAAGGCCCCCGCGGCAGTCGTCATCGCAGAGCTGCGAAAGCTGAGGGCCCCCTCGAAGCTCGATTTCTCCTGGGCCGACTCGCTGGACTACGAGACCCTGAGCGACCTACCGACCGAGCGCGTCATCGAGGCCGTCGCCGCGCGAGTCGAGGCGCTGGGCGTGGTCCTGCTCAACCTCGACGCCGGCTCGGACCAATGGGCCATCGGCACGGTGCACCGGTCGCGCGTGAACATCACGCTGGCCGCCATGAAGGCGGCCGGGCATCCGGCGCGCATCGTCGCCGCCAAACCGCTGGCCGACAAGCCAAAGCCCGCAGCCAAGCGCCCACGCGGCGGCTCCGCGCTGGAAGAGTGGCCGGACTGCTCGACCGATCCGTCGAACACCTGGCGCTACTTCATCGACGAGGCCGGCGCCCGCTCACTCTGCTTGCGCAAGTGGCCCCAGGCCATCGACGTGATGCAGGAGACCCTGACCGGAACGCGCGGCTCGAAGTCGGAGAAGAAGAGCTTCCCCACGCCGCGCGAGTGCACCAGCGCGTACGTCGCGTATTACGAGCAGCTCAAGAGCGAGGGCTGGCGCCAATACTCGGCCCCGGAGCACGCCAAGGCGCTGAAAGCTGCGGGTCAGAAGGGCACGCCCCAGAAGTAGTAGCCCTTGCCGCCCAGCGCGTAGCGATACGTGCCGAGCTCCCAGCGGTAGTCGGCGGCGAACGGGCGAACCATCTCGAGCAGCTCCGGGTGCTCGTACACGCGGAGCGTGCTGACGAAGCCGTCCCAGGCGCTGATCCCCAGCGTGAGCGGCAAGACGCCCCAGGAGAGCACGGCTTTGCCGAGCGTGCGCTCGGGGGTGAGCACCGGGTTCGCGAGCAGCGCCGCCAGGCCGAACGGCGCGAACGAGAGAAACATGAGCGGGTTGCGCTCGAACGGCTCCGACACCCAGATGGGCGCTCGCGCGCGCACGGCGTCCGCCAGGATGCTTTGGGCGAGCACCGGCGGGAAGTGGTGGAAGGCGTTGATGATGGCGCGCGCGCGTCCGGCGCCGACCTCGGACGGGATGGCGGTAGCGTCGATGGCGCCGAGGTGCGCCTGGATCTTCGGCTCCTCCGCCACGAGCCGCTGCCAGGCGCGCTCGCGCGGGAACAGGTCGGTGAGCAAAAGCTCCGGCGGCTCGCGACCCGCGCGCCGAAATTCCTGGGTGAGGATCTGCGCCGGCCCGCCCGCGCCCGCGCACAGGTCGAGCACGCTGTCCGTACCCGCGGCCTCGAGAAACTCCGCGAAGGGGTCCACCAGACCCGTGAGCGTGCGCCCCCACGACAGGCCGCGGCTCAAGGACTCGACGACGGTGTCCCGGACGTCCGAGCCGACCCAATCGAGATCGTTGAACTCGAACAGCTGTAGGCGCGGCAGTGCCATGCCCGAGGGTAGCTCGGATGCAGGAAGTTCGGATAGCCTGGCGCGCATGGCGTCAGAGTCCGAGCCGGTCCAGGTCGACGAGGCGATTCCGGTCGCTGGCGCGCACGGGGTGGATGCAGCGCTCATTCAGCGCGAGGGCGTCCCCACACCGGAGGCCCTGTTCATCCAGCCGGAGCTCGGGCGGGGAGTCGCGGGCCGCATTCACCCAGCGCTCGACCGCTACCTCTTGCGCAAGGTCGCGCTCAAACGCCTGAGCAAGGAGCTGGCGCAGCACCCGTTCTACCGCGACGGCTTCGTGGCGGAGGCGCAGATCGCCGGTCAGCTCGAGCACCCGAACGTGGTGCCGGTCTACGAGCTCGGCTTCGGCGCTGGTGGCGTGCCGTACTTCACCATGAAGCTCGTGAAGGGCGTCTCGCTCACGCAGTGGCTCAAGGACCCGCGACGGCCGCCTGGTACGAGCGAGCGGCTGGAAGCAGGCCTGGAGATCTTCCTCAAGGTCTGCGAGGCCATCGCCTACGCGCACGACCGCGGGGTAATCCACCGCGATCTGAAGCCAGACAACGTGATGGTCGGCGACTTCGGCCAGGTCTACGTGATGGATTGGGGCCTGGCGCGCCTGAGCAGGAGCAAGCCCGCGTCGGGCGCGAACGCACAGATGGAGGCCAAAGGCGCCGTCGGCACCCCGCCCTTCATGGCGCCCGAGCAGGCTCGGGGCAATCCGCACGAGATGAACGAGCAGACCGACGTGTTCGGCCTGGGCGCCATCCTGTACCTGCTGGTGAGCGGACGCTTGCCCTACGGCCCGCTGCGCCCGCCCGATGAGATCCTGGCCCGCGCGCGCGCCGGTCAGACCGTGCCCATCGACGAGGCCATCGGCACGCTGCCCATCGCCAAGCGCATCCGGCAGATCGTGACCCGCGCCATCGCCGCCAAGCCAGCCGACCGCTACCAGAGTGTGGGCGAGCTGATGAACGACGTGCGGCGCTTCCTGCGCGGGGGCCTGTACTTGCCGACCAAGAGCTTTGCACCGGGGGAGATCGTGATCCGCGAGGGCGACGTCGGCGACGCCGCGTACATGATCGCCAGCGGGACCTGCCGCGCCTATCGCAGCGTCGACGGCACCGAGGAGACCCTGGCCACGATGACCACTGGCGACGTCTTCGGCGAGATGGCGCTCTTGCTCTACGAGCCGCGCGCTGCAACGGTGGTGGCCGTGGATCAGGTCACGCTGATGGTGCTCGACAAGCAGACCTTGGCCGAAGGGCTGGGCATCGACGGCTGGACGGGCGCTCTAGTGCGGGCCCTCGCGCAGCGGTTCAGTGATCTCGAGCACCAGGTCCGCGCTTCGGGCATGCGCCGCGGCTGACGCTCCGAGCCATGACCGAGGCGACCACCGAACGCACTGCACCGCTCGCGCGGCGCGCTCCGGGCCTGATCGTGCTCGCGGCCGGGCTCGCCGTCTCGGCGGCCGCCTTCTGGGTGGCGCGCGAACGGGCCCGGGCCGACTGGCAGGCGGACTTCGAGCGAAAGGCGAGCGACGTCTCCGCGGCGCTGGTCAACGGGCTGGACGTGCCGCTCGAGGCCTTGCAGTCCTTGCCCGCGCTGTTCGCCAGCTCCGAAGAGGTCACGCGCAGCGAGTTCCGCGCCTTCGTGGCACCTACGCTGAAGCGCCACCCGGCCATCTACGCCCTGGAGTGGCTGCCGGAGGTGCCGGGCGCCGAGCGCGCGAAGTGGGAAGCGCGCGCGCGCGCCGAAGGTGTGGCGGACTTCCAGTTCACCGAGGTCGGCCCGTCGCTAGCCATGGTTCCGGCCAAACCGCGGCCCAGGCACGTGCCGATCTTCTACATGGAGCCCTCGGAGCCCAAGGCGCTCGGCTTCGACATCGCCTCCGATCCGATCCGGCTCGACCCGTACGACCGGGCCAAGAGCTCGGGGCGCGCCGTCGCCTCCGGGCGCATCCGTCTGGTCGAGGACGCTCCCGGCGTGCACTCCATCGCCGTCTTTCAACCCGTGCACCGCACCCGCGCCGGCGGCGCGCTCGAGTACCTCGGAGCGGGCGTGGAGGTCTTTCGCCTGCGCCCGGTCGTCGAGCGCGCGCTCAGGGATTACGACACGGCGAGGTACGCGCTCACTCTCTACGACCAGGACTCGGCGCCGGCAGAGGAGCGCGTCCTGTACGAGAAAGCAGGGCCGGCCGCCCGCGCTCGAGCCAGCTTTCAGAAGTCGTTCGCCTTCGCCGACCGCAACTGGACGCTGGACGTCAGCACCGCGGATCCCGGCTCCGCGGGTCGTTCGTTCGTGCTCTTGGTCGGCGCCCTGCTCAGCCTGCTCGGCGCCGTCGTGGCTCAAGGCGCCCAGACCATCGCGGGGTTGCGCCGGCGGGTCGCGAAGGTGGAGCAGCTCGGGCAGTACACGCTGGAGAGCAAGCTCGGCGAGGGTGGCATGGGAGTGGTCTATCGCGCCTCCCACGCCATGCTGCGGCGTCCCACGGCGCTCAAGCTCCTGCGCAAGGAGCACGGCCACAGCGCGGGGCTCGCGCGCTTCGAGCGCGAGGTGCAGCTCACCAGTCAGCTGACCCACCCCAACACCATCGCCGTCTACGACTACGGGCGGACTCCGGATGGCGTCCTCTACTACGCGATGGAGTACATCGACGGCATCGACTTCGAGCACCTGGTCCGCGCCGAGGGACCGCTGCCGCCGGGGCGCGTCGTCTTCCTGATGCGCCAGGTGCTCGGCTCCCTGGCAGAGGCCCACTCCGTCGGCCTCATCCACCGCGACATCAAGCCGGCCAACCTGATGCTGTGCGAGCGCGGCGGGCTCTCGGACTTCGTCAAAGTGCTGGACTTCGGGCTCGCCAAGCAGCTGCGCGATCCGAGCGCCGTGGCGGAGACCCACGCCAACGCGGTGATCGGCACACCGCACTACCTGGCGCCGGAGAGCATCGACTCCACGGGCGCGCAGGGATCGAGCGCCGACATCTACGCCGCGGGCGCGGTCATGTACTTCTTGCTCACTGGCCACACGGTTTTCGAAGCGAAGACGCTGCTCGAGGTGTGCGCCCACCACCTGCACACGCAGCCCCAGCCCCCGAGCTCTCGGCTCGGTCGCCCGCTGCCCGCGGGGCTCGAGGCGGTGGTGCTGGCCTGCCTGAGCAAGGATCCCGCGAAGCGCCCGGCGTCCGCGGCCGCGCTGGTCGGCGTGCTCGACGAGCTCGGGGACGTGGAGCGCTGGACCCGGCGCGACGCCGCGCGCTGGTGGGAGGTCCGCGGGCGCGAGCTGATCGCGAGCCGCGAGGCGGAGCAAAGGGAGCGCGCTGAGCGCGCCCGCGAGCGCACGGTCGAGATCGACGTCGTGTCGCGCACCCTCGGGGAGAGCGAGCCGATGCCTACTTCGGTGCCAGTGTCGCGCCGTAGATCTTGATGTCGTCGATCAGGCCGTTCGCCGGAGTCGCGTCGGTGGCCTTGTCCGCGCCCACGAAGATCTTCCCTGAAGCGTTGCCGATCGGTTTCACGATCGGCTGGGTGGCGCGCGCCCCGTACTTGGTCGCCTCGACCTTGTCGAAGAAGACCGACACGGCCGGTGCCCCGGGTGTGCTCGAAAGGCTCCACGCCACGGTGATGCGCACGGGCTTGTTCGGCACGAACGAGTACGCCGTGCTCGGCACCGACGTCTTGTGAAACGCGCCAGCAGGATCGTAGATGTACACCGTGAATTCGTTGGAGTTGCTCGAGTCTGCCTTGCGGATCTTGATCCCACCCTCACCGACCACGCTCCAGCCGCTCGTCGCGAACAGGTTGTGGACCAGGTTGTCCGTGTGCGCCGCTTTGGGCACGTACCAGAAGTCGATGGTGCCTTTGACGAAGTCGATGTTGCCGCTCAGCGGAAACTCGACGCGCTCGTTCGGCGCCTCGATCATGATCCCGGACTCGCACTTGCCGCCGTGGAAGTCGTCGTTGGGGAAAGCGTCGCCGTTACCGTTGCCGACGAACAGGTTGGTGATCGAGGCGTAGTCGTTCAACGTCGAGTGGAGCAACAGCGGCGGGCCGCTCACCTTCCCGCAGTCGGGCCACGTCGTTCCGCCGCCACCGCCCGTGCCGCCGCCACCACCCGTGCCGCCGCCACCACCCGTGCCGCCGCCACCGCCCGTGCCGCCACCACCACCCGTGCCGCCGCTGCCACCCGTGCCGCCGCCGCTCGCGCCGCCGGCCCCGCCGCTGGCGCCGGCCGTGCTGCCGCTTGCGCCTCCGGCCCCGCTGGCGCCTGCCGTGCCGCCGCTCGCGCCGCCGCCTCCGGCGCTCCCGCCGGACGCGCCTCCGGCCCCAGCGGCTCCACCGCTCGCCTCGGATGCAAACTCCTCTCCCGAGCAGGCCAGTGCCAAGAGCGCAAGCCCCAACGCCGATGACCGCACCATTCGAGCAGAATATCACGCTTCGGTGCTAGCTTCGCGCGGTGTCGCGAGTCAGCGCCTTGGGATTATCGCTCCTCACCGCGTGCGCAGCCCACGCGCCCGGCCCGACCAGCGAGCCCGCACCGCCCGCGCCTGCGCCGTCGTCGCCTACACCGGCTCCACCACCGAGCGGAACAGCGAACGCCGAGCCCGCGCCCGCACCGCCTACAGCTGGTCCCAGCGTGAAGCTCTTGGCGTTCCGCCGCGTGCTCGAGGCGCCGGTGCACTCCCTGGCGCTCGGCGCGAAGGGCCGCGTCGCCGCGCTGGGGGCGGACGCCTGGCTCGACGAGGGCAAGGGCCTTCGCAAGCTCCCGCCACCGCCCGCCGCCACACCCGAAGTGCAGATCTACTTCGGCCGCGACGACCTGCCGCGCCTGATGGGGTTCGTCCCCACGCCACACGAGCGACGGGGCGTGTATGCGCGCTTCCGCAAAGGCGCCTGGGAACGCGGCGCCAGCGAGATCGGCAAGCTGGGCAGCGTGCCCATGGCGCCGCTCTTCGGCGTGCTCGGCTACGACGATCCCGAGGTGGTGTGCGCGCCGGACAAGCTCTGCATCGTCAAGCGCCGAACCGGCTGGACCATGCTGTCGCCGCCGCCGGGGCAACCCCGCGTCGAGCTGTGCAACGGCGTGGCCTGGGCCTACGACCGCGCGGGCGTACATCGCCTGCACGACAAGGACGGTTGGCGCGCTCTCGACGTGAAGCCGACGTTCTCCCGCGCCGCGCACCTGTGGGCGATCGGCGACGGAGACATCTGGCTGGCGGAGACCGAGCCGAGCCTCGTTCACCACTTCGACGGCGAGGCCTGGTCGGCGCACACCTCGCCCGTCGCCGGACCGCGCGTCCTGTGGGCGACGAGCGCGAGCGATGTCTGGCTCGCCGGCGACGGCGGCGCAGCGCACTACGACGGTGAGATTTGGAGCCGGGTCGAAGGCGCGCCTGAGAAGGTGCGCGTGGTCACCGGCAGGAGCGCGAGCGAGGTATGGCTCGGGGGCGAGTCGGGGATCTGGCGGGGGGACGCGAGCTAGTCTCGTTGTGGGCTGGTGTGGTGCCGACCCCTACCTCCCAGGTCGGGCTTGATTTCCATCACCTCGGGCTATGATCCGGCTCGGAGTGGGATGTCGCTAGGAGCGGGCTCGCTGATCGCCGACAAGGTTCGGCTCGTTCGCCTCCTGGGCTCGGGAGGGATGGGGCACGTCTGGCTGGCCGATCACCTGGGCCTCGACACGCAGGTCGCGGTGAAGCTGATCGCCGCCGAGCACGCAGCGATCCCCGAGGCGGTCGCCCGCTTTCGCCAGGAGGCGGCCGCGGCGGCGAAGATGAAGTGCCCACACGCGGTGCAGATCCTCGACTACGGGGTCCAGGAGGGCTGTCCGTTCATCGTCATGGAGCTGCTCGAGGGCGAGGACCTCGCCCATCGCATCCAGCGCGCCGGCCCGCTGCCGGTCGCGTTCGTCGGCGACGTGATCACACAGGTGTGCAAGGCGCTTTCCCGCGCGCACGCGCTGGGCATCGTGCACCGTGACATCAAGCCGGAGAACGTGTTCATCTCCGAGGATCAGGGCGAACGGCTGATCAAGGTGCTCGACTTCGGCATCGCGAAGCGCCGTGGTGACAGCGAGCTCAGCATGACCTCCACCGGCGTCGCGCTCGGTTCGCCTTACTACATGAGCCCCGAGCAGGTGGTGAGCGCCAAGACCGTCGATCCTCGCTCGGATCTCTGGTCGCTCGGCGTCGTCGCGTACCAGGCGATGACCGGCAAGCTGCCATTCGTCGGCGAAACGGTAGGCGCGCTGGCCATCGCCATCAATGAGGGGACCTACGAGCCGCCGAGCGCCGCGCGTCCCGGGATCCCCGGCGCGGTGGACGCCTGGTTCCAACGCGCCCTGGTCAAGGATCTGAGCGCGCGGTTCCAGACCGCCAAGGAGATGGCAGAGACCTTCGCGCTCACCACCGGTCGCAGCGCCGGCAAGGAGGAATTCGGTGAGGCCGAGACCGACGTGGCGCCGTGTCCCGCCGCGAAGCTGGACTGCGTCGACAACTGCCCGACCGTGCGCGTGAGCACACCGCTGCTCGAGTTGCACGGAGTGCCGTCTCCGCCGGAGCAAGCGCCGGTCGCCGCGCTGTCGGGCACGCACATGACGGCGACCGTGAGCCAGAGGCTCGACCGCTCCCGCACTCCGGTAGTCTGGGGGATTGCCTCGGCGGCCGTGTTGCTCCTGGCGGTCTTCGGGATCGGCTTGGCGTTCGCGTTGCGCAACGGGGCGCCCGCGGCCGACGTCGCGAGTCAAGGCCAGACGGAGCCGGCTCCTGGATCCCCCGCGCTGACGGAGCCTCAGCCGACCGTCACGCCGTTCGTGCAGGTCCCCGAGACGGCTCCCGACCCCGCCCCGTCGGCCTCGGCGGCACCGTCCGCGCCCAAGCCTGCCGTGGCCAAGCCAAGGCTCCCGGTGCCACCTCGACCCAAGAAAGACCGGGGATTCTAGGTTGAAGGACGCGCGCGCATGACACGGCCACCCTGGAAGGCCCTGGCGGCTTCGCTCGCTGGCGCGGCGATCACGAGCTGTTTCGTCGCGTTCGACTACGACGACTACGACACGTCAGGCGGCTCCTCCGGAGGCGACGCCGCCGTCGAAGGCGGTGCCGGCGGCGCTACGAGCGGCGGCGGCGCGCCAGGCGGCGGCGGCGGCGTGGGCGGCTGCGACACCAGCGCGTGCGGACCAGCTGGGGATTGCTTCGATTGGTCCTGCAGCTGTGGGAAGGTGAACAAGCCCAGCGGCTCGCCGTGCGGGCACAGCTGCGTGCTCGGCATCTCCACGCAGAAGACCTGCAACCCTTCGGGGGTCTGCGTTTCGAGCACCAGCGACTGCAGCCCCTACACCTGCGATCCAGCCACCAACGCCTGCCGGACCAAGTGCGTGCAAACGAGTGACTGCGCTGACAGCTTCATGTGCTCCGGTGACCAGTGCGTGGATTGCAGGACCTGCGGCGAATGGCTCACCGACGTGCAGGTCCCGTTGCTCTGCCCTGGCGCCACGGGTTGCGCGCAGTGGACGAACCTCGTGCAGAACTGCTGCTCGGCCTCGACGTGCCAGTCTGCTTGCTCCGGCTCCGGAGACCTGTGCGCCGGAGGGAACACGAGTTGCTACTCCTCCGGGCCACCGTCCTCGACCTGCTCGCAGTGCCTTCAGGGGAAGAACCCTTGCGCGAGCTACCTCTCGTTGTGCGAGCAGGACAAGGGCCACCTATGAGGTTCGCTCCGGTCGTTTCCAGCTTCTGCTTGCTGACGGCGCTGCTCCTCGCGCCACCGACGTTCGCAGCGCCGAGCGAAGCCGACAAGGTCCGCGCCCGCGCCCTGATGGATCAGGGCGACGCTTTGGTCGAAAAGCAACAACTGTCCGACGCCCTCGCCAAGTATCGCGAGGCCCACACGCTGATGAAGGTGACGACTACGGGCATCGAGGTCGCCCGCGTGCTCGAGAAGCTGGGGCGCCTGGTCGAAGCCCGAGAGGTGGCCGCCGAGGTCGCTGCGATCCCAGCGGCGCCGGGCGAGTCGCCCGCGCTGACCAGCGCGCGGAACGCCGCCGCGGCGCTGCTGAAGGGCCTCGATGCTCGTGTCCCCAGCGTCACGGTCCGCATGCGAGGAGCGAGCTCCGATGCCGTCCTGCGGGTGGACGGCAAGCCCGTCGCCGCCTCGGCCCTCGGCGCGCCGCACCGACTCGATCCCGGACCGCATCAGATCGAAGCTGCGTCGCGTGGAGAGCAGCGGGCCGCCCAAATCGAGCTCGCCGAAGGGGATCACGAGACGGTGACTCTGGACTTCAGCGCAAGCGCGGTCGCTGCGCCCATGCCGAAACCCGGCGCCGTACGCCCGGCGGAACGAAGCCCAACCCTGGGCTACGTGATCGGCGGCATCGGCGTCGCGGGTCTCGCCACCGCCGCGGTCACCGGCGCCCTGATCCTGTCGCGCGACGGCAAGATCGAGGACAACTGTCCCGAGAAACGCTGCAACGCCGAGGGCCGCGATCTCGTCGACGGCAGCCGCACCCTCCTCACCATCAACGCGGTCGCGTTCGGTGTCGGCGTCGTCGGCACGGGGCTCGGCGCCTACCTGGTGCTGACGAGCGGCCCGGGCGGAGAGACCGCCATCGCTCCACGTGTCGGGCCGCGCTCGGCGGGCGCGGCTTGGCTCGGCAGGTTCTAGGGGTCGGGCTGAGTCTGCTACCCTGAGCCATGCGCTCGACGACGGCGGGGCTCGGGCTCCTCGCGCTGCTCTCCGGCTGCGGCACGGACGAGCGCGTGCTCGGCGAGGGACCGCTCCCCTCACAACCCGTCGAGGTCGTCATGGACGACAACGGCGTGCCCCACGTCTACGGCGCGACGGATCGCGACGCGTTCTACGGCGCCGGCTACATGATCGCCAGCCATCGCCTGCTCCAGATCGAGCTGGCCAGGCGCCGCGCCTACGGGCGCTCGGCGGAGGTGTTCGGGGTCGAGCGCCTGGGGGACGACGAGCTCGCCCGATTGATCGACTGGAGCGGACACGGCGCGCAGGCGGCGGAGCGCACCAAGGCGGGCAACCCCGAGGAGTGGGGGATCATGACCGCCTGGGTCGCCGGCGTGAACCGCCGCATCGACGAGGTGCGGAGCGGCGCGGTGCCCGCGCCCTTCGGCTTCGCCGAGCTCGGGCTCGAGCCGGAGCCGTGGGAAGCCAAGGACGTCCTGGTGATGGCGAAGATGGTCGGCTTCGGCAACGACCTCTCGCTCGAGTTCGAGATCTTCGTGACCCTGGCGGAGAAGCTCCTGCCGGCGCTCGTGCCGAAGGTGCCGCTCTCGCTGCCTGCCCACCCGGTGTTCGGCGTCCCGCCGGAGGACATGCCGGAGGTGGGGGGCTCGGGCGCCGCCCCGGACCAGCCCGCTCCTGCCGTGCCTCGCGCTCGACTCGAGCAGACCCCGCGTGCGTCGCGCCTGTGGCGGAGCCTGTGCTCGCTGCGCGTCGGCGGCAGCAACAACTTCGCAGTGGACGGGCGCTTCACCGACAACGGACGGCCGAAACTCGCGGGGGATCCTCACCTTCCCTTCGGCTTCCCGGGCCTCTTCTACGCGCTGCACATCAACAGCAAGGACCGCGGCGGCAGCTTCGACGTGGCTGGCTTCTCGTTCCCGTTCCTGCCCGGCGTCTCCATCGGCCACACCGACGCGCTGGCCTGGTCGCCCACCACCGCCTTCGCCGACGTGATGGACGTGTGGGAGGTGCCCATGCCCGACGACAGCACGGTGGTCATCGGCGGCGAGGCGATCGCCTTGCGCGTTCGAGAAGAGAGCATCGGCCTGCGCGACCCCGGGCAGCCGGTGGGCAGCGGCGATCCGGTGGTGATCGAGGTCCGGGACGTGCCGGGCTTCGGCGTGATTTTGCCGAACGACATCGCGCCGCTCCCGGTGGCCGCTCCCGGCAAGGCGCTGCTCTTGCGCTGGACCGGCTACGACGACCGCGGCGCGTCCCGTCTGCTCGGCCTGAATCGCGCCCGCTCCATCGACGAGCTCGACGCCGCGGTGGATTTGCAGACCGGCTTGAACTTCAACATGCTGGCCGCCGACGCCAAGGGCATCACCTACCGGGTCGGAGTGGAGGTCCCCGTGCGCGACCCGGCGAAACACCCGCCCTGGAAGGTGATGGACGGCTCGGATCCGAGCGCGCTCTGGACGGACGCCGTGTTGCCGAGGAGCCAGCTGCCTCGCGGTCGCGCGGCAACCCGCGGCTGGCTCGCCACCGCCAATAACGACCCCTTCGGGTTCACCGCCAACGGCCGCGTCGACGACGACCCCTGGTACTACGGCGCGCTCTTCGACCCGGGCTGGCGCGCGAAGCGCCTGAGCGACGAGCTCACGCGCCTGACCAAGCAGGGGAACGTGTCGCTCGCGGATCTCCAAGCGCTCCAGCTCGACACCCGGGAGAACCTCGCGGACGACCTGCTCCCGCTGCTCGAGCAGGCGTTCGCGGCGGCCGCGACGAACGCGGAGCTCGAGAAGTACCACGACGATCCGCGGCTCGTGACGCTGATGGACGTGCTCGCCAAATGGGATCGTCGCTCCACGCGGGACTCGCCCGGCGCCGTGGTGTTCACGGCCTTCGCGCACTTCGTGATGGCCACGGCGCTCCAGGACGACCTCTCGCTGCTCTACGGCGCGGTGCTCGATCTGGAGAAGATCGTGCTCCTGAAGCTGGCGCTCCAGGCGCTGCGCGACGACTTCCCGATCGCCGCGAGCGTGCTCCAGCCCAGCCGCGACGCGGTCTTGCTGACCGCCCTCTTGCGCACGGCCACGGAGTTCCTGGAGCCACGCTTCGGCAGCGTGGATCCCAGCGGCTACAGCTACGGCGACCTGCACGTGTCGGTGTTCGAGGACGCGCTCGGCGCCGGCTTCGAATGGGGCGAGCACCCGAGCGACGGCGGCGAGACTAGCGTCAACGTCGCGCCGCACTCCTGGGCAAACGGCGCCACCCTCGCGCCCCGCTGGCGCTCCAGCATGGGCCCCATCCTGCGGCTCGCGGTGGAGTTCGACGCCGGCGGCCGCCCGCGCATGCAGTTCAACGCTCCTCTCGGCAACATCGCCGACCCGAGCAGCCCGCACTCCAAGGACCTCTCCGAGTCCTGGGTCGAGGGCACCTATCGCGACATGCGCTTCACGCGCGCCGACGTGGACGCCCACGTGGAGAGCCGGCTGGAGCTCAGGTGACGCATGACTTTTCTGGCAACCCGGAGCGCCTGCATGCCGATGGGCGCCCCGAATGTCAGTCCCCGCCATCGCCAGCCGCGCCCGCGCCGACCGGATCTCCGCGGACGAGAACACGATCCCGGACCGAAGAGCTGCGGGACCGTCCGGCCGGCCCCGGGAAATGTCGAAGGGCACGCAGGCTCTGCTCGCCGCGCGTGACCAAGCGCTTGCGCAGGCGAAGCGGCTACGTGCAGAGCAATCCACTTCTGTACAGGCTCCGGACGTCCGCTCTGATGGGCAGAAGCGCATGGACCTGTTCTTCTCTGCCGCGAACGCGGCCTACCGCGTCGACGGGCACGACGTCCGCGTCACGCCGGCGTTCAGGATGCAGGGCGGATATGGGCCGACGTCCGAACGAGCCGCAGCAGCCTTGAAAAAGGCGCTCCCGCGCGAGTTGATCCGTGAGCTCGGGCCGCGCCTCGACGTGATCGCAAACGGCAAGGGCACGCCCGAGGAGATCCAGCGGGTGACGCAGGCGCTGATCGACCGCGGGCACCTAGCCGCGATCTCCGGCGGAAGCTCACGCGACCGCGTCCGCCAGCTGATGTTCGACTTCGGTATCGGACTAGACTGCTCAGGCTTCGCCTACCAGGCGCATGCGGCGGCGCGGGGAGCCCCGAGGAAGTTGGGGCTCCAAGAGGGCATCCCGGCGCCGAACAAGAGCAAGGACCTTCGCAAGGCGGGCCCCGGCGACTTGATCGTGCTTGGCGGAAGCCCGGGACACAAGGTCGCCGTGTACTCTCATCGCGCGCTCCCCGCCGGTGCTCCGCCTCCGTCGTTCCCCGGACGCCCGGCGGTGCCCGCCGGGTTCTTGCAGGGCGGGCCCGTTCACGTGTTCGAAGTGGACTCGTCGTGGGGAGCTGGCGGGAGAGCTCCGCTCGGCGGAGTCGCCCGGGAGATCTGGCTGTTCAACGAGAGCACCAAGACCTGGGGCTACTTCGACGGTCTGCGCGGAGGGGCTTTCACCGAGTCGAAGAAGGGCGCATACGACCACACGATCGTGGGACTCTTCGGGGTGTGATGGCTCACCGTACGGCCACCTGGCATGCGATCGCGGTCGGCCTGTCGCTTGCACTCTTCGCGTGCTCTCGCCGAGAGCTGCCGGCGCCTTCGACCCACTCGGCGCCACCCCCGACCACGGCGCTCCCCACCGCGAGCAGCTCCGCGCCCATCGAGCCCTCCCCTGCCCGCGTTCGCATCGACCCCACATCCAGCCGGGTCACGGTCACCGAGCTCCCCTTTCACGCGGTGGACGTAGCGGCTGGGGCTTCCCCCTCGGCTGAATTCCCGAAGGGTACGTTGATCCTCGCGAGGTCCGGCGAGAGCGGATTCGTGCTCATCGAATGGGATCCGGCGAGCTCTCGCGTGCTCCGCGAAGCGACTCACCCCTTCGACCCCGGGAGCGGGATTCAGGTCGGCAACACTCGAGCGCTCACGCGCACCGGCACCGGCTTCGCCTACGCGACCACCGGCTACGAAGATCCGTCACCCATCGAGCTCTGGATCTTGGGCCCCGACTTCGTGAAGAAGCACCACAGGGTGATCCACGTCCCGAGCGTGGATGCCAGGAGGCTCTCTCTTCACGGATTGGGCGAGACGCTAGCGCTCTCGTACTGCACGCGGGGAGAGCACCACGTCGTTAGCTTCGACGTTCCCAGCGGCAAGGTCGTCGGACGAACGACGCTCGGGCGCAAGCTGGCGCTGTGCGTGGGCTTCAGGACTCCGCTCGCTGACGTGCGCGTGATCGGCTCCACCGTGTGGGCGGTCTCGGGCGGGCTCAGCGACTACCAAGTGGTGGCGCTCAGCCGCGACCTTCGGCGCGTCGTCTCTCGCTACCCAGTTCCGACTCCCGGACTCCAGGCGGACGCACGAGAGTCCGCGATCAACATGGGCGCCTTCCCCCGCTTCGACGCAACCGCCGCACGCATCGCGTGGAACACCCGCGGTGAGCTCCGCATGTCGCGTGCCGAGGACGGAGCACCGATTTGGAGAGGGTTCGTCGATTCCGCCTCGATCTCTCCGGGTCCGGTGAGCGCGCCGGAGGAGATGGACCTCCCGATTGTCATCGACCCAGATACCGGAGCCGCGTTCTTGGGCGACGGCACCTGGTACGCACCGGACGGAGTCGCGAACCGTGTCTTCCGCGTCCGCGAAGAGCAACCCGACTACGCACCGGTCCCCGTCCAGCACCGACGCCTCGTGACGTTCGCGCATGGTCGCGCGGTCTTCCTCGGCGTTTCGCCGGAGCACGCGACGCTCGCGCTGGTGGAGCCCGAGCTCCCGTCGCTCGACGCCGGGTTGCGGTAGTCTCTCGGCTGGATGAGCAACCGCACATGGACGAATCCCACCTCCTCGAGAAGCTCGCGAAGATAGAGGCGCTCTTCGCGGGTACGACCTCCGACGGCGAGCGCGGCGCGGCCGCGGAGGCACGGCGGCGCATCCTCGAGCGTCTCGCCGAGGTCCGCGCGCTCGATCCCCCCGTCGACTACAAGTTCACCCTGGCCGACACGTGGTCCCGTCGGGTGTTCCTCGCGTTGTGCCGTCGCTACGAGCTCACTCCCTACCGGCGACGCGGCCAGCGCTACACGACCGTCATGCTGAAGGTGCCGCGCCGTTTCGTCGACGAGACGCTGTGGCCCGAGTACACCCAGCTCAACGACACGCTTCGAAGCTACCTCGAAGAGGTGACCGAGCGAGTCGTCAGCCAGGTGCTGCAGGCGGACAGCTCGGAGGCCGACGAGGCCGACGAACCGCGTCAGCTCAACCTCGGCGGCAAGCGCGACGCATCGTGATGGCGAAGGCCTTGTGGGTCATGAAGGACTTGAACCTTCAGCCAACGGATTAAGAGTCCGCTGCTCTACCAATTGAGCTAATGACCCATCCTGGCTCGCGTTTCCGCGGTCAGGGAGGCCCGCTATTACCACGGTGGTCTTCCACGTCAAGCACGCTCGGCTAGCATGAACGCATGAGCGTTTTTCGGCTGCGGTCACGCATTCTCCTGACCCTCGGGCTTCCTGCCGCGTGCGCGCCGAGCCCACAGCCGGAGGCGCCGGAGCCACCGCCGCCCGACCCGGTGGTGACCGCCGCGCCGGAGCCCGAACCTCCGGCGGCGGACGCCTCGGCGCCGCTCGTGATCGCCAGCAGCGCCGAGCTGCCACCGCCACCGCCACCGCCTCCGCCGCCTCCGCCGCCGCCGCCTCCGGAGAAGCAGCCGCCCGTGCAGAAAGGCGCGTGGCACGCGAGCTACAAGCTGCCGCCGGGCGCCGAGAAGTGGTGCACGCACGGCAGCGTGCAGTGTGTCCCGTCCAGCACGGTCATCGGCGCGCCGAACGCCAGCGTGGGCGCGCTGAAGTGCCCCTCGGCCATCGAGGTCAAGTGTCCGTGCACGCCCGCGGGCTGCAACGACTTCGGCCTGCTATGCACCGCCGACTTGCACAAGAACGTGTCGCTGCGAGAGCGTGCCACCCACAAGGACGCCTGCTGCTACGACTTGCCGCGGCAGTGCGTGCCACCGTACGTCGGGCGTCCGCTCCGCGTGGGCGCGGAGCTGGTGACGGCGGTTGCGTCCGCGCGCGAGGAATGGTGCGCGGAGCTCGCGGGCGTGGAGGCCGACGCGGAGCTTTGGACGCGCATCGGACAGCTCGAGCACTCGTCGGTGGCGACGTTTGCGCGCGTGACGCTGGAGCTGCTCGCGCTCGGGGCGCCGCCGGAGCTCGTGCGGGACACGCAGCGCGCGGGGCTCGACGAGGTCGATCACGCACGGCTGGCATTCGGCGTCGCCCGGGCGGCGGGCGCAGGGAATGTGGGCCCGGGCGCGCTCGCACTGCCGGCGACGGTCGAGTCCGACTTCGTGAGCTTCGCGCTGGCGACGTTCCACGAGGGCTGCGTCGAGGAGACCACCGGCGCCGTCGTGGCGCGAGAGATGGCGGCGCGTGAGACGCAGCCGGTTCTCGGCGCGGTGCTGGCTCGCATCGCCGAGGACGAGGAGCGCCACGCGGAGCTCGCGTGGCGCACGCTGGCGTGGGCGCTCGACGCAGGCGGGGACGGCGTGCGCCGCGCTCTCCAAGCCCAGCTCGACGGGCTCGCGCCCGGGTCCGGCACGCGGGCCGCCGTCATCGAGCACCTGGCCCGCCCCTGCCTCGCGGCCCTGCTCCGCAATCAGCGCGCCCCGCGAACGACCCACCAGCTTGGCTCGACCTGGGGATTCGTGCCCGGAGCCCGAGCCGAAGGCGAGGGCGACGTGCCCGAAGACCTCGGGGCTCGACAACTGCGATAGCAGTTGGCGCGCCCCGCGAACGACCCACCAGCTTGGCTCGACCTGGGGATTCGTGCCCGGAGCCCGAGCCGAAGGCGAGGGCGAAGTGCCCGAAGACCTCGGGAAGCGATGATTGCGTGAGCAATCAGCGCGCCCCGAGGGATTCGAACCCCCGACCATCGGATCCGAAGTCCGAAGCTCTATCCAGCTGAGCTAGGGGCGCTTTCGGCCCTTCTCATCCCGCGCCCGGCGGCTCTCGTCAAGCCGTGCGCGTTGTTCTACGGTCGGCGGCGCATGCCCAGCACCTCGGTGCCGCCGCCCGCGGAGGCGATCCAGCCCGAGCGTGTGGTGGACCCCGACGGCTGGCTGGTGGTGGCTTCGTGGACGGTGATCGCGCTGTCCGCGGCGCAGATCCTGCTCTTCTCGTTCGGGCGCGACCAGGGCATCTACGCCACGGTTGCCGACGGCATCCTGCGCGGGCAGATGCCCTACCGCGACGTGTGGGACTTCAAGCCGCCGGGCATCTTCCTGGTCTACGCCCTGGCCCAGGCGCTGTTCGGCAAGACCATGCTGGCTCCCCGCCTGCTGGAGGTGGCCGGGCTCATCGGCATGATCGTCGGGTTCATGCGGCTGTCGGAGACCTTCTTCGGCGTGAAGCGTGTCGGGCTGGTCGGCGGCGCCGTGGCAGCGCTGATCCACGCCCAGCTCGAGTTCTGGCACACCGGGCAGCCGGAGACCTTTGGCGGCTTTCTGACCGTGTGGGCGCTGGTCCTGACCACGCGAGAGGGCAAGCGCAGTCGCAGGCTCTGGCGCTGGGCGGCCATCGGCGCGCTGCTCGGCTGCGCGTTCCTGCTGAAGCCGCCGCTCGGCGGCGGCGCCATTGCGTGCGCTGCGTATCTCGCGCGCGACGAGTGGGGCCAAAAGGCGAAATGGCAGGCGGCGCTCTTGCCCTTCGTCGTGGTCGCGCTCGGGAGCCTGGTGCCCATCGCGGCGTGTGGGCTCTGGTTCAAGGCGCGCGGCGCGTGGGACGCGCTCTACTGGACGCTGTTCGAGTTCACACCGGGGTACACCAAGCTCGGCTGGACCAACCGCAGCGCGCCGGAGATGTTCTACTGGGGACTGGAGGAGCTGTTCTTCCGCTTCTCAGCTTTGGCAGCGCTCGGCTTCATCGCGGCGATCGTGATCCGCCCCATGCACGAGACCGAGCGGCGAGGCTCGTTCTTGATCCTCGGCGTGATGGCGATCCACCTGGCGGGGATCGCGATGCAGGGCAAGTTCTTCCAGTACCACTACGCGGCGTCGCTGCCGCTGCTCGCCCTGCTCGGCGGGCTCGGCCTGTACAAGCTCTGGCGGCGGACCTTGGCTGCCGGAGCGAGCGGCGTTCTGGCCTTCGTGGCCTTCGTGGGCGTCGCCATCAGCATGCGCATCGCGGTGCGCGATCTCGGCAGTTTTTGGGACAGAGCCACGCTGCGCACCGGCTATCTCTTGCGCATGGGGCCGATCCACTCGCGCGAGCTCTTGGACAAGGAGCTCTACCGGGTCGCGGACTACAACCTGGACGCCAGCAGGCAGGTCGCGCTGGAGGTGCAGCGGCGCACGCAGCCCGACGCGAAGATCTTCATCTGGGGATTCGAGCCCGGCGTGTACTGGATGGCCGATCGGGCTGCGTCGACGCGGTACATCTACGACGTCCCGCAGCGGGTGTCCTGGGGACGCGAGCGTGCCAGAAAGGAGCTGATCGCGGAGCTCACCGCGAACCCGCCCGCGCTGCTCGTCACGCAGCGCGGGGATCGCTTCAGCTGGGTGACCGGTGACGAATACGACTCCGCCGAGGCGCTGCTCCACTTCCCGGAGCTGGCGCGCATCGTCGAGGCGGATTTTCGTCTGGTGACGAGCATCGAAGACTTCGACGTGTACGAGCGGCGAAGCGGCGATTGAGCCGAAGCATTTCGCGCCAACGTGTCGCGCTCTGCACCATCTCGGGCCACGCGCGCGCGAGCGTGCAGCGGGTGCGTGACGATTCGTTCGTGCCGCACTCGCTGCGGGATCGTGCGCGCCGGTGCGACGTGATCTCGCACGGTTCGCCGGCGGCACTCGAATTGCCTCTTGGGCCCGGCCCCGTGGGGGGCTCGTACCAAGCGAGGGATTCGTCATGGCAAAGATCCGAAAGTCCATCAGCATTCGCGCGCCGCTCAACCAGGTCTACGACTTCATGACCCAGCCCGAGAACCTGCTGGAAATCTGGCCGAGCATGGTGGAGGTCAGCCACGTCGCGCGCTCCGCGGATGGCTCACACAGCTTCGACTGGGTGTACAAGATGGGCGGCATCCACTTCAAAGGACACGCGGCCACCAGCGAGGTGATCCAGTATCAGCGCGTCGTGGTCAAGAACGACAAGGGCATTCCGAGCACGTTCTTCTGGGCTTACTCCGGCGAGAACGGCAACACGAAGCTGATCCTCGACGTCGACTACACGCTGCCGAGCCGCCTGCTCGACAAGCTGGCGGAGCCGTTCCTCACCAAGATCAACGAGCGCGAGGCCGAGACGTTGCTCGAGAACCTCAAGAATCGCATGGAGCTCGGCATGAAGGCGGTGGTGCCCAAGGCCGCGCAGCACGTCAGCCCCCGGTGAGTCGGATCTGCGCGCCGCCCCGAGCGTGAGCCCGCGCTCGGGGCGCGCCCGCGCGTCGCTCAAGTCGCGAGCTTGCGCACCAGCTCGATCCGCGAGCTGACCCCAGTCTTCTTGAGCACCGCAGCCACCTGATTGGCCACCGTGCGCACGGCGACGCCGCGCTCACGAGCGATCTGGTTGTTGGTGAGGCCGCCGAGCAAGCCCCGCGCGACCTCACGCTCGGTCGCGGTGAGCGTCTTGGGCAGTCCGTGCTGCGGCGCCGGGTACGAGAGCACCAGGTACTCCTCGTCTCCGAGACTGAAGCTCGACGCCCGGAGCCCGAGCGGAGCCCGCAACTCCGCGACCTCTGGTGCCAACCCGATCTGTTTCCACTCCCTCATGTTTTCCCCTCGAGATCTTTCAGCCTAACGCCGGGTGTCCCCGAGCAAAATGGTCATTTCTTCGGCATCGTGCCCCGGCTCGCCCCGAGCACGGCGATCAGCTCCGCCTGGTTCTCGAGGCCCAGCTTGCCGAGGGCCCGCTTGAGCGACTTGGCGACCGTCGAGATGCTGACGCCCAGCGCGGCGGCGATGTCCTTCAAGGGGGCGCCCCGCACGCGGCGCTCGACCACCGACAGCTCCCGCTCGGTGAGCTGGACTCCCCGGAGCTTCGTGCCCTTGCTGCGACGAGCCACGACGTACCTGCGGCCGTCCTTGTCGAAACGCTGGATGATCCGCAGCCGGCCCGACACCAGGTCGCGCCAAGCTTTGTCGCAGGCCTCGGTGTCGGCATCCGAGCTCGCACGATCCGCAGCCAGCGCTACATCTCCGAGCGATCCTCCCCCAGGCCCGTTACCGGGCTGCGGAACGCGCACCATCTTCCCCCTCCCCAATACCAGCGCCCCCGCCTGCGTCTCCATAGTCATTTTTTCGAAGTGCGCGACGGGTCACGTTCGCAAGTATGGTCAGCGCCCCTTCCAATGGGACGCCGCCGCAAAGAGCCACCACGACGCGCGCCGGAGATCGCTCCACCTCCCGGGCTGCGCGCGGTGCGCTTCGCGCTCGGCGGTCGCGACGTCGCGGTGTTGAGCTTTCCAACCGACCAGCTCCGAATTCCCGAAACGCTCAGCCCGGCGGAGCGCGACGTGACGCTCGCGCTGCTGCACGGGGCAACCAACGCCGAGATCGCCGAACGACGCGGCGTCGCCGTGCGCACCGTCGCCAATCAGGTCGCGTCCATTTTCAGGAAGCTGGGAGTGTCCAGCCGCACCGAGCTGGCAGCCAAGCTCGGATCGGCGCGGAAGAAGCGCTAGGGGGCGTCCCTAGTTCGGTGGGCGACAAGGCGGCTCGATGCGAGCCGCTCGGCGGTGAGCCGAGCCCCGGGATCACTCGAGCAGTCTTGCCATGATCAGATCACGTTCCGCCACTGAGAGGCGAGTGCGAATGCCGGCGGGACGCGTTGCGCGACGACCCTTGGAAGTCCCCGGAGGGGGATACCCGACGGGGTGGACCGGCGCCGGCCGTTTCGACCGAACGGAAGAGTCGCGTGGCGTTGGCCAGCGGAGCGCGAATAGGGACACCCCCTAGCCAGCGAGCCGTTGCCCGAGCAAGCCGGCGAGCTCGACCCGCCCGGCCACCCCGAGCTTCTTGCAGATGGCGGCAACGGCGGCGGAAACGGTCGAGACGCTGACTCCAAGCTCGTAGGCCACGAGCTTGTAGGGGTGCCCCAGAGCCACGTAGCCGAGCACGCAACGCTCGAGCTCCGAGAGGCCGGGCGAGGTACGCGTCTCCGGCACGTTGCGCACAGCCACGACGAAGCGCCGCCCGTCCGAGTCGAAGTGGTCCACCAGAGTCCACTGACCGGACACCAGACCCTGCCACAGCGCCATTGCCTCGTCGGCGTCGCGGCGACGAAGCCCGCTGCGCGCGCGATCGATGGCGCGCGCGGCACGGCGCAGCGCTTCGCGTGCGGGCCCTTCGGCCGCGCTGCCGACCGCGTGCTTCAGCTCTCCGCCTGGCTCGAGCACGGCGTCACCGCGGTCCGACAACGTGGCGACGTCGTTCGCGATGCTGGCGCGTAGGCGACGGCCGACGGCGACGTGCGCGGCGAGCTGCGCCCAGGCCTGCGCTTCGCGACGCGTGATGTCGACGCGATCCGCCGCCGGCACCAGCACCGAACAGCCCGTGTCGTTGGGGTTCGCGGCGGTGATGACCAGGAAGTCCTGCACTCCGAAGGCGGCACGCATGCGGTCGGACACCACGTAGCGCTCGCGCAGCTTGCCGAACACGGCCCGCGTCGTGGTGCAGGGTCCGCTGCGGTACATGACCATGCGCTGCTCGTGGGGCATCGCCAGGTGAGCGGGCAAGGCCGCGTCCGCCCACCCCGGCGGCATGCCGTGGTCGATCACCGGGTCGACGCGTGGTCGCGCGGGATCGGAGAAGTCGTAGCCATAGGCCACCAGCGACGAGCCTCGATCGAGGCAGGAGCTGAGCGAATCCACCACGCGCCCGAGCCACTCGGGCTCGGGATCGCCCAAGTGGTAGGCCGCCTCTAGGACTGAGATCCGGTCGCCCCTCACGCTTCGACGAGTGTATCAGGTTGAAACGCTAGTGGAGGGCCCATCCATCCAGGCAGACCGGTCGCGCGCTGGTGTCCCGGGTGGTGACGCTGAGCTCGATGTCGTGCTCTCCCGGGGCCAGGCGGGAAGTTTCGATCACCTCGAACCGAGCCCCCGGGAGGTTCGGCACCCGCAGCACGCCGACCCTCACACTATCCACGCGCAGCTCGGCACGGGCAGCCTTTCGCCCCCAGATCATGGCGGAGTCCTCGAAGCCGCCGACCAGCACCAGCTTCCGCCCCAGCGCGCCGCGCCAGGCCACCGTGGCGGGCCTACCCCGTTCGGGTGACAGCCACGCCATCCCCCGTACCGCGCCGCCGACCCTACAGGGCCGGGAGGGTGCACTGCCGGGGAGGCTCGAGAGCGTGTGGCTCACTCCGAGCCCCGCCACGCCGAGCACGCGATAGTAGCCGAAGCGCCGGTCCTCGAGCGGCGTGCCCAGGGCGCGGAGCTGACGCAAGAGCTCGTTCTCCCGCCCGGCTCGCAGCACGAACCAGGCCCGAGGGCGACCCAGCGCACCGAACGGCCCGAGCGCGGGGTCCAGCACGTCGCGCGCGGCGCCCGCGGGCAGCGCCTTCGGCCGCACGAACGCGACGTCCCACTCCGCGCGATCCACCAGAGCGTCCCCGGGGGCAAGAGCGCGCGCCACGTGCTCGCGCGCGGCGCGCTGACCGACGTCGCGCTGCGCCACGATCAACGTCCACGACACGTAGGCTGCGGCGGCGCCGGACGAAGCCAGCGCGACGATCGCGACGCGAAGCACACGCCTCGACGGCATCGCCGGCTTCCGCGCGAGCTCGAGCTGGTGTCCTCCCGCGGCGGCGAAGGCCGCGAACAGCGAGCACCCCAGGTAGAAGCTGTCCCAGATGATGCCGTTGAACATGATCAGGAGCACGTAAGCGGTGCCCGCGGGCGCGATGTAGCGACGGGCGCCGCGCAGGAAGAACGCGACGACCAGCAGCACGAGCGGGAGCACGAGCTGTGCCCGGGGCATCCACGCGGTGGCCTGGGCCTTGTAGAGCGGACCGGAGAAGCCGAACTTCTCCCAGAACCAGTCCTGGTGCACCGGACCGTACTCGACCAACCAACGGAAGGTGCCGAACCAGAAGGCGTCGGGGTTCTGTGCCACGAACGGCACGAGCAGCGCCGCGGAGACCACGCCGGTGAGGGCTACCTTCGGCAGCGCCGCGCGGAGGCCGAGATCTCGTACCAGTGCGACCAGCACGAACGGCGCCACCACCGCGGCGAAGTGCCGGGTCGCGAGCGCGACGCCGAGGAAGAACGCTGCGAGCCACCACTTCTTGCGCAGCGTGCACGCCAAGACGAGCGCGAGCACCAGCCACCAGGCGTGTGGCTCCGCGTAGATGCCGTTCCACGCCATGCTGGGGCTGAACAGCCAGACCGCACCGAAGGCCGCCGCCGCGCCCTGCGCCCGCTCGCGCCACGCCGGGCGCACACCGCTCGCGACCCAGAACAAGCCGAGCACCACCGCAGCATCCGCGACCAGGCCCATCACGCGGAAGTCGAGCGCGCCGAAGAAGCGCGGGACGCACCAGACCAGCCACATCCCTGGCAGGTAGGTCAGCGGCACCACGCTCCCGCGCTGCATCTGGTGCAAGCCGTAGGGGTTCAGCCCGGACAGGAACGCGTCCTGCGCGTCCTTCACCAGGGGCAGCATGTCTCGGGTGGCCGGATCGATCTTCCAGGTCTCGAGCCCCACCCAGCGCAAGCCGAGCCCCGCCCCGAGCAACGCCAAGAGGCGCACCAGCGGCGGGACGCGCGGCACGAACAGGAGCGCGATCAGGACGATGGCCGCGGTCCAGGTGAGCGTGTCCAGATCAGGCCGCGCGTAGGGCAGCACCGGGAGGGACTGCACGCGCTGCTTGCCCATCAGGTGCGCGAGGAACACCAGGGCTACCAGCAGCCCCAGGCGCTCCACGTCGCGCCCGCTCGAGCGCCCGCGGAGCAGCCGGCCGCCCAGCGCCACCGGGTAGGCCGCGAGCACCGGCGCGTACATGAAGAGCTCACGCTGCCGCAGCGTCCCGATGGGTGGCATCGGGTACTCCTTCGGCGCGAGCAGCGGCAGGAGCCAGCGCGCCATCAGCCAGAGGCCCGCGGCAATGGCGGAGAGCCCGAGCGCGCGCCCCAGCCACGTGAGCCAGCGCGGCGGTGCGAAGGGCGCCGGCTCCGGCGGCGCGATCCAAAGCACACCGGCGAACAGCGCGAGCAGACCGCTCGTGGCGAGGACGGTGTCGCCGAAGGTGGTGCCCACCCACTCGGCGACGACGACCAGCGGCAGGAGCCATACGAACAGCTCCGCCAGAGCTCGCCGCGCCGACCCGAAGACCCGCATCTTGGCGCGGGAAACGCTAGCTCAGATCTCGCCGCGCAGGGCGGCCAACCTGAGCTTCCAGACCATCATGATGGCCTCGGCGAAGATGCGGCGGCTCATCTTGCTCTCCCCGGCACGGCGATCCACGAACACGATCGGCACCTCTTTGACGCGCAGGCCTCGGAGCAGGGCACGATACGTGGTCTCGATCTGGAAGGAGTAGCCGTTCGAGCGGATGCTGGCGAGGTCGATGGTGCGGAGCGCCTTGGCGTTGAAGGCCTTGTAGCCGGTGGTCAGATCCTTCACCGGCACGCCCAGGATCATGCGGGAGTAGAGCGAGCCGCCCTTCGAGAGCACGTGGCGTCCGAGCCCCCACCCCTCCACGCCGCCGCCGGGGATGTTCCGCGAGCCGATCACGACGTCGTTGCCCTCCGCGAGCGCCTGGAAGAACGCCGGCAGGTAGTTCGGGTCGTGCGACAGATCCGTGTCCATCTCGAAGAAGTACTGGTAGCCCTCGCCGAGCCCGCGTTCGAAGGCCTGCACGTAGGCCGTGCCGAGCCCCAGCTTGCCCGGCCGGTGCAGCACCTTGATGCGCGCGTCGCTCTTGGCCAGCTCGTCCGCCACCTGCCCCGTGCCGTCGGGCGAGCTGTCGTCCACGATCAAGAGGTGCGCGCGCGGCGCCACCTCCAGCGTGGCCCGCACGAACAGCGGCAGGTTGTAGCGCTCGTTGTACGTGGGCGTGACGATCAGCGCGCCGGCACCGAGCAGCTCGGCCTTGTCGTTCATGCGCCGATCACTTCTTCTTGCGGTTGGCCCAGGCGTCGTTGAACTCGCGGATCGTGCTCTCCGTACGCGGGTTCCACAGCATCTTGCGCAGGATGGGCGGTGGCACGGTGACGATGTGCGCGCCGTCCATCAGCGCCTCGTTCACGTCCGCCATGTGGCGCACGCTGCCGACGATGATCTTCGAGCCGATTCCCTCGCGGTCCAGGATGGCGCGCGTCTCGCGCACGATGGGGCGCACGTCGTAGCCCATGTCCTTGACGCGTCCGCTGAAGATGCTGACGTACGTCGCTCCCGCGAGGGCGGCGAGGTACGCTTGGTTGAAGCTCATCATGCAGGTGACGTTGGTCGGCACCTGCCTGTCCGTGAGCTGCTTCAGCACCTTGAGGCCGGTCTCGCTGAACGGCACCTTCACGCAGATGCGCTTCCGGTCCCAGTCCCAGTAGGCGAGCGCTTCCTCCAGCATCTCGCGCTCCGTCTCCGTAGTGAGCTCGACCGAGACGTGACCCTGCGAGGCAGCGACCACCTCCAGGATGCGTTCCTTCAGGTCCGCGTCGGGCGCCTCGCGGCTGATGATCAGCGGGTTGGTCGTGACGCCCGACACGACGCCCCAGGAGAAGATCTCAGCGGTCTCTTTCGGATCCGAGCTGTCCAAGAAAAGCGCCATGGCGGGCTGAGATATACGCAATCCGACACGGTTGGGCGAGGGGATTCACCCCGGGATCGGCTAGCCTGTCCGTCATGCCGGTTTCGCGTCGGACGCTGCTGGCGATGGGCGCCGGATTCGCGGGGATGGCCTGCGATCTGATCCAGGTGTTGAAGCCCGCCGAGGTCTCCTTCGAAGTCGACAAGGAGCAGGCCGGCGTGGGCGAAGAAGTGGAGGTCCGCTTCTCGATCCTGGAGCGCGGGGGCGGCCAGCGCTACTGGGTCACGTTCCTGCCGGAGTCCGCGCCGTTCGACGATCCGAGCGGCGAGGTCGAGGTGCCACGCGGGATTCAGAGCGTGCGCGTCTCGGCCAGCTCGCCGGGACCGCACTCGGTTCGGGTCCTGTCGGAGCGCGGCGGCCAGAAGCGGATGGTCGCCTGGCGCAAGGTCGGTGTCTCGCCTTGATGCCGCGGCTGGTGCTCCTCCGCGACTACGCCACTCTGAGTGGGCACACGCTCACGCTCCAAGTCCCTGCCTGGCATTGGCTCTGGCGCGGCATCGTGCTGGCGCTGAGTCTGCCGCTCTCGTTCGCGCTCCTGGCGGTGCTGGCCTCCCTCGACGAACGAGGCGTCGCCGCCCCGAGCGTGGTGTTCGCGGGCCTCGGCGGCGTGTCGTTCACGGCCGGCGTGCTGCTCGCGCTCGCTTCGCCGCTCTTGTCGGCCCGCACGCGCACCACGCTGGACTTCGCGCAAGGCGTCCTGACCCGAGCGCGCTCTCCCTCCCCGGTTCCGCTCGCGGCGCTGTCCGGCCTGCGCGTGGCCCGCCCCGGCCAGCTCGGCACGTTCGTCCATCTGTGCGCGACGCGGACGGGCGCTCCCGACGTGAGACTCCTCGGGCCGCTGGTCCCAAAGCACGCGCGCGAGGCGAGCGAGCTCGCCGGCTGGCTCGGCACGCGGCTCGGCTTGCCGGTGGACTCCGCGAGCGTCGAAGCGCCCCAGGCTTCGAGCAGCGATCAGCTCGCCGGCGTGCTCTGCTACCTGCCCATCCAGGGCATCTTCTTCGCCGCGTCGCTCTACTACCTGTTCACCGCCAAGCAGCGCCCGTTCGTGCGCTTCTGCGCGATTCAAAGCCTGAGCCAGCTCGGCTTCTCGATCGCCGCCCTTGCCGTTTTGCTGATCGCGCTCGGCGTCCCGGTCGCGCTCACCGAGCCGTCGCCGCTCCAGACCGCGCTCGTGGTGTCGCTCGCCGTTGCCCTCACGGGGTACTGGCTCTGGAACTTCGGCGCCCACGCCTACGCCTGCTGGGCCGCGTACGAGGGCAGGCTCTGGGTGATGCCCTGGCTCGGCTTCTGGGTGCGGCGCTTCCTGCCCTGAACCGTCAGCCCGCTTTGACGATGGCGCGCGCGATCTCGTCGAAGCGCGCGGCGACCAGATCGGGCGAGACGCTCGGCCCGCCCTTGAGCGGGCAGAGCTCGCAGCGGTTCAGCGGGAAGACGAGCGCCGCCCGGACGCCGGCGGCGCGGGCGGCCTGCACGTCGCTCGGGGCGTCGCCGATCATCCAGGTCTGCGCGGGATCGAGCCCGGCGTGCTGGATGGCGCGGAGCAAGAGCCCCGGCGCGGGCTTGCGGCAGTCACACGCCACCGCCAGCGCCGGATCGCCGCCCGGGCCGCCTTCCGGGTGGTGCATACACACCTCGAAAGCGGCGATCGCGAGGCCCTCGCGCTCGAGGAGCTCGACCAGCGCGCGGTTGGTGCGCTCCACCGCCGCGGCAGAGAACTGCCCTTTGGCCGGGGCCGGCTGGTTCGAGGCGACGCACAGCACGTAGCCGGCGTCACCGAGGACGCGGAGGCCCTCGAGCACGCCCGGCAGGAGCTTCAGCTGGCTCGGGTGGAAGGCCACGCTGATGGCGCCGCTGTCTTCGTCGCGCACCACGTCGATCAACGTGGCGTCGCGATCGATGATGGCGCCCTTCTTTCCCGGCATGGGCTCGCGGACGTTAGCACGGCTTTTTCTGCGACGGGGGTGCCGTGCTAAGGGGCTCTGCCATGCGCCCCACGCGGCCGATCCCACTGGACCTCGACGCCACCGAGTACTCCTACGTGGAGCGCCCGAACAGCGTGCTCGTGGACCTGGTGTCGCGCCACGTGATCGCCGGACGCGTCGGCGCGCGCATCCTGGACATCGGCTGCGGCGCCGGCGCCAACGCCCGCGAGCTCAAGGCGAAGCACCCGAGCGTGTTCATCTCCGGCGTCGAGCCCAACGCCCGCGCCGCGGAGCTCAGCCGCGCGGTCATGGACGAGGTCTTCGTGGGCCTCGCCGACGCCTGGCTCGCGCGCGGGGAGACGCGCGCGTTCGACGGCGTCATCCTCTCCGACGTCGTCGAGCACACGCCAGATCCGGTGGGTTTCCTCCGCGAGCTGTCCCGGGCGCCGAGCCTTGGCGACGCGCGCCTGGTGATCTCGGTGCCGAACTACGCGGTCTGGTACAACCGGTTGCGCACGCTGGCGGGCCGCTTCGACTACGCCTGGTCGGGGCTCTACGATCGCACGCACCTGCGCTTCTTCACCCGGCGCTCGCTGGCGGGCCTGCTCCGGTACTGCGATCTTCGCGTGGTGGAGGAGCGCTGCACGCCTTCGCTGGTGCAGTCCGCCGCGCCGGTCTTGCGCAGGCTGTTCGAGAAGGACGTCGCAGCCGGCGCTCACCTCACGCTGGCGGAGTCACCGGCGTTCCGCGCCTATCGCCGCTTCGTCGAGCCGGCGGAGGCCGCGGTGTGCGGCGTGTGGCCGGAGCTCCTGGGCTTTCAGCTGGTGTGCGTCGCGGAGCGAGCGTGACTCAGCGCTCGAACACCCGATTGGCGCTGAGCTCCCAGCGTCCGTCCTTCAGGTTCAAGGTCGCGCGCCCCTCCAGGCCTTCGATGTCGTAGCGGTAGTAGAGCTTCGCCTGCGTTCCCGTGCGCTCGACCTTGGTGAAGACGAGCACGGCTTCTTTCTTCGACTTCGGCTCGGGCACGACCTTCACGTTGTGCGAGGCGGCGATGACCTCGAGCTTCGCCGGGAGCTTCTCACCGGAGACCTTGAGCGGCGACCGCCCCGGCTGCTTGAGGTGCAGCTTGTCGAGCAGCTCCTGGTCGCTGAGCAGTGCCTGCATCGCAGCCTCGAGATCCTTGCCTTCGAGCGCGACCGTGGCCTCCTCGCTCTCCGCAGGCGCGGGGCTCTCGCCGCCCGCCGCGGACTTCGGCGCCGGCTCCTCCGCGGTCGTGGTCTCGGCGGGCTCGTCGGCCTTCTCCGCGGTCGCCGGCTCGCCGCCGGCCGCCGCACCCCCACCGCAGCCACACAGCAGGAGCAACGCCAACACGCCCGAGATTCGCCCCGCGCTCATGCCCGAAGCTCTACCACAGCTAGGGGCACGGGTTCGCACCGCAGGTGCAAAAGCCGGCCTTGCAGGTCCCACCGCCGTAGCAGGTCCCGCACTGCACGTAGCCGCCGCAGCCGTCCGGCTCGGTGCCGCACTCCTTGTAGTCGCAGAACTCCTTCGGGGTGCAGCTGCACTGGTTGGCGGTGCAGGTCTGGGGAGCGGTGCAGCTCCCGCAAGAGAGCGTCCCGCCGCAGCCGTTCGAGATGTCACCGCACGCGGCGCCCTGGGCCGAGCAGCTGGTGGGGGTGCAGGCGCACTTGCCGTTGCCGTTGCAGGTCTCGGGCGCCGTGCAGCTGCCGCAGTTGAGCTGCCCGCCGCAGCCGTTGGACGCGCTGCCGCACTCCCGACCCAGGCTGCCGCAGGTGTCCGGCGTGCAGCCGCACTTGTTGGGCGTGCCGCCGCCGCCGCAGCTGTCCGAGCCGCTGCAGCTTCCGCAGGACAGCGTCCCACCGCAGCCGTCGGAGATGCTGCCGCAGTCCTTGCCTTCCCCCGCGCAGGTCTTGGGCACACAGGGCGCTGTGCCGCACTTGTTCGGGCCCGCGCCGCCACAGAACTGTCCGCTCGCGCAGGTGCCGCAATCCAGCGTGCCGCCGCAGCCGTTCGGGATCGTGCCGCAGCTCGCTCCCGCCGCGGCGCAGGTGGTCGGCTGGCAACCGCACTTGCCCTCGGCGGAGCAGGTGTCGGGCGCGGCGCAGCTCCCGCACGAGAGCTGCCCGCCGCAGCCGTCGTCCCGCGTCCCGCACTGTGCGCCCAGCGTCTGACAGCTCGCGGGCAAACAGCCGCAGACGTTGGGCACGCCGGTGCCGCTGCAGGTGTCGGGAGCGACGCAGCTGCCGCAGTCCAGCACCTTCTCGCAGCCGTCCGAGATCAGACCGCACTTGGCGGCGAGCGACTGGCAGGTCTTGGCGATACACGGCGTGTCGCCGCACTTGTTGGGGCCCGCGCCGCCGCAGAAGAGGCCCTCGGCGCACTTGCCGCAGTCGAGGGTGCCGCCGCAGCCGTCGGCGATCTGCCCGCACTCCGCGCCGGCGGCCCCGCAGGTCTTCTTCTTGCAGCTGCCGGCGTCGCCGCCCCAGGTGCCGGCCCCGCCGTCGCTCGAGGCGTTGCTCTTCAGGTCGTCGAGGCTGCCGAGGGAGCAGCCGACCGCGAGGGCTCCGATCAACGCGAACGCGAGCCTCATGACGGACAGTGTATCCCGTCGCGGATCGGGGTACCACGCGCCGCGCCCGCAGAAGATGCCGTGTCAATGACGGCTGGGACGGTCAAAATGGGCTGAAACAGCCAGCTTCCGGCCCTCGCCGCCGGTGCTACGCTCTGCCGGGTGAGCCGTCGCTTCGCGAAGCTCCTCTTGGTGTTGCTCGCCGCCATCGCGTTGCCCGCGCACGCCGCTGGTCCGGTTCTGCACACCTACTTCGACCCCGACCCGGCGGAGGATCTGGCCCTGCACGCGACCACCGCCGACGGCAAGCTCCCGGCGGCCATCGAGACACCCAGCGGCGTGGCCCAGGCACCCGACCCGCTGCGCGCACCGCGCAACAACGAGCAGACCTACGGCGGCAGCTCCACGCCCTCCACCATCGACGCGACCTATCGCATCGATCGCAACACCTCGCGCCCCGACCTGGTCAGCTACGACGATCCGTTCATCCCCGCGGTGACCCCCTTCAAGCGCCTGTTCGCCTACGACGTGGTGGAGCAGTCGCTCGAGCTCGGCGTCGCCGACAAGGCGCTGGTGAAGCTGAACGTCGGGGGCAGCGTGCGCAGCGGCGACGACCAGTTCTACGCCGACATGAACGTGGACCTGGTCGCGGAGACCGCGGTACGCATCCCGAGCGTAGGCCCCGGGACGCGTGTGCTCTCCGCTCACACCAACCCGCCGGTGAGCTTCCAGCTCCAGCGCGACGGCGCGGAGAACTGGTTCATCCGCTCGAGCGAGAGCCGGCGCGTGCGGCTCGTGCTCCAGCTGGCCATCGGACGCGAGACGTTCGGAAGCCCGTTCGCGGCGGACGCCAGCTACGCTTCGCTGTCGCGCTTCCTCCCGCGCATGCCGCAGGTCATCAAGGCCGCAGGCGAGCGGGTGCTGGAGAAGATCGGCATCTCGCGGGCGATGACGCCGGCGGCCGCCGTCGGCGCGCTGGTCGGGCACTTCCGCAGCTTCGCGCCCTCCGACGATCGACCGCTTTCTTCCGGCGCGGCGCTGTACGAGGAGCTGGCGCTGAGCAAGAAGGGTGTGTGCCGGCACCGCGCCTACGCCTTCATCATCACCGCGCAGGCGCTGGGCCTTCCGACGCGCATGATCCGCAACGAAGCCCACGCCTGGGTCGAGGTGTTCGACGGGCAGCTCTGGCACCGCATCGACCTCGGGGGCGCCGCGGAGCGACTCGACACGGAGCGCGATCCGTCGCAGCCCATGCACGCCCCGCCCAGCGACCCCTTCACCTGGCCCGAGGGCGCCGAGAGCGCTCAGGATCTGGTGCAGCGCACGATGTCGCCGAGCGGCGGCTCGAGCCGCACCACTCCGGCTGCCGGCGCCGACGGCGGCGCGCAGGGCGACGGCGGCGTGGCGGTCGTTCCGGTCCCCGCCCAAGCTCCCGGCGCCGCGGACGGCGGCACCACGCCGGTGGACGACCGCCCGGCCTCCAAGCTCGGCGTCGTGTTGAAGAACGGTAGCGTGAAGCGCGGCGAGCCGCTGGCGGTGGCCGGGCGCGTGGAGTCGGACGGCGACGGCTGCCGCGGCGTCCGGGTGGACTTCGCGCTCAGGAGCGAGAGCGGCAAGCTGATCCCGATCCAGTCGCTGTCCGCGGGCGACGACGGAAAATACGACGGTGCCATCGTGGTGCCCCCGAACCTGGAGGTGGGCGACTACGAGCTGGTGGTCTCCACTCCTGGAGACGCGCGCTGCGGCGCAGGGACGGGTGAATGAGCGAGCTCGTCGTCCCGTTCCTGTACGAGCTGCGCGCGCGGCGCCTGCCGGTCGGCGCGCAAGAAGCTGTGCAGCTCGCCCGAGCGCTGGCGCTGGGTCTGCACGAGAACAGCCTGGACGGCTTCTACTACGTGTCGCGCGCGCTGATGGTGCACCGCGAGAGCGACCTCGACAAGTTCGACGAAGCCTTCCTCTCCCACTTCAAAGGCGTGGTGTTCGAGACCACCAGCTTCTTGAAGGAGCTGGAGGACTGGCTGAAAGACCCGAAGATCCTCCAGGGTCTCACCGAAGAGCAGAAGGCCGCGCTCGAGGAGCTCGACATCGACGAGCTGCGCGAGCTGCTCGAGCAGCGGCTGCGCGAGCAGAAGGAGCGCCACGAGGGCGGCAATCGCTGGATCGGCACCGGCGGCACCAGCCCCTTCGGCACCGGCGGCCACCACCCGACCGGCATCAGCATGCGCTCGGGCTCCGGCGGGCGCGGCGGGCGCAGCGCCATGGGCATGGCGGACGCGCGACGCTATCGCCCGTACCGCTCCGACTTGGTGCTGGACGTGCGGCAGATCGAGGTCGCGCTGCGCAAGCTGCGCTCGTTCACCCGCGAGGGCGCGGTGGACGAGCTGGATCTCGACGGCACTATCGACGCCACCGCCAAGAACGGCGGCGAGCTCGAGATCGTCACCCGCCCGCCCCGGCGCAGCAACGTGCGCGTCCTGTTGCTCATGGACGTGGGCGGCTCCATGGACCCCTTCGCGCACACCTGCTCGCAGCTGTTCAGCGCGGCGAAGCGCGCCTCGAACTTCCGCGAGCTCCGCACCTATTACTTCCACAACACCATCTACGGGCGCGTGTACTCGACGGACGGCCTGATGGACCCCATCGAGGTGCCGCGTCTCGTCGATCAGCTGAACGCGCGCTGGAAGGTGATCTTCGTGGGCGACGCGGCGATGGCACCGGGCGAGCTCCTGGGCACCGGTCCCTGGGGCTCACCCGCGGGCGGGCAGACCCTGTCCGGGCTCGACTGGCTGATGTACATCCAGGAGCGCTTCGAGCGCACGGTCTGGCTCAACCCCGATCCTCCGCAGTACTGGAGCGGCGGCACGGCCAAGGGCATCTCCGAGCTCTTCTCCATGCACCACCTGACGCTCGAGGGCCTGACCGAGGCGATGGCGCACCTGTCGAAGGCCGCCGCGCGGCGCGGCCTCGCGTAGATGAAGCGCTGGCTCGCCGCGTCGATCGCTCTGGCGGTCCTTGCGCAGAGCTGGATCGCCGACGCCAGGCCCGCCTGCGATCCGGGCATCGCGGCGTGGCTCGAACGCTGCTCGCCGCGCTTCGAGCTCGTCGCCTGCCACCGCGGCGTGGTGGTGGTGCGCGCGCCCGACGCCAGGCTGGACGTGGAGCTCCGCGCGCGCTCCGAGCGGAGCTTCCGCAGCGCCGGTGCGCTCGGCCTCTCGCCCGTCGGGCAGTTCCCCGACTGGTCGAAGGAGAGCGAGGCGAGGCGCGCGACTCTGGACACGCTGGCGAGCTGCGCGGAGCGCGATCCCAGCTTACCGCTCGAGCGGACGGCCGCCGGCGCCGAGCCGACCCCGCTGCGCCCGATCCGGCCGCCGTGGCTCGTGCTCGCCGCCATCGCAGCGCTCGCGCTCGCGTTCGGCCGGACGCTCCGCCCGACGCGGGAGGCGCTGGCTGCCCTCGGGCTCGGCCTGGTCACCGGCGTCGCGCGTTGGCTGTCCTTCGGCGGCTCGTATTTCCACCAGAACGGCCAGGGCCCCGCATGGATCGCCCACGCACTCGGCGAGGACCCCGGGCTCGCCGGCTACGGGCCAGGCTTCCCCGAGCTGTTCGGTGCAGTTGCGCGGCTCTCCAGCGCGGATCCGGAGCGCGGCGTCTGGCTGGTGCAGTCGGTGCTCGCGGCCTGCGTTCCCCCGGCTGCGTGGCTCGTCGCCCGGCGGCTCGGCGCGGGGACTTGGGTCGCCGCCGCGCTCGCGCTCGGCTGCGCGCTCGATCCGTTGCTCGGGCGCCTGGCGGCGACGGAGTCCTACTTCGCGAGCTCTCTCTCTCTCGGCATGCTCGCCAGCGCAGCCTGCGCGCTCGCCGCGCCGCGCCCGCGCTCGCCGCGCTTCTGGCTGCCGCTCTGCGCCGCGGGGCTCCTGCTCGCTCAGTCGCTGCGAGTCCACCCCGGCGCCTGGCCCGCAGCGCTCGCCGTCCCGCTGCCGCTCCTGTTCGGTCCCGGCTCGTGGCGCCGGCGTCTGCGCCTGGCCGCGCTCGGGCTCGGGCTCGTCGCCCTGATGGTGGCGCTGACCTCGGGTCCCGCGCTCGCCGAGGTGTTGCGCGGTCCGCTCGGCCAGAAGTGGCTGCCCGGCACGCGGCTGCGCTGGGACCGGCTGGGCAGCGCGGTCCTCCTCTGTTCGATCGCGAGCGCGCTCGCCCTGGCTCTTGCGCGGCGCTCCTGGCGAGGAGCAGCGCTGGCGCTCACGGGCGCGCTGACGCTCGCAGCGCTGCGGCTCACGGATCTGCTGAGCGATCCCAACCCTGCCGTCGCCGCCGCTCACCCGCGCACGTTCCTGCCCGCGGTCGTGTGTCTCTTCGCCGTGGTCGGCCGCGAGCGGAAGCTCCGGCCGAGCCTCGCGTTTCTGCTGATCGCCGGCTCGCTGCTCGCCGTGCCCTACCGGCTCGGCCTCACCCGCTTGCCCACCGACGTACGGGAGGCGCTCTTCGTTCGCGAGCTCAGGCCGCGACTCGAGCCGGGCGCCCGCGTCGCGTACCTGGAGCGCGCCGGCTCGGGGGTCGCACGTCTGCCGCTCTACCAGGGCAACGAGCGCGCGCCGCTCGGTGACGCCGACTCGAGCTTCGACCTTCGCTCGCTCCCCGCTCCGGCGTATTACTTCCGTTCCTCGCTCTGCGCCACGCCCCAAGGTGGCCCGGTCTGCGCCGCACTGGAGCGAGACGTGGTCCTCGAGCCCGTCGCCGAGCGCGCGCTGCCCGCCCTTCCGAGCATGCGCTGGAGCGCCTACGCTGGGGACGAGGTGCGCGTAGTCTTGTTCAGGATCCGCCGATGAGACGCCGGCTCTTCCTGGGCGTGCTGCTCGCGGCCATCCCGCTGCGAGCCGAAGAGCGAGTGATCGAGGCGGGACGCGAGCGCGAGATCCTGGCGCTGCTCTCCCCTCACGAGCTGGCGCACGAGGTCGTCCCGGGTTGGAAGCTCTGGAACGTGAAGATCGGTTCCCGAGCCATCGAGCTCGAGCTCGCGGGCCCGGATGGCACGCAGGCGCGGCTCACGCTGACCGAGCGCGGCGACGCACGCGAAGAGGTGAGCGCGAGCTTCGGCATCGCGCGGGACCTCGAGGCGCGAGCCGCGGGCCGCGCCGCCGCCGATGCCCTCGTGGCAGCCTTGAAGAAGAACGACTCTGGCAGCTTCTGGCACGCGCGGCCGCGCGCCGTGACCACGCCCCCAGCCGAGCCTCCCGACATCTCCCCCAGCATCGCTTGGCCGCTCGGCGTGGCAGGGCTCTCGATCGCCGCGATGTGGTGGCTCTCGCGACGCGCCTGACTCCGCGCTATCCTCGGGCTCGTGCGCCTCTCCAGCTTCTTCCTCGGGCTCTCGGTCTTGGCTTGCGGTTCCTCGGGTAGCGGCGGCGACGCAGCGTCTTGCTTCGACGGCGGCGCTTGCCCCACGGGCTACGTGTGCGGGCCGAACGGCAGCTGCGTGTCGCAGGGCAGCGGGGGCTCCGGCAACACGGGCGGCGGCGGCGTGGGCGCGAGCGGCGGCGCGAGCGGTGCAGGCGGCGCGGGCGCGACCGCCGGCGCAGGCGCGACCGGCGGCGCAGGCGCGACCGGCGGCGCGAGCGGGCCGGCGGCGCGGGCGCAGCGGCGGCTCGACCACGGGCGGCAGCGGTGGCGTGGGTGGCGGCAGCGGCGGCGGCTCCAGCGGCTGCCAAGACGCCTTCTGGCAGAAGAGCTGCCAGACCATCAGCTCCGGCGACGCGACCTGCGACAGCTGCGCAAAGACCTACTGCTGCAACAAGATCGATCCTTGTCTCGCCAACCAGAACTGCGCGCAGGGTCTGTACTGCGCGCTCACCTACTGCGCGAACGCCGCGGACCCGCTGTCTTGCCTGATGTCCAGCTGCCTGAGCTGCGCTTCGTCGCAGCCGCTGATCGACGTCTCGACCTGCTTGCAGACAAATTGTCCGACCCAGTGCCCGTTCTGAGCCGGCGCCCGAGCAGGCCGAGCCCGAGCAGCAGGAGCGCGCCGAGCCCTGCTGAATTCGACCTCGGCGCCCGACAACCGCAGCCCTGATCCTCGGCCACCGGGCCCTCCCGGACCAGGTGCTCCGGAATGCTCACTGTCTTGGTCGCCTCGACGCCCTTGCCTGGCTCCGGGCAGAGCTCCTGGTCGAAGACCACCGCGTCGAGCGCATCGCGCACCACCACGCGGGCGCAGTCCGCGGTGGTATCGAGCTGGGGAATGTCCGCACGCGCGCGGTTCGAGAGCGCGAACCTGGAAGCGATGCCCTGCTCGAGGCTGACGCTTCCGGACACCAACTGGCCGAAGCTCGAGTCCGCCGCGGACAGCTCCACGAAGAGCAGCGCGGGCGCGTCGGCCTCGACCTGTGCCTGGAACCTGCCCTTCGTGTGTTTCAGTTCGATTTCGGGCTGAGCGCAGCCCAGCTCCTCGTCCAAGACGGTGTGCTCGAGGCTCACTCGCAAGGAACGCTCGACGATCTTCGGCGCTCGTTCAGTAGCCTCGAACTCCCGCTCGTCGGACTCCTGGTCCGCCGCAATCGCCAGCCGGTAATACGCGCCGGCGTCGAGCGGGGCGCTGGGTCTGATCAAGTCGAAGGTCCAGGCGCACAGACTCTGGCTAGTGAAGGTCCGAAGGGTCTCCGAGGGAACCTCCTCCCCCAGCTCGGTGCGCAGCGTCACGCTCGCGTTTCCCGAGTGGACGACCAGCCAGGGTCCGGCAGCCGGCGCCAGATTGCTGGCCGACGCCAGGAGCACTCGCGGCGGTGGCAGCTGACAAGTACACGCTTCCGCGCTCGGCGACCGGGCGAAGGCGCCGATACCCACCGCGCACGCCGCCAGGACCTGCCGCATCCTCACGTTTGTCGTAAAGGGTGGCGGCCTGGATCGGATCATGTTCCCTCTCGGCGCAGTCTAGCGCTGGCGCTCCCAGACGCACTCATCGAACGGACCGCAGAGCTTGCCGAGCGGGCGCACGCCAGGGCAATGCAGAGCAGGCCGCCGCGCAGCACCCGCTGACACTACCGCATTTCGTCTCGACCGGCGCGCCACGGCTCCGCTACCGTCGCCGCATGTCGAACGTCACTCTCGTGTCGAAGACCTTGTTGATCGCCGCCACCGCCGCGTTCACTTGCGGCTGTGACGAAGAGAAACCCGCCGCCAAGCCGGCACCGAGCGCAACGGTCGCGGCGCCGCCGCCGCAGCCGAGCGCGACGGCGAGCGCCGCGCCGCCCGCCCCGAAGCACGACTGCCCCGAAGGCACCGCCGGCGACGGCACCTTCGAGAAGCCCTGCGAAGCCAAGGGCACGGCGCGCACCATGGAGGTGACCTGGACCGGAAAGATGGACGACAAGGGTCCTTCGTTCCGCGTGGTCAACACCTCGAAGGCGGACATCTTGTACGGCAAGCTGGTCGTCTATTTCTACGACAAGGCCGGCAAGCAGCTCGAGATCAAGGACGAAGACAAGGCGCGGCCCCACAAGACCTGCGCCGGGAACATCTTCGACGGTCCGATGAAGGCCGGCGAGAAGGCGGTCATCACCTTCTCGTGCGTGAAGAAGGAGCACGTGCCGGAGGGCGCGGCGGCCATCCAGGGCGAGCTCGAGGTCGTCGGCTACACCGACTCGAGCGGCAAGAAGAACGAGTGGTACTGGCGCAACAAGGAGCTGACTCCGGACGCGCGCCCGAAGGCCAAGAAGTAGGCTCACATCCCCGCAGGCACCGGCACCACGCCCTCGTTCTTCTCGACCAAGGTAGCGAGCGCGCCGAGCACGGCGGAGTAGTCCGCGTCCTCCAGGGACTCGGCCGTGGGACGCGGCTGGAGCGTGAACAGCGCGTAGCGCGCGGTCGACTTGGGTGGCCGGCGCGGGTCGCGCTCCTTCAGCATCAGCGCCACGCGAAAGCCTCGCTCGCCGCTCGCGACGTCCACCAGGATGCGCTGCTCGTGCACCGGGCTCACGCCGCGCACGCGCCAGCTCTCGGTCAGGCTCGCGCCGGGACCGAGGCCGTCGAGCAGCGCCGCCACGTCGGCGGTCGGCGGGTCGGGCCAGGCGTTGGGGAAGCGCTCGCTGGCAATCGCGGCTGGAGCCACCGGCGCCGGATCGGCGGGGCCGCGGAGCGCGAGCACGATCGCGAGCACGACGAGCGCCACGCCGCCGAGCAAGGCGAAGCCGACGCCGGCACCCGAGCTCCGCCGGCGCATGGCTCAGGCGCGACGCCGTCCGAGCCAGAGAAGCGCCGCCGCCAACCAGATGGCGCGCGCGCCGAGCTCCGCGCGCTGGCCCGGCATGGTGCTGCACCCCTGCTTCTTCGCTGGGGCCGCGCCTTCGACGCAGCGCAGGCACTCGCGCTGAATGGTCTTGCCCGTGGACTTGTCGAGCTGGTTGCACATCGACTTCTTGCAGACCCCCGCGCTCTTGCCGTCGTTGCCCGCGTTGTTGCAGGCCTGGCCTTCGCTCGAGCAGAAATCGATGGGAGGAACGTCGGCGCGCGCCGGGCCCGAGAGCCCGAGCAGCAACGCCAATGCGAGAGTCGCCCGCCACATGAGGGAAAGGAGTCGCACGGGCAGGCTCATCTCGCAAGCGCGCAGGTGAAGAGCGTGGTGCCCGCCTCGCGCAGCACCACCGCGCAGGCCGGAGCTTCTTCCACCGCGTCGCTGCGCAGCCAGACGAACAGGTGCTGCTCACGCTCGAGCAGCCTCGGGATCGACTCGAGACGCGCGCCGTAGAGCGTGCGGCGCCCGCGCAGGCACAGCACGGCGGGGCAATCCACGCCGGCGTCGCGCCCCGGGAAGGCCTTCTCGAGCCGCCAGCTCGCCTCCGCGATGGACCACTCGGGCACCACGGCCACCGGCTCCCGCGGGTGAGCCGCGAGCAGCGCCAGCGTCAGCGGCGTGCGGCGGCCCGTGGAGAGCTCCGGCCCGCTCGCGGTGCCGGCGTAGTAGGCCGGAACCAGGGCCGCGTGCCCGAGCGCGACGAACGATGCCACGACCACACCCAGCCGACCGAGCCCGCGGGCGCTCACCACCGTGACGCAGGCGAACAGGGGCACGACGTGCAGCACGTAGCGGGCGCGCACCGCCGTGATGAGCGACGCGCACAACAGGGTCAGGACCGCGGCCAGGAGCGCGCCGAGCGCCCGCTGCTCGCTGGGTCCGAGGGCGCCTCGACGCGTCCCGGCCACGATCAAAGTCAGCGCCAGGAGCGCATTGAACGGCGCCGCCGGTCCGGACCAGAGGCCGAGCACGTCGGCGAGGGCGCGCACCACGCCGGTCGGCGCGTGCGGTCCGCCGCCGACCCCGAGCCAGAGCGTCGGCAGCGCCACCGGAGCCAGGAACGCGGTCGCCGTGAGCGCAGCGCCGAGCCCGCCGACGACACCCACCGCGAGCGACGCGCGCCGGCGCACGCTCGCGAGCGCCACGAGCGCGCTGCCCAGGAGCGGCGGCAGCGCCAGGTACTCCGAGCACAGAGTGGCCGCCGCCACCAGCGAGTAGGCGACGAACCAGCGCTCCCTTCCCGTGGCCAAGGCTCGCGACAAGCACGCGTGCGCCGCCAGCACGCCGAGCGCACACAGCGCATAGCCGCGCGCGAGCTGCGAGGTGTGCAGCGCGGCAGGCATCAGCGCGAGCCACAGACCGGCGAGCCCAGCCGCGGCGCTACTCGCCGAAGCGCGCACCACCGCGTAGGCGAGCGCCACCGTCGCCACGCCCGCCAGCACCGAGACCGAGCGCGCGTGGGTGAGCTCCCCGGCGCCCCCGACCCAGGTCATGAGCAGCGCGGGCAGCGGCGGGTGCAGGCGCGCGTCGCTGGCGCGGGCCCACTCCGCGAGCGAGGCGAGCCCGAGGCCCACCGGCTCGTCGTTGTCCACCGGCCGCGACTCGAGCAGGAAGAGCCGGGCGCCGAGCGAGAGGCCGACCAAGCAGAGCAGCTGCCAGAGATCGACGGGACGCCACGGCCTTCGCCGCTCCGGCGTCACCCGCGGCAACGCGCGCCTGAGCCGAGCCCGTACCAGCGTGACCGCCAGCGCCGCGGCAAACCCTGCGAGCGCCGCGAGCCCCGGAGAGGCCACGGCTCAGGACAGCGCTTTCTTCAGCTTCTCGGTGTTGGTGATGAGATCGCGCAGCGCCGCGTCCTGGCGCCGCGCCGTGTCCTCGAGCCGCGACGCCGAGACCAAAGCGTGCTCCGTCCCCCGCGTCTGCGAGCGGTGCGACGAGTTGATCTGGTTGACCATGTGGCTGATGCTCTCGATGGCCTGGGTGATCTGGCGTCCGCCACGCGCCTGCTCCTGGCTCGAGCGCTCGACCTGCTGGGCGATGGAGCGCATCTTGTCGCTGCTCTTGATCACCAGCTCCGAGCCGCGCGCCTGCTGGGCGGTAGCCGCGGCGATCTGCTGCACGGTCTCGGCGATGCGCCCGATCGCGTCCGTCACCTGCTTGCTGCCCTTGGCCTGCTCCACCGTGGCGCGGGCGATGGCGCGCACCATGTTGGTGCTCTTCTGCGAGCTCTCCAGGATCTTCTTGAGCGCGCGCTCCGCTTCGTTCGAGACCTCGACGCCGCGATCGACGTTCTGAGCGCCGCGCTCCACCGCCTGGATGGCGTTGCGGCTCTCGGACTGGATGGTCTTGATGAGATCCGCGATTTCCTTGGTGCTGGCGCCGGCGCGCTCCGCCAAGTCCTTGATCTCGTCGGCCACCACGGCGAAGCCCTTGCCGTGCTCGCCGGCCTGAGCGGCGATGATGGCGGCGTTCAGCGCCAAGAGGTTGGTCTGCTCCGCCACGTCGTCGATGACGTTGAGGATCTGCCCGATGGCGTCGATGCGCGAGCCCAGGTTGGAGATCACCGCCACCGCCTCCTGGCTGCTCTCCTTGATGCGATAAATCTCGCCGATGGTCTTCAGAATGGCCTCGGCGCCGCGCTCAGCGTCCTGCGCCACCTCCTCGCTCAGGCGCGCCGTCTCGTTGGCGTTCGACTGGACCTGATCGATGGAGACGTCCATCTCGTTCATGCTTGAGCTGGTCTCTTCGGCGGTCAGCGACAGCGCGTCGACGTTCTTCGCGACCTCCTTGATCGAGAAGGCCATCTCCTCGATGCTGCTGACGCTCTCGCGCACGCTGGAGGCGAGCTCGACGATGTTCGAGGCGACCTCCTCGTTGGTCGCCGTCATCTCCAAGATCGAAGAGCTGGACTCCTCGGCGCTCGCCGCCAGGACCTCGACGTGCTGCGCGATCTCGCGCAGCGACGAGGCCGACTCCTTGATGGTCCGGGCGGTGTCCTCGCTGGCGTCGATCTGCCCCGCGACGCCTTCGGTCAAGCTGCGCAGCGCGTCCGAGACGGCGCGCGACGCCTCGTCCACCGCGTTGATGCGCTCTTCCTCCCGGGCCTGCAGCTCGTTCACGCTCTCGTGCAGCTCGATCAGCTCGTCGTACAGGGATTTCACCGCGGGATCGGCGCCCGCCGGCAGCTCCGGCCGCTTGCCGTCGCGCAGCCGCCGCACCGCGGACACCACCCCGTCGAGCAAGCCGCTCGGCGCGCCGCCCGAGGCCGCGAGCCAGGCGCCCACCGCGCCGGCCCCGCCGATGGCGAGGGCGAAGGCCGCGATGTCCTGGCGCAGAAACGCCGCGACGATCCCGGCAATCAGGGGAAGCCCCACACCCAGAAGCTGACGTTGGGACAGACCGTTCATGCTCGCCCGGAGCCGCGAGGTTATTGGGCCGCCGCGCGGGCGCCAAGAGAAAGGTCAGTCGACTCTCGGCAAGAACGCCGGACTGCGCAGGGATCAGCAGCAAAGGCGGCCACGAGAGGCCGAAACCCGAGTCAGCGCTGGGAGACGACGCGGCGGGGCGGCGGCTCCGCGTGCGGCACGGAGTCGGGATGCGCCTGTTCGACCCAGATGTCTTTGAAGCGCAGCTTCTTCTTCTTCTGGGGCGGGTGCTTGGTCTGGGGAGCTTCGTGGCTCGGTCGAACGGCGGGCGGGCCCGCGGGGCGAGGCGGCGAGTGGTCGGCCCGAGCCGGCGCGGGTTGCGGCACCGGGGCCGTGCTCGGCCGGGCGGGCTGCGGAGCGGCCTCGACCGCTGGCGGTGCCATCGGTGCAGCGGCCGGCGCGGCAGGCTGCGGGGCCGGGCTCACGGCAGGGGGCGAATGTGCAGTGCCGGGCGGCAGGTAGGCCACGTTCGGGCCGGCCGGGGCGACGGGTCCGCTGCCCACGCTGGCCGAAATCGTGCAGCCGTTGGCCAAGGCACCCAGGACCAGGCAGAGGGCAAATCTCGTCATGCTCTACCCGATTACACGTCGGCGAGCCCTCGACTCTTCCCTCAGGCCGAAGAAGGCACGGGGGCCTCGGAGAGCAGCGTCGGGCCGGCCACGGGCAGAACGACCGTGAACAGGGCACCGCCGCCGGCCGCGTCGGCGTGCAGAATCTCCCCGCCGTGCTCGACGACGATGCGGTGCACGATGGCGAGACCCAGGCCCGTGCCCTCCGGCTTCGTCGTCACGTAGGGCTCGAACAGGCGATCGCGAAGCTCCGGCGGGACGCCGGGTCCGTTGTCGCGCACCGAGAGCACGACTCTGTCGGGCCCGTGGGGCCGAAGCTCGACGGTGACGCGCGGGTCGGGCCGCGCCTTCGCCGCGTCGATCGCGTTCTGGATCAAGTTGGTCAAGACCTGCACCATCTGATCGGCGTCGGCGTTCACGATCGGCACCGGTGACACGACGAGCTCGAGCTCCGCGCCGCTGCTCGCGTGCAGGTTCACCACCTTCTTCGCCACCTCGGCGAGCTCCGTGGGCGCAGGGTTCGGGGGGGGCAGCCGGGCGAAGCGGGTGAACTCCGAGACGATGTTGCTGATCCGCGTCACCTCTTCGAGCACCGTACGCGTCGCTTCGTCGAAGTACTCGTCGAAGGCCGGATCGTCGCGCGCGCGCAGCCGGCGCAGGGTCTCGACCGCCGCGCGGATCGGCGCCAGCGGGTTCTTGATCTCGTGGGCCACGCGCCGGGCGATCTCGCGGCGTGCGGCGATGCGTTCGGTGGCCGCCAGGCGCTTGCGCAGCTGGGTCAGGTCGGCGATGGCTTGATTGAAGGCGTTGGCCAGCTCCACCAGCTCCTTGCCGCCCTCGCCCTTCACCGGCTTCGGCTCCCCCACCGCGACCTCGCGCGCCTGCGCGGCCATCTTGACGATGGGTCGCGCCAGGCCCCGAGAGAGCAGCATCGCCATCAAGAGAGCCGCGCCGAACGAGCCCGCGCCGATCACGATGATGGTGGAGTCCAAGGCTTGCAGCGCCCGGGCCAGCGGCACCCGCGACTGGCTCGCGAACAGCGTCATGCCGCCCAGCTCCTGGATGGTGACCGCCGTGATCATGTCGCCGCCGGAGCTGGGTCTGGACAAGGACAGCCGCACGCCGTGTGCCTCGGCAGTTGCCTGGAGCATCGGATCGAGGTGGCGCGCAGCGTACAGCCCGACCCAGAGCTTCTTGTTCTCCTGGTCTCGCACCAGACACCCGGCCTCGACGGCGAGGGGCGGCGCCCCGGTGCGCAAGCGCGCGGAGCCGCCGGCGCCCTGCAGGCGCTCTGCCAGCTTCTTGTCACGCTTGCCGGTGAGCCCATCGGCATGCCCCGCGCCGAGCACCTCGCCCTCGCTCGTCACGAGCGTGAGCTCGTCCAGTCGCAACGCCTTCATCAGCTCGGGCACGCGCAGGCTGAGCGACAACCTGCGCGAGTCGAGGTCCCGCGCCTTCAGCCCGACCAGCGCGCTGTCCACCATGGGGTCGTGCTTGCACAGAGGCCCCACCAGCTCCGGCAGGTCTCGCACCGCCGTCCCGAGCTGGCGCTCCAGCCTCTGGAACGCGGCAGCGCCTTGCTCGCGGAAGCGCTCCTCTTCGGTACGCCTCCAAGCCTCGCGCACACCGAACCCCAGCGTCACCGTGGTGACGACGGTGAGCAGGAGAGTTGCCACGAGCAGGCGTTGCGCCAGCGTCACCGTCGGATCCTAGCTGATTGTTCCAGAACGCCGAAACCGGTCCGCTCCTTCCCGGTTGCAGAGAGGCGCGCGCGCTCGTAGCTTCCCGGGCCCATGCGCAGCGCCTTCGTGCTCGCTCTCTTCGCTCTCGGTTGCACCGGCGGCGCAGAGCTGCCCGAAGCTCAGCGCCCGCAGCGGAAGGCTCCGAATTCCAGTGCGCGCCCGGCTCCGAGCTCCTTCGAGAGCGTGCGCTTCACCAGCGTTCCCGCCGGCACCTTCGGTCCATACGTCGCGATCACCCCGACCGGCGGCGTCGCGCTCTGGGCGCAGACCGCCGAGAAAGGACGCGCGTGGCTGGGAGTCACCTTCGACGAGCGGGGCCAACATCGCGGCGGACCGCAGCGCCTCGCGGTCGCGCCCGACGAGGTCGGCCTCGCCGTGGTCGAGCCCGCCGCCGCGGGCTTCACGCTGCTCTGGACCCGGAGCGACACCGCGGGCACCTTGCTCGAGTCGCTGGAGCTCGACGCGCGGGGCAAGCCGCGAGGTGCGCCGATTCCCCTCGCCGCGATCAAGGGCGAGGTGGTGTGGATCGATCACGTCTCGACCCCGCGTGGCTCCCTCGCCTTCTGGGGCGTGAAGGGTCCCGGCGGCGCGGATCTGTTCGCAGCGCTGGTGGGCGGCGAGCGCGTCGAGCCGAAGCCTTTCGCCAGAGGCGTGAGCGCCTGGCAGGCGGCAGCGTTCGGCAGCGGAGCGGCCGTTGGTCTGGTTCGGGACAAGGGCCAGGTCGAGGTCCAAACATTGGACGAGCACGGCGCGCCCGCGGAGCGAGTGGAGGTCAGCGCCGCGGCGTCGGCGGCCGCAGATCTCGACATGGTGAGCAGCGAGCGCGGCCTGCTCCTGGCCTGGTCGGATCACGGCAGCGCCGAGTCGCGCGTGGTGTTGGCCCGGCTGGACGGCTCCCGAAACCTGACCTTGCCGCCCACTCCGCTCGCCGGTGTGCTCGGCGACCAGGTGCTCGTGCGGTTGGTGCCACCGGAGAGCGGTCGCGGCAGCGCGTATCTCGCCTGGGAAAACCTGCTGGAGCGGCCGGCCGCCGGGCGGGCCATCGTGCTCGCGCCCGTCGCCGCCGACGGCAGCTTGGGAACCGCGCGCACCATCCTCGACCACGCGGCCAGCGACGGCTCGCTGCCGGAGCTGGCGGCCACGGCGGACGGGCTCGCTGCGCTCACGCTGGCTCGCGCCTGTCGCAAGGGCGAGGACTGCGCGAAGGCGCCGCTTCTGCCGACCTTCGTGGAGCTCGATGGCGCCCTCGAGGTGAAGGCGTCGGAGCCGCTCGGCATCAGCGCGCTGCGCGGCGAGGTGCCGGACCTGGCGTGGGGACTCTCGTGCGCGACCAAGCCGTGCCTGGTGATGGCGGCGCAGGCGCTGAGCCCGACGCCGATCTGGGCCGTGAGGGCCACCCCGCGCGCGACGAGCTTCGTCCCGGCGGCGCGTCGGGCGGAGCGCTCCGGGCCGCCACGCGTGGCGTCCCTCGAGGTCGTGGCCAAGACCGAGCCGCTCGCGGATCTGGCGCTCGGGCGCCTCGGCTCGACCTCCCTCGCGGCCTGGGTCACCTACTTCGATCCGACCGCACCTTGGGAGAAGCTGACCAAGCCCGCCGCGGATGGTCGGCTGGATCCGCCGCGCGCGCTCTTGCAGGTCCGGGCCGGATCGCTGCCGCCGGAGACCATCTCGATCCGCGCGCGCTCGCTCGGAGGCGTCGCCCTCGGCCCGAGCGCCTCCGGTTCAGCCGAGGCCCTGCTCGCCTGGACGGCCATGGACTTCAAGCTGCCCCAGGTCTTCGTCACCGTGGTGGACGACAAGGCCAAGAAGCTGCGCCAGCGCATGCTCACCCGCGCGCCCGGCGAGAAGTCGGACGTCGCCGCGACCGGGGTCGGCGACGGCTGGCTGGTCGCCTGGATCGACGAACGCAGCGGTGATCCGGAGCTCTACGCCGCCCGGGTCAACCGCTTGCTGCAGAACGCAGGCCCGGAGAAGCGCATCACCAGCGCCGCGGGTGGCGCCGCCGAGGTGGCGCTCTTGCCCCGAGGGCAAGACGCGCTCGTGGCCTGGTCCGACGCTCGGGACAAGGAGCACCCGGGCGTCGGCGACATCTACGTCGCGCTGCTCAAGGGCGCGGATGCCTCGCTCTTGGGCGCCGAGCAAGTGGTCGCAAAGACTCCGCGTCACTCGCGCTCCCCCGCGCTCAGCGCCCTGGGCAAGGGTGCGTTGCTGGCATGGATCGAGGAGAGCGTCTCGGCGAGCGGTGAGCCCGGCGATGCAGAAGCACGCGTCGTCGAGCTCGGCGCCGACGGTCGGCCGGTCGGCTCCTCGGTGGGTGTATCCGCGAGCGCCGGTCCGCCGGGTGCCGTCGCGGTGGACTGCGAGGACGCGCATTGTCGCGTGCTCCTGCTCGTGCAACGCGAGCGCGGACCGGAGCTCTGGGTCGCCGACTGGTCGGCTGGCAAGCTGGGCGCTCCGCGGCGCTTGTTGGGCCTCACCTCGGGCGTGCCCCTGACGATCCCCCCCGCCGTGCTGGGCCCCGAGGTCCTGCTGGCCGATCGCGCCGGCAACCAGGGCCGCGCGCGCCGCCTGTTGGTGGACTGGAAATAAAAAAAACCCCTGGTGACGAGCACCAGGGGTTTTGGAGACAGCTCTGCGCGGGCGAGAGGAGCCTCACCGCTTCATGAGCGGCGGTCGCGCCTTCTATGCGGTTGGGCGGGCTCGGGAGGAGGGCGCGCAACGGCTCGTTCTCGATGTTCCACGCAGGACTGATGGTTCGTGATCCCTCGGACACCTCCTTGGCGGTTCACTTGGGTCAACATCGCCGGCGGGGGACCTATTCCGAAAAAATTCAGTGCCTGCTTCGGCCCGCGGGCCAGCGCGATCCGCCTCAATCCGTAGCGAAAACCAGCTCGACCGACACGCTCACGGGGGCCCGGGTCGGCTTGGGGAAGGTCATGGGGCGCAAGGCGTCGGCGACACAGGTCCCCAGGGCTGGCGCCTGCTTGACGGTCGCCCGGATCCCAGTCGCGACCCCCTCCGCGTCGATGCTGAGCTGGAGCAGAACCCGCGGGTTTGGCTGCTGCGCCGCGTGCTTGGCGTGGCAAGCCACCAAGAGCCCGTGGCGCGAGCGGATCACTCGCAACACGATCGCCTCCAGCAGGCCATCGGAGACCTTCGGGTTGGCCGTGCGCAGCCGCGGCCGCCGCACGAAGGTGACCCGGCTCCGAGCGCTGACGAAGCTCCGCGCGACGCGCTGCGCCTCCTCGCTGCGCGCACCGAAGTAGCCGTGCGTGCGCTCCGTGCGCTCACCTCCCTCCGGAGAGAACACGGTCTCCGAGATGCGCTTCTCGATGCACTCGCGGGTCTTCTTCGGCAGCGGGCCGAGCGCACGAGCCTTCTTGACGGCGCCCTTCGCGTCCAAGTCGGCCTCCAGCGTCACCACCACGTCCAGCCCCGCGGCGCACTCGCCAGCCAGCTTCAGGGTCTCCGTGAAGGCGCTGTCTTCCTCGTGCTCCGAGGCGCCCAGCCCGCCCGGCTCCGGCAACGACCAAACCGGCACGTAGCCGTCGAAGCGGTTCGCCAACACGTCCAGGACAGCCTGCCTTCGCGCCTCGGGATCCCGCGGCGCGATGAACGCCTCCGGCAGCGCCGCGAACGACGCGCTGGCGGAAGGTGCGGCGAGCGCCGCCGAGGTGCTCGCCGCCGGAGCGGGGGACGGCGCGCCACGCTCGCAGGCCAACGGAACGGTCCAAAGCAGCACCAGCAGTCCGACCCAGCGCCGGCGACGCAGGCACAAGAGCGCCGCAACGGGCAGCCACCATGCTCCCGCGCCCGCGCGCGATAGCCCGCAGGACAGCGCGTTCGCGCTCGCGGACGGAGCTGGGACCGCGGCGCTCGGAGCTGCCTCGAGGCGCGCGTCGAGCAGGGGCAGGAGGCGCGCGCGCGCCGACCGGCAGGCGTCGTCGCAGTCGCTCGACGGCACGAACAGCACGTCCTCCCAGCCGTGGCGCTTCGGCTTGAAGTCCCCGAAGGTCTGCACGAAGCGGCTGCGCGGCAAGAGGCCCGAGAGCTCCTTGCCCAGGCTCTCTTCCAGCTCTCCGACCGCGGGCACGTAGCGATCGCCCTCGCTGAAGGGACGGCGCAGGCGCCACTCGGCCTGGTGGGTCACGCCGGCATAGGGAACCACGAGAGCGTCGCTCACCACCCACAGCGACAGCTCGCGGTTCTTCTGCTCGGGCGCGTCACTGGGCTCGCGGTACGGGTAATACGGCAGCTCGCTCTCGAAGCTGATGCGAAGCGTGCGACTGGTCATCTCCTCGTCGGCATTCGGCGTGCCGTCGTAGCGCAGCGCGACGAAGTGGAAGCCGAGCCGGATGTAGCCATCCATCCAGGCCTTGCCGGAGTCGCTGGACTTGAAGCCGTGCTTCTCGAGCCACGCGCCCAGCGCGCTCTCGTCCGTCGCCGTGAGGATGAATGCGGTGAAGTCGCCGACGCGCTTCGTCTCGACGACCTGCACCGGCGGCGGCTTGGCGCCACGCCCGGCGCCGAGACCCGCGCCGTACCCGACTCCGGAGACGGTGCCGAGCGTGACCCACTGGCTGAGCAGCCGGGAGCCGAAGCTCTTCTCCAGCGCGTCGAACGGGGACTTCTCGACGCTGTGGACGCTGGGGCGGCTGGGCGTGGGCACCACGAAGCCGAACGCGCCGCCCGCGTGCGCGAAGCGCAGCTCGCGGACGAAGTGCTGCATCCTGGTGGCGCTGTCCCAGACGATCAGCGTGCGCTCCAGGCCGAGGCGGGGCGGCGCCTTCACCCAGGTGCCGGAGGGAAACGCGCCGCAGGCACGGGCCGGACGCGGCGCGAGGCACGAGAGGATCAGCAGGAGAACCCAAAGGCGCATCCGGTCAGGTTATCCTCTCGGGTATGCGCGGCGTGGTGCTTTCTGCTTTGCTGGTGTTGGGCATCGTCGCGACGGGCGCTTGCAGCGACGACGAAGAGCGAGGCGCGGCCTCCGGCGGTGCGGCCGGCAGCGGCGGCACCGAAGCAGGGCTCGGCGGCGCCGCCGGAAGCGCAGGCGACGCGAGCACGCTGCCGCCGAGCCCGCCGGTGAAGGTCGCGATCCCGGCGTGGCGCATGGCCATCGTGCAGAGCTCGGCCGACGACACGGTGATCGGCGCGGTCTCGGACGGCTCCTTCAGCATGCCGCCCGTCGGCGAGTACCTGGGCCTGGACTGGAGCGACGTGGTGCCCGGGGAGAACGGCGAGCTCGTCGACGTCAACGGCGACCTCGCCTACGCGGTCGCACAGGTCCAGGTCCCGGAGGGCCATCACGTGTTCGCGCGCGGCGACACGGTGGCGAGCTTCCTGGTCGGCAAGAGCTACCGGCAGCCCGGGGACTTCTACGCCTCGCACCAGCTCCGAGTGCCGGTGCTCACGCGGGGCAGCCAGGGGCTCGTGGTGGTCCGCACGCTCGGTCGCCGCGGCGCGCCGCAGGTGGAGCTCTGGTCCACCTCCAGCGAGCTCCACCTCAACACGGAGGACGCCACCATCCCCGACTTCGTCGCGGGCTCTACCGAGGACCGCCCCGCCGGCGTCGCGGTGTTGAACCTCACCGATCACGCGCTGGCCGACGTGTCGGCCAAGGTGCTGGAGAGCGAGGACTTCCAGGCCACGAGCGTGCTCCATCCCTACCTCGCCGGCGCCGCGGTCACCCAGCTCTCGTTCGATCTGGTGCCGAAGCCGACGACCAAGACGGAGCTCACCGCCAAGCTCCGGGTCGAGTCGCCCTCGCTGGCCCACGGCTACGACGCGGAGCTGAAGATCCCGGTGGTGCCCGACGGCGACCGCTACCGCCGCACGCGCCGCTCCGACGTGGACGGCTCGACCCAGTACTACGCGGTGCTCCAGCCGAAGGGCACGCCCGGCGCCAAGCCTGGTCTGATCCTCAGCCTGCACGGCGCCGGCGTGGAGGCGAAGGGCCAGGCCGAGGCCTACGGCCCGACCTCGTGGGCCTACCTGATCGCCGCGACCAACCGCCGGCGCTTCGGCTTCGACTGGGAGGAGTGGGGACGCCTCGACGCGCTCGAGGCCTTCGAGCACGCGCTCGCCACGCTGCCGGTCGATCCGCTGCGAACGCACCTGACCGGGCACTCCATGGGCGGGCACGGCAGCTGGCACGTGGGCGTGCACTTCAGCGATCGCTTCGCGGTGATCGGCCCGAGCGCGGGCTGGATCTCCTTCGACACCTACGGCGGGCAACCGCTCCCGAGCGGGCCCATCGGCCAGGCGCGCGCCGCCAGCAAGACCCTCGACTTCAAGGAGAACCTCGCCAACGACGCCGTCTACATCCTGCACGGCAGCGCCGACACCAACGTGCCCGTCTCGCAAGCGCAGACCATGTTCGCGGAGCTCGGCCCGATCGTGAAGGAGCTCACGTATCACGAGGAGCCCGGGCAAGATCACTGGTGGGATCTCGATCCCAATGAAGAAGGCGCGGACTGCGTGGACTGGGCGCCGATGATCTCGCTGATGGAGCAGAAACAGCGTGATCCGACCTGGCTCGACTTCCGCTTCGTGAGCCCGGGTCCCTGGGTCAGCTCGACGCGCAGCTTCGTGAAGGTGCTCTCGGTGACGAGCCCGATGCAGAACTTCGAGGTCACCTCCAGCGTCAACGGCACCGCGGTGGACCTGGTCACCAAGAACGTGCGCTCGCTCACTCTCGATGCGGCGGCGCTCGCGACGAAGGGCATCACCAGCGTCAGCGTGGACGGCACCGCTCACGCCGTGGGCGCCAGCCCCATCAGCGTGGGTCCGACCACGGGCAAACGCCCGGACCTGTCCGGCCCGCTGAACCAGGTGTTTCAGCGGCCGTTCTGCTTCGTGTGGGACGACGCCGGTTCGATCGTGTACCGCGACTACGTCGCGCTCTTGACCTCCTGGTGGTCCACCATCGGCAACGGGCACGCCTGCGGGCTCCCGCTCTCGAAGCTCACGCCCGCCCTCGAGGCCGAGCGGAACCTGGTGTTCGTCGGCGTGGCAGCTCCGGCGGGCCTGCCCATCAGCTGGACCGCGAACGAGATCAGCGTCGGGCAGAAGAAGCTCGGCGACTCGGCCCTGGCCTTCGTGTACCCGAAGGGCGAACGCCTACGCGCCTACCTCTTCGCCACCGCCGGCAGCGAGCTCTTGCTCCACCGTTACGTGCCGTTCTCGTCGCGGGCAGGCATGCCCGACTACCTGGTCTTCGACGCAGGTGGCGCGACCGTGGCCGGCTTCTTCGACGCGGAGTGGAAGCTCGACGCCAAGTACGCGACCGGGCTGTAGTCTGGCGCTCAGAGCCTGAGCACCTCCCAGCGCACCCGGCGCTCGGGGCCGCCGCTGACCACCAGGCGCACGTCACCGAAGCTGAGCTCCGACCCGGTAGCGAGACTGGTGCTCACCCGCAGGCGCTTCACGTCGCCCTTCTCGTCCGCCGCGAAGCAGCCGGAACAGCTCGCCAGATCGGCCTCTGCGACCTCGACGAGCTTGGCGGGATTGCCGGAGTCGCTGCCCAGGCGGAACGCCTCGAGCAGCGTGCCGTCCGCCAGCTCGAGGCGCGCCTGCCCGAGCGGGCCGAGCACCACCTTCACGTCCAGGCGATCGGCGACGTCGTCGAGACTGACCACGTCCGGATCCGTGGCGGGCGCCAGGGTGTCGATGCTGGGATCGAGCAGCGGCAGGATCTGGTTCTCGACCAAGAGAAGTGGCAGCTGTCCGAGCGGCGCGGGGATGCTCACGACCTGATCGCCGGTGAAGAGCCGGTAGCTCTCGAAGTGCACGAAGCGACCCGGTGGGAGCCAGGTCTTCTTCTCCACCACGCCGCGACGCACCACCGGCGAAGTGTACAGGGCCGGCCCCAGGTAGAAGGCGTCGTCTACGGCGCGGGCGGCCGCTGCCTCCGGGTGCAGCAAGAACGGGTGCAGGGTGAGCGGGCGCCCGCTCGCACTCGCCTCGCGCGCCAGCGTCAGGAAGTACGGCTGAAGCCGGGTGTGCAGGCGCGAGTAGCGCGCGTACACCTCCGTGGTCTCCGCGTCGCTCCACAGCGTCCACTTGGTCTGCTTGCCCAGCGGGTTCGCGCAGGCGTTCTGTTCCATCATGATGGGCGAGACGGCGCCCAGCTCCACCCAGCGCAGGAACACCTCCTTGTCCCGCGGCACGTCGGTGATGCACTTGAAGCCGGTCACGTCGCTGCCCCAGTAGGGCACGCCGCTCATCGACAGGTTCACGCCGCCGCGCAACGACGACGGCAGGCCCTGGCTCTCGTCGAAGGTCGCCTCGGCGTCGCCTCCCCACACTGCGGGCACGTACTTCTGCGTGCCGCTGTAGCCGGAGCGCACGAAGAACAGGTAGTCGCCCGGGCGCTCCTTCTCCATCAGATCGTGGGCCGCCTTCGCGGACAGGACCGGGTACTCGTTGTGGACCTCGTCGCCGCGGCGCCCGTCGTGGAACACGGCGTCGCGCGGCGTGTATTCGCCGAAGTCGTGCATCCAACCGTCGTACCCGAGGTCGAGCGTGCGCTTCAGCAGTCCCTGGTACCAGCTGACGGCGGCAGGGTTGGTCAGATCGATCGCCGCGATCGAGAGCAGTTGCCCTGAGATGAACTCGGTGAGCGTGGGCTCGCCATCCGGACCCTTGACGAAGTAACCTTGGCTCTTGCCGTAGGCGTAGTCCGCGGCGGCGTTCGGGTGGTTCTCGGCGACGTACGGGTTGTTGTACGCCATCACCTTGTAACCCGCGGCGTGCGCGGCCTTCGTCCAGTCCGCGAGGGCCTGCTCTTTGCCCTTGTGCGACAGCGCCGGCAGGAAGTGGACGGCGTCGTCCACGGCGGTGCACGCCACGTCCTTGTCGCGCATCAGCTGCCACTCCAGCACGCCGTCCACCAGCGAGCCCGAGCCGACGCGGCGGCGCGGTCCGAACACCCACTGCGCGGGCACCGGCGGCCGGCCCGTGTCCTCGGTGTACTGATCGAGGCTCTTCAGCGGATCGGCGTTGACGTAGATGGTCGCGTCGAACTGCGTGGTGTTCGCCGCCAGCCGCCAGGCGTCCTCGCGATCGGACGCGAAGTGGAGCTCGGTCCGGTAGGTCGTGTCCGCGTGGAGCGCGTAGCCGCGGCTCGACAGGAAGAACGCGACCGGAAAGTAGGTCATGCTCGGCCCGTTGGGCCAGGGGTTCTCCGGCCCGATCGGCGTCTTCTCGCCCTTGCCGAGCGCGCCCTCCTCGGCCCAGCTGTAGATCGGCCAGCCGCGGTGATCGACGCTGCCGAAGCGCTCGCCCATGCCGAAGAAGCTCTCGTCCGGGCCGGAGCGGAAGCCGAGCGTGGTCTTGTTCAGCTCTCCGGGGTCATCCATCGCGAGCGACAGCCGCACGCGCGCGCCCTCGACGCTCACGCGCAGCGTCAAACGCGCGCCGTCGCCCTCGAGGTCCAGGAACGCCCAGCTCTCACCCGACTCGCGCAGCGTCGCGCGGGACACGCTCCGCCAGGGCTCCTCGTTGGCGCGATACCCGTCCCAGCCGGGCAGGCTCTGGGCGATGAAGTCCGGGGTGTCGAGCGTCGCCGCGGGGCCACCATAGCCGTCGCGGCCTTCGCCTCGCGTCGTCTCCAGCACCGTCTTGCCGTCCGCGTCCCGGAGCTCCAGCGAAAACGGCGAGAGCCGGACCTGCACGCTGGCGCCCTCGGAGACGAGAAGCGGGCCCCGGTCCAGGCGCTCGTCGTCGCAGCCGAGCGAAACCAAGCCGATCGCGAGCACCAAGCAACGCTTCATGCGCGGAGCCTGGCGCGATCGCCGGGCGGCGTCGAGTCGATCTGGTCGCTCTCCGGCTGCGGATGGTACGCTGCCGCCCATGGTGCGACGTGACACGAGGGGCCTTCCGTTCGCTGTCTGCTTGATGCTGGGGGCGGCAGCGGGCGCAGTAGCGTGCGGGGAAGAGTTCGAGCCGTCGTCGGGCGGTGGCACCGGGGGTACCGACGGTGGCGCCGGCACTGTTGGCAGCAGCGCCGGGGGTGTCGGCGGCGGCGGCACCGGTGGCAGCAGCACCGGAGGAGTCGGCGGCGGCGGCACCGGTGGCAGCAGCGCCGGCGGGACGGGGGGTTCGCCGGCAGGCGGCGCCAGCGGGTCGGGTGGCTCCGGTGGCGCGCCGGAGTGCACCACGGACAGCGAGTGCGACGACGGCAAGGCGTGCACCGGCAAGGAGACGTGCAGCGGGGGCAAGTGCCAGGCGGGCACCCCGGTGACCTGCAACAACCCCGATCCGGCCAACTGCACGGCCGGCTGCAAGGAACCCGGCGGGACCTGCGCCGTCACCGGGAACGACGCGGACGGAGACCAGCACAAGGCGAACTGCGCCGCGGATCCCGGCGACGACTGCGACGACACGAACCCCTCCACCTACGCGGGCGCCACGGAGCTGTGCGACGGCAAGGACAACAATTGCAACGGGAAGGACGACCTCCAGGACGGGCTGACGCTGAGCGGCGTCACGAAGAAACTCGTCGGTGAGGCCGGAAAGGACCACTACTCGCCGGAGATCGCGTGGTGCCCCGGGGGCTCCAAGTTCGTCATGGTCTGGACCGACACCCGCGAGGGCAGCCCGCGGATCTACGCCGCGTCGGTGACGCCCAGCGGGGTCGTTGGCCTCCAGAAGAACGTGTCGGGGACGGTCGCCGGCGAGGCGGTCGAGCCGCGCATCGCCTGCCACGGGAGCGAGTGCGCGGTGGTCTGGCGCCAAACCGAGTTGCCCATCGACGTGTTCTTCCAGCGCCTCGACTGCGACGCGGCGATGGTAGGCGCCAAGGTGAACGTGAGCGAAACGCCTGGTGGTCTGAACCTGAGTCCGTCGGTCGTGCGGTTCGGCAACGACTGGATCGTGAGCTTCCTCGAGAAAGACGCCATGGGGCAGCCTGCGGCCTATCGAGTCGTCGGCGCCGATGGAACGCTGAAGACGAGCACCCAGTTCGTCAGCGAGTCGACCGGGCTCCGTTACCAGATCGTGTCGGCAGCCACGACCACCCACGTGGGGTTCGCCTGGGAGCTGACGAACAACGTGGTGGAGTGGGCACGCATCGACTCCGCGCTGACCCTGTCCTCGACCCAGGCGCTCAGCCCCAAGCCTGCGCCGACGGGCCAGGTCTCGAAGGACGCGGCCATCGCGACGCACCTGGGCAACCTCGCCATCGCTTGGAGGACCAGCACTGCTTCCAGCGCCAAGATCGAATACGTGGAGCGCACCGGCGGCGGGAGCACGGTCTGCACCGCCGCTTCACTGGCGAGCTACCCGGAGATGTACGTGATGGGCGTCGCCAGCCACAAGGACGGCGCTCTGGTCGCCGCCCTGACCGGCGCGTCCAACATCTTCGACATCAAGCTCGTGCGCGCGAAGAACTGCACGAAGCTCGACGAGCTCACGATCGGTTCCCAGACCTTCGGGACGGGGATCGGCGTGCGCACCGGGAGCATCGCCGGGGGCGCCGGCGGGTACGCGGTCGTCTGGGCCGCGGCCCAGAGCATCTACGGGCGCTTCGTCGGGCCGAACCTCTGCGACTGACCGACCCGGTCAGCCCTCCGACCCGTCCGCGTGCTCCGGCTTGCCGCCGAAACGCACGTACAAGGCCGGCAGCGCCAAGAGCGTGACCAGCGAGGCGGTCACCAGGCCGCCGATCACGACCGTGGCGAGCGGGCGCTGCACCTCGGCGCCGGTGCCGGTGGCGATGGCCATGGGGACGAAGCCCAGCGCGGCGACCAGCGCCGTGACCAGGACGGGGCGCACGCGCTCGTCCGCGGCGCCCAGCACCGCGGCGCGGGTCTCCTCGCCGTGCAGCTGCCGATTGCGGACAGAGGCGAGCAGCACCACGCCGTTCAGGGTGGCGACGCCGAACAGCGCCAGGAAGCCGACCGCGGCGCTCACGCTGAGGTCGAGGCCGCGGAGCGCCAGGGCCACGAAGCCCCCGGTTGCCGCCGCCGGCACGTTGACGAAGATGAGCAGCGCGGGGCGGATCGAGCCGAACGCCAGGTAGAGCAGCACCAGCACCACGGCCAGGGTGAGCGGCACCACCACGGCCAGGCGCGCGCTGGCGCTCGCCAGGTTCTCGTATTCACCGCCGTACTCCACGTAGTAGCCGGGCGGCAGCTTCACGGCGTCGATGCGCGTGCGGAGCTCTTGGACGAAGCTCGCCAGATCGCGACCGCGCACGTTGACCTCGATGAGCACGCGGCGCCGGCCCTGCTCGCGGCTGACCTGCGCCGGGCCGTCGGACATGCTCACGCGGGTGACGTCGCCGAGCAGCACCGACCTGCCTTCGCCGAGCGGCACGCGCACGCGCTGGATCGGGCCGTCGTCCGCGGCGGGCACGCTGGCCGCGCGGAGCATCACGTCGAAGCGCCGCTCGCCTTCGATCAGGTGGCCGGCGTGCCGGCCGCTCTTCAGCGTCTCGACGAAGGCGGTGAGCTCCGCCGAGCGCACGCCGCGCCGGCCCATCTCGCGCGTGTCCGGCGTCAGGGTCAGCATGCTGAGCCCGCTCATCGGCTCGACGCGCACGTCGGCGGCGCCGCGGGTCGCGCCGATGACCTGGGTCAGCTCCTCGGCCACCTTGCGCAGCTTGCCCAGATCGTCACCGAAGATCTTCACGCCCACGTCGGCCTTCACGCCGCCGATCAGCTCGTCCACGCGCATCTCGATGGGCTGCGTGAAGCCGAAGGCGGCCCCCGGCAGCGCCTTGTGCAGCTCGGGACCGAGCACCTCGGCGAAGCCCGCGGCGTCCTCAGCGGTCTTCCACTCCTTGCGCGGCTTCAGGATCACCAGCACGTCGCTCTGCTCCGGGCCCATCACGTCGGTGGCGACATCCGGGCTGCCGGTGCGGCTCACCACGCGCTCCACCTCCGGGTAGCGCATCAGCACCTGCTCGACGGCGGTGGTGCCCCGGGACGCCTCGCCCAGGGTCACGCTGGGCGGCCGGGTGACCTGGATGGCGAGATCCCCTTCCTCGAGCCGGGGGATGAACTCCGCGCCGCGCGTGCTGGCCACGAGCGCGCCGGCCAGGATCAGCACGGCCACGCCCACGCCCGCGAGCCGCCAGCGGTCCACCAGCGCCGTGACCACGGGCCGGTAGCCGCGCTTCAGCCATTTGACGATGCGCGGTTCGTCGTGGTGCGCGCCCGTCAGGAGCAAGCCGCCGATGGCGGGCACCCAGGTGAAGGTCAGGATCAGCGCCACGCCCAGCGCGAACAGCACCGTCAGCGCCATGGGCCGGAACATCTTGCCTTCCACGCCCTGGAGCAGCAGCACCGGCGCGTAGACGATGGCGATGATGAGCACCGCCATCGTCACCGCGCGCCCCATCTCGCCGGCGATGCGCCCCATGGCTTGTTTGCCCGAGAGGTGGTGGGTGGCCATGGCCGCCAGCGCGCCCTCGATCACCACCACCGAGCCGTCCACCACCAACCCGAAGTCGATGGCGCCCAGGCTGAGCAGGTTCCCGCTCACGCCGAAGTAGCGCATCAGGATGAAGGCTCCCAGCATGGACAGCGGGATGACGGAGGCGACCACCAGGCCCGCGCGCAGGTTGCCGAGCATCACCAGGAGCACCAGCGCCACGATCGCGCCGCCCTCGAGCAGGTTCTTTTTCACCGTGCCGAGGACCTCGTCCACGAAGGCCGATCGGTCGTAGAAGGGCTCGATCACCACGCCCTCGGGCAGGCTCTTCTCGACCTCCGCCAGCCTGTCCTTCACGCGTGCGACCACCTGGTGCGCGTTCCCGCCGGCGATCATCTGCACCATGGTGTAGACGGTCTCGCCCTTGCCGTCGGCGGTCGCGGCGGCGAAGCGTGGCGCGCTGCCGTCCACGACCTCGGCCACGTCTTGCACCAGCACCGGCCTCGTGGTGCCGTTGTGGGCCCGCGTCGCCACGACCTGCCGCGCCACGTCCTCGCGGGTGCGGTACGAGGCCTCGGCGCGGACGAAGGTGCCTTCTTCGGTGCGCTCCACGAAGCCGGCGCTGACGTTCTGCCCCGCCCCGAGCACGGCCTCCTCGACCATCTGCGCGGTGACGCCGTTCGCCAGCATCGAGCGTTCGAGCAGGCGCACCTCGATCTGCCGCGTGTCGCCGCCCCACGAGTTCACCTCGACCACGCCGGGCACCGAGCGCAGCCGGTAGGCGATGTCCCAGTCGAGCAGCGTGCGGATCTCGCGCAGCGAGTGGCCGGGCCAGCGCACCGTGAAGTGGTAGACCTCGCCGAGGCTGGTGGTGAGCGGCCCCAGCTCCGGCCGCCCGGCGCTCGGCGGGATGACCTCGCGGGCCGCCGGCAAGCGCTGCGCCGTGAGCTCGCGGGCAGTGGCGAGCGCGGTGTCGTCGTCGAACACCAGCGTCACCGCGCTCACGCCTGAGCGCGACACCGAGCGGATGCGGGTGACGTGGGGCACCCCGGTCATCGCCAGCTCGACGGGCTGGGTGACCAGCCGCTCGACCTCGGTCGGCGAGAGCCCCGGCGCGCTGGTGAGGACCTGCACTTGTACGTTGGTCAGATCGGGCACCGCGTCGATGGGCAGGGTCTGGTAGCTCCTCACGCCGACCACGATCAGCGCGACCACACCCAGGATGGTGAGCAGCGGGAACTCGACGACCAAGCGAGCGAGACGACCGATCATGGGCTCACTCCAGCCGCGAGCGCATCAGCTCGCCCTTCAAGAGCAGCGCCCCGCGCTCCACCACACTCTCGCCCTCGTTCACGCCGTCCTCCAGGAAGACCCGAGGACCGGCCCACTCCGCGACGCGCACGCTGCGTGGCTCGAACTCGCCGCGCTCGACGGCGACGAACACCATCGGCACGTCGTCCACGCTGACCACCGCGTCCCGCGGCAAGCTCACCAGTCGCTTGCCGTCCTGCGACGCCCGCTCGATGGCCACGTCCACGAACGCGCCGGAGCGGAAGTCCCCGCACTTCTCGCCGAGGCTGATGCGGAACGGGACGGTGCGCGTGGCAGCGTCCACGTGGGGCGAGGGGGACTCGACCTTGGCCTCGCACGCGAGCTCCTTGCCGCCGATGGAGAGGGTCGCTCTGGCGCCCTCCGGCACCAGGTCCGCGTCGTTCTCCGGCACGTCCGCCCGCACCAACAACCGCTTGGTGTCCACCAGGCGAAACAGCGGCGCGGTCGCCTCCACCGGCGCGCCCACCACGCCGTCCACCGCCACGACCGTGCCGTCGATGGGCGCCTTCAGGACCAACTGAGCGCCACCCGCGGCGCCGAAGCTCGAGAGCAGCGAGGCGGCCCCGCGCTCGTCGGCGCGCGCCGTCTCGAGCGTGCTCCGGGCGTCGGACAACGCGCGCTCGCTGGTGGCCTTCTCGGCCGAGAGCTTCTCTTCCTGCGCGAGCACCCGCTCGGCGTGGACGCGCCGCGACTTGGCGCGCGCGAGCTCGGCGCGCACGCGCGCCACCTCCCCGGCGTCGAGCACCGCCAGCTTGTCGCCCTTCTTGACCGCGTCGCCGCGCCGCACCGCGATCTCCTTCACGCGGGCGGCGATGGGAGAGGTGACGGCGGCGGCGCCGTCGGGTGGGGGCTCGACCTGTCCGGTGGCGATGACGAACCCGCTCACGGCGCGGCGCTCCGCACGGATGACGCTGATGCGCCCCGTGTCGAGCAGCGCCTGATCGATCCCGATGCTGCGCTTCTTCGGCTCGCTCGCTACGCCCACCGCTTCTGGTTCGTGTTTGGAGCACGAGAGCAGAACGAGCAGCGACAGCAGGAGGAGGAGCTTCGTCATCGGGGTCCCTTCGCGCCCAGGAGGCGCATCAAACGAATGTCGGCGCGCCGCACGTCGGCGGCGGCCTCGGCCCAGCGTTCCTCCGCCGCCAGGAGCTCGCGGCGTGCGGCCAAGACGGAGGCGGTGTCCACGCTGCCGGCCTCGTACTGCGCGAGCGATTGCCGGAGCGCTTCTCGTGCCGGGCCGATCACCCCCTCGCGCAGGGCATCTCGGACCTCGCGCGCGTGCTGGCGCTCGTGCAGCGCCAGATCGAGCTCGCGCTCCACGGCCTTCCGCACCTGGAGGGCCTCGGCTCGCTGCACCGCGGCTTCGGCGCGGGCGCGCGCGGTGTCCACCTGCGCCGGGCTCACCAAGGGCAGCGGGAACGAGGCGCGCGCCAGCACCAGCCAGTCGCCCGTCGCCTCGCGCGTCACGCTGGGCCCGATCGAGAGCGACGGCTTGCCGTGAGCGCGCGTCATCTCCACGGCGCGCTCGCCGCGCGCGGCCGCCGCGTCGGCCGCCAGGACGTCGGGTTGTCCGCCTCGCGTTCGCGCGAGCAGCGGCGGAAGCGTCAGCCTCTGGTCGGGAAGATCCAGCGGACCGACGACCTCGATACTCGAGCCGCGGGTCCCGGTGAGATGACCGAGCGCGGTCTCGGCCACGAAGCGCCGCCCCTCGGCGTCGAGCACGTCGGTGCGAGCGCGCCCCACCAGCGCCTTGGCGGTGGCCTCTTCGGAGGGCGGCACGCTGCCGGCTCGCACGCGCGCGCCGGCCAGCTTCGCGATGGACAACGCGTGCTCGAGGGACTCTCGGCGAATCCTCCCGAGCTCCTGGGCCAGACGGACGTCGATCCAGGCCAGCGCGGCCTCCGCACGCACGTCGTGTTGCGTGACGCCGAGGCGCGCGGCGGCCTCGCTTCCGGCCGCCGACGCCCAGCGCCGCCGAGACGCCCCGAGGCCGCCGAGCGGAAGGTCCTGCCAGAGCCCGAGGGTCGCATCCACACCGACCCGGCTCGGGTCGGAGCGGAAGCGCGGGCCGACCTCGATCTCGACCCGCGGGGGCACGGACAGCTTCTGGTCCGCCGCCCGTCCGAGCTCCCGGCTGGCCTGCACCGCCGCCCGCTTCGGACCCAGGGCCGGAGCCGCCTGCTCGGCGCGGCGCATCGCCTCCGCCAGGTCCATGCGTACAGGGGACGCCGACGCGGCGCCGGTCATGGTCGTGAGCGCGAGAGCCAGGAGGAGTCGCATCTTCGGGTGCCGGACGGGGAGAAGAGCAAGCGCCGTGCGCGGTGCGTCACTCGTGTCCGGTTCGAGCCACTCGCTCAATCCGTCGAATGACGCATGCGGCACGGAACGCCGTGATTCCCGCCAAGTCCCGGGGGAGCCTCGGGCAGATGGCGAAGCCCGAGACGTGCTCGTGTTACGGTTTGGAGCGGTACCCATGCGCAGAAACTTCGTTCGCAGCTCATGGGTCGTCCTCCCGTGCGCGCTGATCTGGGCCTGCGGGGGCGGCGGCGGAAGCGGCGGCTCCGGCGGAAGCGGCGGGACCGGCGGGACCGGCGGTGACGCAGGGACCTGCGTCGCGAACGACGCCGACTGCGATGGCTTCTCTGCCGGCGACGACTGCGACGACGGCGATCCGAAGCGCAACCCCGATGCCTCGGAGGTCGTCGGGGACGGCGTCGATCAGAACTGCGACGGCATCGACGGCGTGGACTTCGACCAAGACGGGCACGCCACGGTCCCGAGCGGGGGCGACGACTGCAACGACGCCGACCCCAACGTCTACGCCGGGGCGCCGGACACCGCAGGGGACGGGAAAGACCAAGACTGCGACGGCGTGGACGGCGTGGACGCCGACGAGGACGGGCATGCCTCCACGGCCTCGGGTGGCGACGACTGCGACGACGACGACGCCGCCATCGCGCCGGGCAAGCCGGACAGCGTCGGCGACGGCAAGGACCAGAGCTGCGACGGCGTGGACGGCACCGACAAGGACGGGGACAAGCACGCCTCCACGGCCAGCGGAGGCGACGATTGCAACGACAGCCTCGCGGACACGTACCCGGGCGCGGCGGACGCGTTCGGCGACGGCAAGGACCAGGACTGTAGCGGCGCGGACGGCGTGGACGCCGACAAGGACGGCTTCGCCTCCAAGACGTCGGGGGGTTCCGATTGCGACGACGGCGACGCCGCCGTGAACCCCGAGGCACAAGACAACGAGTGGCAGCTCCAGTCGGTCGTCACGGCGATGCCGACGAGCCACCGCGTGGTGGCGGTCACCGGAGCGGGTGGCGCGCTGCACGCCGCCGTCTCCTCCGGTACCCACGTGGTGTACGCGACCAACGCGAGCGGCAGCTGGGTCAGCGAGCAAATCACCGCAACCGCTTCCATCGTGCACGTCGGCTTGGCCGTGGACACCGGCGGAAGCCCGCACTTGGTCTACCCCGGCGCGAGCGCCAAGCTGACCTACGCCAAGAAGTCCGCGGGCAGCTGGAGCACCGAGGAGATCGAGCCGGGCGACACCAACACCGACTATGCGTCGGCGCTTCGGTTGGACTCGAACGGCGTGCCGCACGTCGCGTGGGCCGAGCGCGTGACCTCGTCGGTCTCGGCGCTGCGCTACGCCACCAAGCCGGGGAGCAGCTGGGTGGTCGAGAGCCCAAACTCGAACAGCGACGTGGGGAACGACCCGGTCCGCATGGAGCTCGATTCCGCCGGGGTGCCGCACGTCGTGGCCGGCGACCCGCTGACCATCGCCCGCCGCACCGGAGGTTCCACGTGGGCCATCGAGAAGCCGCTCACCGGCATCTCTCCCGCGTTCGCCCTCGACGCCGCGGGCAACCGCCACCTGGCCGTTCAAGGAGCCAGCTTCACGCTGCTCTACCTGACCAACGCGAGCGGCAGCTGGCAGAACCAGAAGCTCGACGAGCTGACCGGCGCCAACTACTGGCCCTCCATCCTGATTGACGGGGCGACCACGCATGTGGCGGCGGTGCGCACCCCGAGCACGACCGCGGTCCTCCGTCACGCGCGCCAGGCGGGCTCGAGCTGGAAGACGGTGACGGTGGACAAGGGGACGTTCGCGAGCTCGGCGAGCATGCTCCGAGCTTCGGACGGGCGCGTTCACATCTTCTACATCGTCGGTCAGACGACGCTGAGGCTCGCCTCCTCCGGCGCGCCCGCGAACGGCAAGGACGACAACTGCGACGGCGTGGATGGGGTGGACGGCGACGGGGATGGTCACGCCTCGAAGGCCACCGGAGGCGGCGACTGCGACGACTCGGCTGCGTCCGTGCACCCCGGAGCGGCCGACAGCGTCGGCGACGGCGTGGACCAGGACTGCGACGGGGCCGACGGCTGAGGCTCCGCGCATTCGCTGCGGCCGGACTGGCTGCTGACGCACCCCCTGCGAGGCACGGCTCGGCGCTCGCGCGCCGCAAACCGCCCGGCACGGCGCTTGCCGCCTGACCCGGGCATGGCACCGCGGGTGGTCCGAGACATCATGACAGCCAAGGTCGTCTACATGCTCGAGGAGGAGAACCTCGAGCGCATCGGCAAGGGGATGGAGCGCTTCAAGTTCCGTCACCTGCCGGTGGTCGACGCAGGCAAGCTAGTCGGGATCGTCTCGCAGCGGGACTACCTGCGCGCTTCGGTCAGCGACCTCGACCCCGATTTCGCGCTCAAGAACGACAACCTGAAGCGCAACATCTTCGTAGCCGAGATCATGACGCGCGACGTGGTCAGCGTCCGTCCCGACACGCCCCTGCTCGAAGCCGCCAAGCTGCTGCGCGAGCACAGGTTCGGCTGCCTGCCGGTGACGGAGGCAGACGGGAGCTTGGTGGGGGTCGTGACCGACTACGATTTCGTGGGTCTGACCATCGCACTGCTCGAGTAGGCATGCCTCTTGCTGCTCGCCCGCGCCGGAGGTCGGTCATGCGGGTGCTGTTGGTGGGGTCGGAGCTCGAGGAGAACTTGGCGATTCGTTACCTCGCGTCCGCGCTGGAAGCGGCCGGTCACGAGGCGGAGCTGCGTCCGTTCTCGAGCGTCGGCGATGGAGCGCAGGTGGTCGAAGCAGCGCGACGCTCTCGCCCGGACGTGGTCGGGCTGTCGATGACCTTCCAGCGCCGCGCGGAAGAGTTCGGCGAGCTCGCCACGGCGCTGCGTCAGGCTGGCTTCAGCGGGCACATCACCGCCGGCGGGCACTTCCCGACCTTCGCTCAGCGGGAGGTGCTCGAACGCTATCCCGCGCTGGACAGCGTCGTGCGCCACGAGGGCGAGGTCACTTTGGTCGAGCTGTGCCAGCGCTTGGCCACTTCGGCGCCGCTCGGCGACGTGCTCGGGCTGGTGTCCCGCCGGCAGGACGGCTCGCTCCAGGTAGCGCCGCCGCGTCCGCTCGCGTCGGACCTGGATGCCATCCGCTTCCCGAAGCGCGTGGGCGAGCCACAGCTCCACATGGGCGTTCCCGCGGCGTTCTTGATCGGCACCCGCGGCTGCTACGGCCACTGTACCTTCTGCTGCATCAACGCCTACATCGACGACGCGGGTGGGGAGCGCTACCGCTCCCGTAGCGCGGACAACGTCGCCGACGAGGTCGCCTGGCTCAGGCGCGAACGCGGCGCTCGCATGCTGGTGTTCCACGACGACGACTTCTTCACCCGCGACGCCGGCCGCGACCTCCGCCGGGTCACGAGCCTCCGCGACGCCTTCCGCCGCCGCGGCGTGGACGACGTCGCTTTGGTGCTCAAGGCGCGCCCGGACGACCTCGACCACGAGGTCTTCCGCGTGCTCCGGGAGATCGGCCTGCTCCGCGTCTACATCGGCATCGAGGCCGGCTCGAGCCAAGGGCTCAAGACCCTGGGCCGTGGCGTGGACATCCGCGCGAACCAGCGGGCGCTCGACTTCCTGCGCCGCATCGACGTCTACGCCTGCTTCAACATGCTGATCTTCGATCCGGAGACCCGCGTCGCGTCGCTGCGTGAGAGTCTGGCGTTCCTGAAGCGCAACGCCGACGTGCCGATGAACTTCTGCCGCACCGAGATCTACCCGGGCACGCCACTCCACCGGAAGCTCGCGCGCGAGGGCCGGCTGATCGGCGACGTGTTCGGCTGGGACTACGAGATCCGAGAGCCGGCGGCGGAGCGGGCCTTCCGTCTGTTCGCGCGGGCCTTCCTCGACCGCAACTTCCGCTGCGACGGGCTGATGAACTCGAACCTGTCGCTCGGCTACTACTGGCACCTCTTGCGCCAATTCTACCCGAAGGCGCTCACACCGGCGCTGCATGCCAGCACGCTCGAGACCATCCGGCAGGTGAACTTGGACTCGGTGGCGCGCTTGAGCGAGCTGGTGGACTTCGCCGAATCGCCGCGCTCCCTGGCCCCGGCCGCGTTCGACGACTTCGCCGGCATCGTGGCGGAGGAGATCGAGCGCGCGAACGCCAAGCTGGAAGCTCGCGTCGCCGAGGCGAGCCAGGACATCCTGAACGCCGCGCGGGGCGTCGTGCGACCTCGACCGCTGGCTCGTTGGAGCGCCGCGGCCGCCGCGGCCATCGCGCTCTCGCCGCTCGCCTGCGACCCGCTGGCGCCGCCACCGCCGGACCCGCTGCCGCCGCCGCACATGCGCGAGCAGCACGAGGGCCCTCCCTACGAGCAGACCGGCGGACAGCCCGACGCCTCCGAGTTCGCGGAGCCGCCGCCGGACCTGCGCCCCGATGCCGGTCCCGTCTACTTGCCGCCTCCCGACCCGCCGCCACCCCCCACGACCAAGCCGAAGCCACCGCCGCCGCCGCCCCCCGATCCGCTGCCGCCCCCGACCATGAAGAAGTAGTCGGCGGGCGTGTGTGTCGGAGTGGGATGTTGGGACTCTGCTGGTTCTTTGCCTGGACGCGTGCGACTCTGGTTACGGGTTGACCATGACTTACAAGCGCAAGCTCTTGGTTTGCGCAGCGGCGCTCGCGCTCGCTGCAGCGTGTACGAACGACTACGAGGAATTCGAGTTCGGGACCGGCGGCGGCGGCGGGCAAGGCAACACCGGCGGTAGCAACACCGGTGGGGGCGGCACGAGCGCAGGCGGCGCGGGCGGCGCGGGCAACACGGGTGGCACGGGCAACACCGGCGGCGCGGGCGGCGCGAGCGGCGGAACCACCAGCGGCGGCGGAACCACCAGCGGCGGCGGAACCACCAGCGGCGGCGGAACCACCAGCGGCGGCGGAACTACCAGCGGCGGCGGAACTACCAGCGGCGGCGCAGGCGGCACCACGGGCGGAACCGGCGGCGCGACCGGCGGAACGGGTGGTGCGGGCGGCACCACTGGCGGAGCCGGTGGCGCGAGCGGCGGAACCGGCGGCGCGAGCGGCGGAACCGGCGGCGCGACCGGCGGAACGGGTGGCGCGACCGGCGGAACCGGCGGCGCGACCGGCGGAACGGGTGGCGCAACGGGCGGAACCGGCGGCGCTACCGGTGGAACCGGCGGCGCAACGGGCGGAACCGGCGGCGCTACCGGTGGAACCGGCGGCGCTACCGGTGGAACCGGCGGCGCTACCGGCGGGACCGGCGGAGGCACCAGCGTCTGTCCCTCGGGTCAGCCCGCCAACAACTCGAACTGCTCGGCCCCGGGCGCGATGTGCGACTACGGCAACAACCAGTGCACGTGCTGGGGCGGAACCTGGCACTGCAACCCGTGCCCGACGAGCCAGCCGAGCGAGGGCTCGAACTGCGGCACCTTCGGCTATGCCTGCAACTACGGCAACAACGCCTGTGGTTGCTCGTTCGGATCCACCGACTGGGCGTGCCTCACCTGCCCGACGACGAAGCCCACGGACGAGAGCGCGTGCAACGATCAGAGCGCGATCTGTGCCTACCAGGGCTCGTTCTGCCGCTGTCGCTGGGACAACGGGCTGAAGTGGGACTGCCCGTAGATCATGATCGCAAATTTTGCCTGACGCGAGCGGCCGCGTCTTTCGCTGCGCCAAAGTGCGCAGCACGGGGCTAGTATGCGCCCCATGCTAGCCGGCTTGGATCCAAAGGCACTGGACCGTTTCGTGAGCCGCGCGCGCCCGGAGTTCGAGTCCGAGCTCAGGCGCCTCGTCGAGATCCCCACGATCAGCATGGCGCCGGAGCACAAGGCGGACATCCTGCGCGGCGCCGAGGCAGCTGCGAAGGCGGTAGTGCAGCGGGGCGGCACGGCGGAGGTGCTCGAGACTCGCGGCAACCCGGTGGTGATTGGGCGCTTCACCAGCGATCCCAAGCACCCCACGGTGACCATCTACAACCACCTGGACGTGCAACCCGCCGAACGCGAGGAGTGGAAGCGAGAGCCTTTCCGCATGTCGATCGAGGGCGACCGCTACTACGCGCGAGGCGCCACCGACGACAAGGGTCCGGCGCTCTCGGTGTTGTTCGCTGCGGCTCACGCGCGAGACTCCGGGCTGCCCGTCAACATCCAGTTCCTCTGGGAGCTCGAGGAAGAGATCGGCAGCCCCAACTTCGACGGCTTCCTGAAGAAGCACGCCAAGAGCCTGCGGAGCGACGTCGTCGTCGTGTCCGACACCGTGTGGCTCGCGCCCGGAAAGCCGGCGATCTCGAGCGGGCTGCGCGGGCTTCAAGGCGCGACGCTGCGCCTCGAGACCGGGACCCAAGACGTCCACTCCGGACTCACGGGCGGCGCCGCACGGAATCCCATGGTCGAGCTGGCGAACGTGATCGCCGCGCTCCAGGACGGCGGCACCGGCAAGGTCCAGATCAAAGGGTTCTACGACGACGTGGTGAAGCCTTCGAAGGCGGAGCTCGCTTCGTTCGCCGCCTCCGGCTTCTCGGTGTCCCGCTTCAAGAAGGTCTACGGGCTGAAGTCGCTGCGCGCTTCGGATCCGCTCGAGGTGATGCAGGCCATCTGGTCGCGCCCGACCCTCGAGCTGCACGGCATCGCCGGCGGCTACCAAGGCCCCGGTATCAAGACCGTGGTGCCCCCCTTCGCCGAGGCCAAGGTCAGCTTGCGGTTGGTGCCGAACCAGACTCCAGCGAAGGCCCTCGCGCTGCTCACCCGAGAGGTCAAACGCCTGAACCCGGACGTCGTGGTCACCGGGCAGAGCGCGCTCGCTCCATTCCGGGGCGAGACGACAGGACCGCTCGCGGCCGCCGCCGCCCAGGCGCTGCGCTTCGGCTTCCGAAAGAAGCCGGTGTTCGTCCGCGAAGGCGGCAGCATCGGCGCCGTCGTGACCATGCAGCGGCACCTCTCCTGCCCCATCCAGTTCGTCGGGCTCTCGCTGCCCGATCATGGCTACCACGCCCCGAACGAGTATTTCGACTGGGGACAGGCCTCGGGCGGAATGAAGACGTTCGCCAAGTATTTCGAGCTCGTGCCGGCAGCTCTCGGAGCGCGCTGACGGAGCTCTCGCGAGAGGGGCGAGGTTGGGACGACCAGAGCACGGAGAGCCGGACGCGCGTGCTCGGGGGCGCGTCGGAAGCGAGATTGCTCCCGGCCTGCGCCTCGACCGGCTGCTCGGCGTGGGCGACCTGGGCGCGGTCTACGCCGCCGACGGCCATCCCCGCGGGAAGATCGCCGTCAAAGTCTTCCATCCCGATCTCTCGACCCACATCAAGAGAGAGCTCTTGCGCTCGCTGGAGCAGGCCGCCCAGGTCGGCCACCCACGCGCCGTCGCTCCCCTAGAAGTCCTGGAGCTCGCGGACGGGTACGCGATCGCCACGCGCCTGATCGGCGGCGAGAGCGCGGCGGCGCTCCATGCACGCCGGCGCGGTCGCATCCCGCCGTCCGAGGCGCTGCGCATCAGCTGCGACGCGCTGGAGCTGATCGGAACGGCGCACGCTCACGGGGTCCGTCACGGCGCGCTCTCGCTCTCTCATCTGCTGCTCGACGACGCTGGCTCGACGCATCTGCTCGGATTCGGGGAGGCACGTCTCAGGGCCGAGCTCGGCCTGGTCCCGGAGCGGAGCTTCACCGCTCCGTGGCACGATCCGCGGACGCCGAATGAAGGCGCGGACCTCTGGGCGATCGCGGCGCTTTTGTTCGTGCTGTCCAGCGGCGTCTTTCCGCGCGACAACGCGGGCAAGCAGCGTTCGCTCGCCAGCGTCACCAAACACGCGCCGGACGCTCTGATCCAGCTGACCGAGCGCGCGATGTCGACGCAGCCCGAGCGGAGGTTTCGCGACGCCGGGACCATGCTGGCGGCGTTTCGCCAGGTCGCGCACACGCGCGAGGTCCAGTACGCGCACCCGCTGGGCAGCGCGCTCGCGGCGGAGTCTGGCAGCCACGCTTGGTTCGATCCGGCCCGCGTCACGCAGCCCCCGCCAATGGATCCGGGGTGGAGCTCGACACCCCCGGCGAGCCCCCACCTGACGCCGCCTTCGCGTCCGGCATCGCTGCCACCGGAGACTCCGCGCTCGCGTTTGGTCCCGACGCTGCCTCCGGTCGAGGACGCGCCGGCCATCTCCGAGAAGCCTCCCGCGCTGCAAGTGGACGTCGTTGGCTCGGCACCCCGCGGCACCACGCCACCCAGCGGTGTGGCGCCGGCGCAGGCGGGTCCCGAGCGCCGCCGCCCCGTGCTCCTGGCAGAGCAAGATCCTTTGGCCTCCTACGACGGCGCCGACCGCGACGCGCTCTCCGCCGAGAGAGACCGGCTGGTAGCGCTGTCCGCCTTCGACTCGGCGCTGTCGCTGGAAGAGGCCTGGAAGGCGGCCCGGAGCTCGCCTGCGTCGACGGAGCGATTCCAAGACTTGGTCGCCGGCGTCACGCGAGCGCTCGCTGGGGACGACGGCGTCAGCGACCTGGCTCTGGAGCTCGCCGCGCTCCGCGCGCCGGATCCGGAGCGACTGGTCCACGTGACCGCCAGCTCGCTCGAAGGCCCCGCCCTCGGTCCGACGCTGGAAGCCTTCGGTCCGGCGCTGCGCGAGCACGTCCAGAGCACGCTGGAGCACGAGCCGCACACGACGCTGCGTTTGCTCCGTTTGCTGCACGACCGCGTCCGCGCGCCGAAGAGCATGCTGGCCGCCGAGCGCGGCCGAGTGCTCGAGGCCGTCGCCGTCCCGGGGGTGGTGCGCGCCCTGTACGCACGGCTCGGTGCCCACGTCTCCGATGCCCACGCGCTGGAGTCGCTGACGTCGCTCTTGCCCGCGCTCGGGCCTACCTTTGCTGCCGAGCTCGCCGTGGCGTTGCCGCAGATCTCGGACATGTCGCTCCAGGCGCAGGTGCTCCATCACCTGGAGGCGGAGCTCTCCGGCCACGAAGCCTCGCTCGGCGAGCTGGCCAAGACCTCGGACGCGCGGCTCGGCATCGAGATCGCGCGCATCCTGTCGCGCATCGACACGCTGGCGGCGCGAGACGCCCTGGCGATGGCGGCCGAGAGCCACCACGCCGTGGTGCGCATCGAAGCGCTGGGCCTCGGCGAAGGCGCCTCGAGCGAGCGGCTCCGGCGAGAGCTCAAGGCCCGACTGGAAGAGGCTTCGGGGACGGCGCGCATCCAGACGCTGCGCGCGCTGGCGGACCACGAGGTGCGCGTCGCGGCGCCGTTCCTCGCGCTGCGACTGAGAGCCTCGAGCTTGGACTCGCTTCCGTTCGAAGAGCGCCGCTCGCTCTTCCACGCGCTCTCCGTGCTGGCGCCGGCCCGCGCGGAGAGCGTCGCCATCGAGCTCCTGGGACACAAGAAGCTGCTCAGCACGGGCGCGCACGAGGAGACGCGAGCGCTGGCCGCGAGCACTCTGGGTGAGATCGCCAGCAGCCAGGAGGCGCTCGACGCGCTCGCCCACCACGCGGAGCGGCACTTCGGCACCAGCGATCGCGTGCGTCACGCCGCGCTCGCTGCCGCCGAGGCGGTGCGCGCGCGTCTGGCCTCGTCCGCACGCGAAACCCACGCGCCGGAGCGGAGGCGCAGGTGAGCGAGGAGGGCGACAGCGTGGTTCCCGATGGCGTCGCCGACGGCGCGTTGGCCCTGGAGCTCTACGCCGCCGCAGTCGTCGCGACCCGGCGCTGCTACGCCGCGCTCGCGCAGGCCAACCCTCCCATGGCGGAGCTCGAGCACGTCGCCGCGTGCGTCGCACGCTCCGCGTCGAACCCGGCGCTCGCGATCACCGTGGCGCTGGCGGCAGCGGCGCGCGACGACGCGGCGCTGGCGGTCCAGTCCGCGTGCCTGGCCGTGCGCGTCGCGCGTCGGGCGTCCACGCGCGAGCAGGACCTGACCGGGATGGCGCTGGCTGCGCTCCTCGTGGACTCGGGACGCGTTCGACTGGCGACCGCCTCGGCGATCGATCTGGACGTGTTCAGCGAGCTGCCCGACTCGCTGAACCACCTGGCCCCCGCGGCCACCGCTGCCCTGGCCGTGGGCGGCGAGCGCTCGCCGCTCAGGGAAGCGGCCGCGCTCACCGCCTTCGAGGTCGCCTGGCTCGAGCGACCACGGCTCGGCGCGCTGTACCAAGGGGAGCACGAGCCGCGGCTCTCGTCGCGCGTGCTGCTCGCGTGTCGCGCTCTCCTCATGCGCACGGCGCCCAGGACCTACGACGCGGAGCTGTCACCGTTCGACGCCCTCCGCGAGCTCGCGTCGAAGCCCGGCGCGGACACCGTCGCCGTGCGGCTCCTGGCGGACGCGATCGGCTACGTTCCGGTCGGGACGGTGGTCGAGCTCGCGAGCGGTGCCTGGGGCGTGGCGGGCCCTCAGCCGGCCGCGGAGCCCGGCCGGCCCGTGCTCTTTGGCCTAGTCGATGCCCGGGGAGCCATCCCCGGTCGCCCGTCGGAGCTCGATGAACGCGAGATCGTCCGGGTGATCACGCCAAAAAGGGCCCATTTCAACCCGGCCTTCCCGCTGGTCGCCGCGCGGAGCCCGGCCGCGAAATAATCCGAGCCCGAGCCGCGAAAGAAGGGCGAGGATGCTCGCCGTCCGGATGGCACCGACCGAGGCCCGAAGGGGACTTCCTGCGCCAGCCGGCGACCTCGGGATCCGGGCCGAAGAGCTCCGCCCCCTGGTACGCGCCGTGGCGGCGAGCGTCCTTCGCGAGAGCCGCATGCACCCGGACGTCGAAGACTGCACGAACGAAACGCTGAAGCGCGCGCTGGAGGGCCAGGAGCGCTTGCGCCCCGGTGAACCGTTGCGTCCCTGGCTGCTGGGCATCGCGCGCCATGTCGCGCTCGACGCGGTCAGGGTCCGAGCCCGCGCGCGCGCGCGCATCGCCCAGCCCACGCCGGACGGCGACGACCCGCTGGACCGGGTCCCGGACTCCACTCCGGGAGTGGACGTGCGACTCGAGCGCGCGCGACGTTTGGCCTCCATCCGGGCGGCGATGGCCGAGCTGCCGGAGGAGCACCGGCGCGCCATCGAGATGTTCCACCTTGACGGCCTCGCCTACCGCGAGATCGCCGCCAAGCTCGACGTGCCCATCGGCACGGTCTGCACCTGGATCTCGCGCGCTCGGCGCGCCATCGCCGACGCCCTGGGGGACGAAGGGAACTTCGCATGAGAAGCGACGACCGACTCTCGGACCAAGTGCTCTGGCAGTCCGACGGACACCTGAGCGAGCTCGCGCTGACCGCGTTCGCCGACGGCGAGCGCGCGCTTCTATCGGCAGCGGCGGAGGAGCACGCCGAGGGTTGCGACGCCTGCACCGCGCGGCTCGGGCAGCTCGCGCTGCTCAGCGTCTCCGTCTCGGAGGCCTTGCTCGAGAACCCGTTGCCGGTGCGCGCCCCGGAGCCCTTCCCGGCCTGGGCGGTCGTGGTCGGCCTGGTGCTGGCCGGTGTCGGCGCTGTCCCCGCGCTCTGGGACCTGCCGCTCTGGCTCACCGAGCTTCCCCGCGCGCTGGTCCAGAGCACGCCGATCGCGCTCCGCGTGCTCGGCTCGTTGATCAAAGCCGCGTCGAACGCGGGTCCGTCGCTGCTCGTGGTCTGGGTGGCCGCGACGCTGGTGCTCGGTTCGTTGGGTTTCTTGGTCGCGCGCCAGGTGCCGCGCCGCACGGAGTGGAAGGGAGCACGCGCATGAATTCTCGTCGAGTCCTCACCGCTGTCGCCGTCCTGTGTCTGGCCGGCACCGCCGGCGCCGAGGTGTTGCGCGAGGGCAACTGGCCCGCAGACGAGCCCAAGGTCTCGCTCTCGGTCAAGGAGCTGCCCCGGGCAGAGGCCGTGAAGCGCCTGGCCCAGAAGGCGGGCTGGAGCGTGGTGATCGAGTCACCGCCGTCGGCGCCGGTGGACGTGGAGGTCAAGGACCAACCGGCGGACAAGGTGCTCGAGCTGCTCTTGTCCGACGCGCGCTACGTGGCCAAGCGCGACGGCAAGCTGATCTCCATCGCGCGCGCCGCCGACGCGCCGGCGCCGGAGCCCACCGTGACCGCCATGGCGGAGCCCGCCCCCGCCCCGAGCGCCGCGGCCGCGCCGGCGCCGAGCCAAGCGCCGCCGGCCGCCAAGGTCGAGGTCGACGAGTCGAAGGCCGAAGATCGCGTCGTGACCGGCGGTAGCACCCGAGTCGAAGCCGGCGAGGTCGTCCACGATCTGGTGGTGATGGGCGGGTCCGCCGAGGTGCACGGAGTCGTTACCGGCGACGTGTCGGTGATGGGCGGCTCCGTGGTGGTGAAGAAGGGCGCGCGGGTGAAGGGCGACGTCAGCGTGGTCGGCGGGTCCTTCGATGCCGAAGACGGCGCCGAGGTCGAAGGCAAGGTCGACGTCGTCGGGGGCAAGGCCCGCCGCGGCGACGGCAACATCGGCATCCAGCTCGGCCGCGGCGACCGCGACAAGAGGCCGACGTTCGTCGATCGCGTCAGCGACTTCGGCGGCAGCGTCACGCGCACCGCGCTCCTGTTCGTGTTCGGCACGGTGCTCCTGGCGCTGGCGACCGGTCGCATGGACGCCATGCAGGGCGAGGTAGCCGCTCGCCCCATGCGGACGTTCGCGCTCGGCATCGTCGGCTCGCTGGTCGCCGCGCTCGCCTTCCTGGCCCTGTGCGTGACCGTCATCGGCATCCCGATCGCCATCGTCGCGCTCCTGCTCGGCGTGATCGGCGCCTACGCCGGCATCTGCGCCACGCTGACCACCATCGGCGCCGCGCTCGCCCACCACAAGAGCAAGAGCCCCTACGTTCACCTGGCCGTCGGCTGCGTCGTGTTCCTGATCGCGTCCTGGCTGCCGTGGATCGGCGGCTTCGTGACGGCGGGGGTGGTGCTCGTCGGCATCGGCGCGCTGATCGCCACGCGCGGGGCCGGCTTCTTCCCCAAGAAGGTGAAGAACGAGGGCCCCTACCGCACCGCCGCAGCCTGAGCCGTGCTACGACTCGGCGCCGCATGGGCGCCGTGGTCGTGGTCGGAATCGGCGAGCTGGGTGCGGTCTTCGCCCGCGGCTTCTTGAAGTCTGGCCACCCCGTGTTCCCGGTGACGCGAAGCACGCGACTGGAGGAGGTCGCGCGCACCGTCCCGGCGCCGGATCTGGCGCTGGTCGCGGTGGGCGAGACGGATCTCGACGGCGTGCTCCGCAGCATGCCTGCGGGCTGGCGGGGGTGCGTGGGGCTCCTTCAGAACGAGCTCCTGCCCGCGAGCTGGCTCGCTCACGACATCGTCGATCCGACGCTGGCCGTGGTGTGGTTCGAGAAGAAGCCGACCAGCCTGCTCAAGGAGCTCTTGCCCACCGTGCTGTTCGGGCCGCGCGCCGACCTGCTCGCAGCCGCGCTCGGCGCCGTCGGTGTCGTCACCCGCACGGTCGAGAGTGAAGCGGAGCTCCTGTTCGAGCTCACGCGCAAGAACCTCTACATCCTGACCACCAACATCGCGGGCATGGAGCAGGGCGGCACTGTGGGCGAGCTCTGGGAACGCCACCGGCCGCTCGCGCTCACGGTGGCAAGGGAAGTGCTCCGGCTGGAGCGCGCCCAGACCGGCGCCGAGCTGGCCGAAGCCCCGCTGCTGGCCGGCCTCGAGGCGGCCATCGCCGCCGACCCCGGGCACGCCTGCACCGGCAGGAGCGCACCAGCGCGCCTCGGCCGCGCACTGTCGAAGGCCGAACGGTTGGGCGTCACCGTCCCGGAGCTCCGGCGCATCGCGGAGCTCCGCCGATGAGCGCGCGAGCCTGGCTGGTGGATCTGGACGGCACGCTCTACACGGCGCGCTGGGTCAAGCTCGCGATGGCGGCGGAGCTGGCCCTGGGCGGCTGGGGCGCGGTGAGCACGCTGCGCCGCTTTCGCCGGGAGCACGAGCTCTTGCGGGACGAGCTCGACCAAGACGTCGAGAGCCCGTTTTCGCTTCAGGTCGAGCGCACCGCCGCCGCGCTCTCGGTCGATCGCGTGCTGGTCGAGCGCCACGTCACGGAGTGGATGATCGAGCGGCCGCAGAAGTGGATCCGACGCTTCAAACGCCAAGGCTTGCTGGACGAGATTTCGAGCTTCCGCGCGGCCGGGGGCAAGACCGCCCTGGTCAGCGACTACCCGGCGAGCGCCAAGCTCGCGGCGCTCGAAGCCTCCGGACTGTTCGACGCAGTGGTCGCCAGCGGCGAAGCGGGTGGCCCGCGCCGGCTCAAGCCCCACCCCGACGGGTACCTGGAGGCCGCGCGCCGCCTGAACGTGCCCCCGAACGAGTGTCTGGTGATCGGCGATCGCGAAGACGCCGACGGCGCCGCCGCGCGCGCGGCGGGCATGGCCTTCCGAAAGGTGTGACGTGGAAGTCGTTCTGCCCATCCTCGCCTACGTCGGCGCTCTCACCGCCATCTTGTGGGCGGTGGCCAAGAAGGGCGCCAACGCGCCCATCGAGCCGAACCCTCCCCGCGAACGCGTGGCACGCGTGTACACGGTAGGGGACAGGGTCCTGGCTCAGGCCGCGAAGCAACACGGCTTGAAGCACGACGTGGACGTCGCCAGCGGGCGGGTCGGGGAGCTGCGGGTGGAGCTCGCCGCAGTGCCGGACGGCACCAGCCCGGTGGAATTCAGGGGCGTCGCTCGCTTCCCGCGCTCCCTCGGCCTCGAGCTCTCGGTGCGAAAGCGCGGCGCGCTCGGCGGGCGCGCCGGCGAGGCTGTCGTCTCCGACGACTTCGATCACGAGTTCCGCGTGGACGCGCTTCACGCCGATCAGGCTCGCGCGCTGCTCGACGGTCCTGCGGGCGAGGCGATGCTGAAGGGCGTCGGCCGCGGCTTCCGGGTCGAGCTCGACGACCACGAGCTGACGATGGCGGTCGGTGCCGACCTCGGCACCGAGCGCGGCGTGGAGGCGGCGAGCTGGCTGGTGCAGACGGCGACCGCGATCTCGGCGGCGCGCGCGAAGCTGCCCCGGCCGGAGCTCCAGCAGCGTGTGCTGGACAGCTTCAGCGACCTGGCGAAGAGCCTGGGCGGCAGAGTGGACGGCGACGTACTGCGCCTGGACTTGGAGGAAGGCGAGCTCACCGCCCACGTGGACCGCGTAGCCGGCAAGCAGTTCCGCACCGGGCTCTGCCTGGTGTTCGCCAGGCCGCTGTCCCTCGACCTCCGGCTGGGGCTCGAGTCCGAGCGCTCGCGCTTCGAGCGCTTCCGCCACAAGGACATCCAGCTCGGAGACCCGAGCTTCGACGAGGTGTTCGTGGTGATGGGCGAACCGGAGGAAGAGGTCCGGGCCGCGCTCGACGAGGCGCTGCGCGAGCAGCTGCTCGCGCTCCACGAGGACGTGAGCGCGCTCAGCTTGTCCCCGACCGAGCTCGAGGTCGCCGTGGACGAAGCGCTGTCGGATCGCGACGCGCTCGGCGACCTGATCGAGCAGCTGACCGGCGTCGCCGGGAGGCTAGCGCCGCAGAAGCGCTCCGGGGCGTATCGTTAGGCCGCGGCGTTGAGCCGCGACGACCACACCGTGACCCGGTTGCGCCCGCCGCGCTTGGAGACGTAGAGGGCCTCGTCGGTGGCCTTGAACAGCGCGTCCCAGTCGCGGCCCGCCGCCGGGAAGGTCGCGACCCCGACCGAGCAGGTGACCTTGAGCGGGCCTTCCGTGCTGTGGAAGGTGGCAGCCTCTATCTCGCTGCGGATGCGCTCCGCCAGGAGCGCCGCCCCCTCCGCGTCGGTCTCCTCGCACACGACCACGAACTCCTCGCCGCCGAAGCGCGCCACCATGTCCGTGTCCCGCTTCGTACGCCTGAGCACGTCGCCGAAGCCGCGGATCACGATGTCGCCGACGTCGTGCCCGTAGTTGTCGTTCACCCGCTTGAAGTGATCCAGGTCGCAGACCAAGACGCTCAGGGGCTTCTTGAAGCGCGTGGAGCTCTTGATCTTCTGCGTCGCCATCTCGACCAGCGCCCGCTTGTTGAACAGGCCCGTGAGCCCGTCGGTGGTCGCCATCTCTTCGAGGCGCTTGAACATCCGGGCGTTGGCCAGCGACACGGCCACGTGGCTGGCCAGGACCTCCAGCGTAGGCCGCACGCTCTCGCCGAAGGCCGCGCGCCGTTGCGAGCCGAGCACCAGCGTACCGAGCGCGCGCTCGTGGACCACCAGCGGCAGCACCAAGAGCGACGGCATCGGGGGCGGCGTCAGCCGGCGCGAGAACACGACCTGTCGCTCCGGATCGTAGTCGCCGCGGTACGGCAGCGGGTGGCGATTCGCGACGACCATGGAAACCAGCCCGGAGTTGTGGCGGAAACGCTGGCCCACCAGCTCGTCCTGCCCATCGCCGCTGACCGCGCAGATCTCGTGCTCTCCCGTGCTCTTGTCGAAGAGCGTGACCACCGCGAAGTCGAAGGCCGTGAACTCCCGCGCTGCTGCCACGCAGGCCTCGATGACCTGCTTCTCGGTGTGGGCGGTGTTGAGCGTGTCCACCGCCCGGTAGAGCTTGCCCTGCTCGATCTTCGCGCGCTCGAGCTGGACGAACACCCGCTCGTTCTCGATGGCCCGCAGCAGGAACACGGTCGCGTTGGCGAGCAGCTCCTCTTCCTGTGCGGTGAAGGGCTCGGGGCTCTCGCGATCCACCACCAGGAGACCCCGGGGATGGCCGTGCTCGACCAGCGGCGCCGCGCACACGGACCCCACCCGAGGGAGCTCGGCGTAATACGGCGTGTGCTGAGCGGCCTTGGCGCCGTGGAGCGAGACCGGCGTGCGCTCGCCCAAGGCCGCGGCGAAGATTCCGTCTTTGGCCGAGAACGGCCCGGGCACGATGCCGTCGTCGCTGGAGGAGATCTCCTGAAGGTGGAGGTTCTGGCCGCCCGAATCCAGCCACAAGAGCACCGCGGTGCGGAGCCCGAGCGTGCGGCGGAGCAGATCGAGCGCGAAGGCCAGCGCCTGGTGGATCTCGTCCACACCCGAGCGGAGCAGCCGCTCCTCCTCGTTGCGAGGCGGAATGGAACCCCGCTCCAGCGCCGCGCTCGGCGCGCCGATCAGTCGGAACGAGCGTGCCGCGTTCTTCATGCGCTCGATCTCGCCCTCGATGTGCAGGCGTGACAGGCGCCGCACCCGGGCGATCTCCGCGCGGAACAGGCTCAGGTTCAAGAACGCGAACAGGCCGACGAAGGCCAGGCTCGGCCAGAACTCCTCCACCCTCTGCCCGAGCCCGATCACCCGCAGCCCGGACTCGAGCAGGATGGTGAAGGCCGCCGTTCCCAGCGCCGCCGGCGGACGCGCGAACGCCGCCGCCACCATCATCAGCGCGTACACCGCCGGGTGGAACGCCCCGTCGAGCTTGCCGGGTGCCTGCGTGACCAGCGCAAAGGAGAGCACGACCAGGTGGGTGAAGAGCTCCAGATCGAGCCGCGTGGTGGCGTCCGGGTCCAGGCGCCGCAGGCGCCGCACTACCGCCAGGGCGATGGCACCGACGAGGAGCGCTCCGACGCACACGTCGTAGACGACGCCCGGCGTCTCCGCGACGCTGTAGACCAGGTAGGCGCCGAAGCCGACGCTGAGCCCGAGCCCCGATGCCTGGTTCAGTGCTCGTTGCGCGCGGAGGGAGACTCGGACGAGCGGATCCATTCGAGCACGCGGCTATCAGACGCGGGCCCTCCCGGCCCACTTTCCGGAGACACGTGCGTCCAAAGCGGTATGCGGCGTTTCGCCCGAGAATGGGCGACAATGCTCGGGCGGTGAAGCCCGGCCTGCGACTCCAGATCCTGATGCTGCTCGGTGGCCTGATGCTCTTGGCCTTCGTGCCGCTGTTCTTCGCCGTGGCGACCTACACGCGGCTGACACTTCAGCAAGTGCGAGAGAGCAGCGCCCGCTCCCTGGGCCGCGCCGTGGCCGGACACGTCGGTGAGGCCCGGAACAAACGCTCGCCCGACCAGCTGTCGGCGCTCCTGGAGGCGGAGATCGGCACCGAGGGCGTCGAGGCCCTGGGCGTCTACGACAAGTCGGGCCAGCCCGTCCTGCGCGTCGGGGACCCCGTCGCGGCGCTCGCGCTCGGCGCCCCGCTCGACGCCACCAGCGAACGAGTGTTCGACGTCACCACCAGCCACGGCAGGGCCATCGCCGTGACCGTCCCGGATGCCCAAGGCGCGGTGGTGGCGGTCGTGCGTACGGACGATCAGTCCGCCCGCGCGGCACCCCTGGTCCGCCTGGTCGGCCTCTACACGCTGGTCGTGGCGCTGGCGCTGCTGGTCCTGGCCTACTTCGCCCTCACGCGGTTGATCGTGCGCCCCCTCGATCAGCTGTCACGCGCCGCCGAGCGCGTGGCGGGCGGTGCGCGGCGGCTGGAGGTCCCGACCCGTGGCGCCCGGGAGCTGGGCGAGCTGGGCGTGAACCTGCGCGCGATGACCGAGAAGCTCATCTCCAACGAGGACGCGCTGCGCAAGCAGATCGACGAGGTCGAGCGCGCCACGCGCCGGCTGAAGGAAGCGCAAGATCGCCTGGTGCGCTCGGAGCGCCTGGCCTCGGTGGGGCGCCTGGCTGCGGGGCTGGCCCACGAGATCGGCAACCCCATCGCGGCGCTGATCGGCATGCAGGAGATCCTCCTCGAAGGCGGGCTGGAGCCGGAGGAGCAGCGCGACTTCTTGCAGCGCATGCGCAAGGAGAGCGAGCGCATCCATCGCATCCTGAAGGACCTCTTGCAGTTCGCGCGCCCCGGGAACAAGCAGGACGAAGACGACGTCAACCCGGGCAGCGTGGAGGCCGCGATCTACGACACCGTGGCGCTGGTCACGCCGCAGAAGTCCCTGCACGACGTGGAGCTCGCCGTGGACGTGTTCCCGGAGCTGCCGCCCGTCGCCCTGAGCCGCGAGCACATGGTGCAGGTCGTGCTGAACCTGGTGCTGAACGCCGCCGACGCTTGCGGACCGGGCGGCAAGGTGAGCTTGCGCGCCAAGCCCGTCGCCACGGGCGTCCGGCTGGAGGTGGAGGACACCGGCCCAGGCGTGGCTGCGGCGGTGCGCGACCGTCTGTTCGAGCCCTTCGTCACCACCAAGGACGTCGGGAAAGGTACGGGCCTGGGCCTGGCGGTGTGCCGCGGGCTGGTCGAAGCGGCCGGAGGCAGCATCGCGCTCGACGAGACCTACACGACCGGCGCCCGCTTCGTCCTCGAGCTGCCCCGGGCCGACGCCGCGACCTCGAGCCGCCGGCCGTGATAGCATCCGAGGTCGGGCTCGGGAGATGCACTCAGGAAACGCCAGGCGCTGCGCGGATCGCGATCCGCTTTTGCCAAACCGGCGAAGGTCGAGTCCGATGCGTCTCGTCACCGCGCTGGTCGCCTCGCTCCTGTTCGTGCCGGTGACGGCTGCGGCGCAGGAGAGCGCGGACACGGCCGCTCAGCTCTACCAGGAGGGAGCCGACCTCGCGTCGCAGGGGAAGTGGGCGGAGGCGCGGGGCAAGTTCCAGTCGGCGGTGGAGCTCCGCGCGACACCCGTGGGTTTGTTCAACCTGGCACAGGCGGAGCGCAACCTGGGGCTCATCGCCAGCGCCAAGCGCCACTTCGTCAGCGCGCGCGCGCTGGCGGAGCGCGAAGGCGCAGACGACGTGCGGCGCCTGGCGGACGACGCGCTCGCCAGCGTGGGACCCCGCGTGCCGCGCTTGCGACTGAAGCTGCCGCCGGACGCCGCGAAGGTCGAAGCGCGCGTGGACGACCGCCCGGTGGAGATCGTCGAAGGCGAGCTCGAGCTCGATCCGGGTCCGCATCGCTTGACCATCTCCGCCGCCGGAGAGAAGCCGTTCGTGCGGCAGTTGCAGGCGGTGGAGGGCGAACGCCAGACGCTGGAGGTGCGCTTCGAGCGGCCGCAGCCTCCCGCGCCGGTGGCCCCCGCGCCCAAGCCGCGGGCGCCCGAGCGCCACGCCAAGACCTCGAACGGACCGCCGGCAGGCGCGCTGATCGTGACCGGTGTCGGCGTCGCCTCGCTGGTCGTGGGTGGTGTGTTCCACCTGCGTCGCAACGAGAAGCTCGACGACGCGGCGGCCGGTTGCACGCGCACCGGCGGGGGCTGGAGCTGCCCACCTGCGCTGGAGAACGACCCGGCGCACCAGGAGCTCAAAGACGACGCGCAGAAGGCAGAGACCTGGCGCAACGTCGCGTTCGGCGTCGGCGCGGGCGCGCTGATCGCCGGCGGCGTGTGGTGGGTGCTCGGCTCGAGCTCGAGCAGCGATGCCCGGCCGGTGGCCGTCGGGATCGACCCTTCGCCGCGCAGCGCGAGCGCGCGCGTGCGCTGGGCGTTCTGAGTCAGCGGCGCGCGCAGGTCGGCTTGCCGGTCACGGGGTCGATCAGGAGCTTGTCCTTCGGACAAGGCGCGACGCGTCGCAGGTTCTTCTTCTCCGGCGGCGCGCTCGAAGCGCTCGGCGCCGGCGCGACCGCACTGCTCGGCGCGGGCTCGAGCGACGGCGTGGCTGTCGGCGCGACCGCGCTCGGCGCGCTCGTCGAGACGGCCTCCACTTCAGGCGCCGCCGAGCGCCGCCAGAGCGTCCCGCCGACGATGCCCACGACGAAGAGCAGCACCACCGAGGCCGCCGCCAGCGCTTGCTTCGGTAGCGCGCGCTTTGGTCCGAGCGCGGCGGGCGTCGCCGCCAGCACTGGCGCGCGCGGTCCGACCACCGCGGTCGTCGCCGTGTCGGAGATCTCGCTGGGCGGGACCTCGCGCGCCACCTTGCGCGAGAGCGTGGCGTCCTCGTCGAAGTCCGCCACCACCGCGCTGGCGCGCTTGGGCAAGAGCGACTCGAGCTCGGCGCCGAGCTCCCGCGCCGAGGCGATGCGCCGCTCGGGATCGCGCTCCAGACAGCGGGCGACGACGGCGTCGAGCCTGGCGTCCGCGCCTTTGACCCAGTCCTTCAGGCGAGGGATGGGCGCGTGCAGCACGGCACCGACCACGGCATAGGCCGTGGTGCCCTCGAAGGGCAGGCGCCCAGCGACCATCTCGAAGAGCAGCACGCCGAGCGCCCAGAGGTCGGTGCGTTGATCGACGTCGCGGCTGCCCTCCGCCTGCTCCGGGCTCATGTAGGCCGGTGTGCCGATCGGCGAGCCGGTCACCGTGGCCGACGGGCTCTCCTGCGCGAGCAGCTTGCTGACGCCGAAGTCGAGCACCTTGACCACCCGGCCGTGGCCCGCGTCCTCGTGCAGGAACACGTTGGCCGGCTTCAGATCGCGGTGCACGACGCCGGCCGCGTGCGCCGCGGCGAGCGCCGCCGCCACCTCCGCGCCGACTGCCGCGGCGCGCGTCGAGTCCAGCGCTCCGCGCCGGTCCAGGAGCTCTGCCAGGCTCTCGCCCTTGAGCAGCTCCATCACCAGGTAGGGATCTCCTTCCTCCGTCTCCCCGACGTCGTAGACCTCGATCACGTTCGGGTGCTCGAGCCGCCCCGCGACGCTGGCCTCACGCAGCATGCGCTCGCGGAGCTCCGGCAGGATCTCGCTCTCGCCTCGCACGAGCTTCAGAGCGAACGAGCGTTGGGTGCGCAAGTTCAGCGCTTCCCACACCGCCCCCATGCCGCCTTCTCCCAGGCAGCGCACCAGGCGGTACTTGTTCGAGATCACGCTCCCGGGTCCCATCACGGCGCCTCTCCGGATTTGTCCGGAAGCCGACAGGGACGTACCCGATTTCGGCCAACTCGGATAATATGTCATCCATCATGGATTGGCAGCTTCGGCCGCTGCTGCTGGCTTGTCTGGGTTTCGCGTGCACGCCCGACGCCTTCGACTACGGCGAAGGCGCAGCGGGTGCCTCGAGCTGCCACGAAGACGGCTGCAAGGACCCGTGCCCGCCCGGCACGAAGGAAGGCCCGAGCGGGAGCTGCGAGCCGGCCTGCGGGGCGTGGCAGGCGAGCCTCTCCATCCCGTCACCTGGTGCCTTGGTCGCGGCCGCCGCCAGAGTGTACGCAGTGGGTACGAGCGACGACGACGACGGTCGGCCTGCGCAAGGCTTGGTGCAGCCGGTGGACGCCTGCGGCGGCACGCTGGCGGACGCCATCCTACCGCTGTCCGACAAGGGCTCGTCGCTCGGCGCCGCCGCGGCAAACGGGGACGTGCTGGTGCTAGCCGGCGCGAACGAAGGCCAGATGTCGCTGGCGGAGCTCGAGCTCGGAACCGGCACCGCGAAGGCCACGCACGCGCTCGGCTCGCTGCCGCCGGACTCGGTGGTGAACGACGTGTCAGCGAGCGGCGCCGGGGCCTGGGCCGTGGGCAGCTCCAAGACCAGCGGCGCCTGGTTCGCTCGACTCTCGTCCGGCGCCGCCTGCTCGGCGCTCGCGAGCGGAGCCACGAGCGCCACCGCGGTCGCAGCGCTCTCGGACGGCGCGCTGCTCGTGCTCGAGCTCGGCGGCAAGCTGCGCGTGGCCCGGGTGGGCGCCGGCGGCTGCGGCGCTCCCAGCTTCACCTCGCCGGAGCTCGCGCTGCCCGGCGCCGACTCCGCGAGCGCGCGAGATCTCCTGGTCATCGACTCGTCGGCATACCTGGTCGGCCACGCACGGGCCGGCGCCGGGGAGCCGTTCGGCTTCGTGGCTCGGCTCGACGTTTCGAGCGGCGCCGTCGAGAAGCTCGCACGCTGGGATCCCGGTCCGGGAGCAGAGGCGCTCCACGCCGTGGTCGCGGTCGGCTCGCGACTCTACGCCGGCGGGGTGAGCGGAGCCGCGCTCCCCGACGACGAAGCGAGCGGCAACGCCGGCGTCGTCGCCTGGGCTCTGCCTCTGGAGAACGACGCCGCTCCGATCTGGACCGAACAGCTGAAGGCGAGGCGCGTGCGCGGCCTGGCCGAGAACGGCAGCTCCCTGTTCGCGCTGGCCTCGACCAGCACCGGAGTCTCCACCCTGGTGAGCTTCGCGCTCGCGGACTGAGCCCTCACTCCGCGACCAGCTCCGGGTACTCCGGGAACCACATCTCGCGCCCCACGCGCTCCGCGATCTCGTCGTCCGTGAGCGGCTCGCACGCTCCCTCGTCCCGAGCCCCACGCGCGACGGCTTCGGCGATCGCCCGCGCGATCTGCCGCAGCTCGCGCTGGGGCGGGTACAGCTCACCTTCGGCCAGATCCGCGGCGCCGACGCAGGTCGCCAAGGTCTCGGCGGCGCGCAGGAACATCGCGTCCGACACCCGACGCGCGCCGCACGCCAGGATGCCCAGGCCGACCCCCGGGAACACGAACACGTTGTTCGCCTGCGCGATGCGCCGGCTCTTGCCCTCGACCGTCACCGGCGGGAACGGGCTGCCGGTAGCTACCAGCGCGCGGCCCTCCGACCAGCGCAGCACGTCCTCGGGCCTCGCCTCGCACTTCGAGGTGGGGTTCGAGAGCGGCAAGATCATCGGACGCTCGCAGGTCCGCGCCATCTCGCGCACCACGCTCTCGGTGAACAGTCCGGGGGTGGCCGAGGCGCCGATCAGCACCGTGGGTCGCAGCGCCCGAACGACCTCGAGCAGGCTCTTGCTCCGCTCCGCGTCCAGCCCCGCAGCCTCGGCCTCCTGCTCCGACCAGGCCACGCTGCGCTTGTACTCGTCGCGTAGGTTCCGGCCTTCGACGACCAGGCCACAGCTGTCGAGCACGGCGACCGGCGCGTGCTTCGCGCCCGGCTGCGGGCCGGCGCGCTCGAACGCCGCGATCAACTGCCGTGCGGTGCCGACCCCGGCGGCGCCGGCGCCCAGGATCACGATGCGCTGCTGCGCCAGGGTCTCGCGCTTGGCGCGGCACGCAGCCAGGACACCCGCCATCACGACCGCAGCGGTGCCTTCGATGTCGTCGTTGAAGGAGGGCAGCCGATCGCGGTAGCGCTCCATCAACAGAAAGGCGTTGCCCTTCTTGAAGTCCTCCCACTGAAGGACGGCGCTCGGCATCTCGGCGCGGATGGCCGCGACCAGCTCCTCGACGAGCTCGAGGTAAGGCTCGCCGCGCAGCCGGGGCTGCCGGAACCCCAGGTACTGTGGATCGCGGAGCAGGCTCTGGTTGTCCGTACCCACGTCCAGGCTCATGGGCAAGACCTGGGAAGGGTGGATCCCCGCCGCTACGGTGTAGAGCGCGAGCTTGCCGATGGGGATGCCCATGCCACCGGCGCCCAGGTCGCCGAGGCCCAGGATGCGCTCGTTGTCGGTGAGCACGATCAGCCGCACGTCACCCGTGGCGGCGTTCGAGAGCACCTGCCGCACGCGGCCCTTGTGCTCCGGAGTGATCCACACGCCGCGACCCCGCCGAAACAGCCGGCTGTAGTGCTGGCACGCCTGCCCGACCGTGGGCGTGTACACGACCGGCAGGAGCTCCTCCAGGTTCTCCAGCACCACGCGGTGGAAGAGCGTCTCGTTGCGGTCCTGGAGCGAGGTCAGGAACACGTAGCGCTGAAGGGCCTCCGTCTTGTTGCGTGCGTTGTCGATGGCGCGCAGCACCTGCTGGCCGACGCTCGAGACGGCGTGCGGGAACAGCCCCTCGAGCTGGAACGTGCGCCGCTCTTCCGCGGAGAAGGCGCTGCCTTTGTTCAAGAGCCCATGCGCGATCAGCGCGCGGCCCCGCAGGCTGGTGTGCGCCCGCCACTTGCCGCGCGCGTCGCGCTCGAATCGGACCTCGGAGCTCATGCGTCTTGTTTGCCCTCTGCTCCGTCGAGCAGCTCCGAGACCGTCACCGTCCGGAGCCCTCGGTCTTCCAGCTCTTCCAGCAGCCGCGGCAGGATCTCCACGCTCGCTGGCTCGAAATCGTCTCGCTCCGCCGAATCGTGCAACAGCACGATGGCGCCGTCGACGAGCTTCTCCTCGATGCGCCGGTAGACCACGTCGGCGTCCGCCGGCCCCAGACCATCCATGCCCCGCGCCGACCAGGCGATGACCCGCACGCCGGCCCGCTTGGCTCCGGCCGCCGTGCGCGAGCTCAGGTAGCCGACCGGCGGCCGGAACAGGCCGGGACGGGTGCCGACGGCCTGTTCGACCGCCTGCTGCGTGCGGGCGATGTCGTCGGCCACGTACTTCGGGGGTTTCAGTGAGTACAGTCGGTCGTGGGCGAAGCCGTGCAGGCCGAGCTCGTGCCCCGCCTCGTGGATCTCGCGGACCACGTCGGCGTGCGCGAGCGCCTTCCTGCCCACCACGAAGAACGTGGCCCGGTGTCCCCCCCGCTCCAGGATCTGGAGGACCTTACGGGTCGTCCGCGGGTTCGGCCCGTCGTCGAAGGTCAGGGCCACGGCCTTCTGGCCGGGCTCGCCCCGCCACTCGACGTCGCCGTACATCTCGAGCTGAGGCCAGAGCACCCCCACCGTGCAGAGCGCGGCGTAGGACAAAAATGCACATACCGCGACCCAGGTCGGCAGCGGCTCGACGAGCAGCGTGCGCCCGAGCAGCGCGAGCCCGCCGATGCTCGCGACCCACAACACGATTCGAGCGGGGGGCATGACCTCAGTGCTTCGTGGCCTTCTGCGCGGCTTCCGCTTCCGCCTCTTCTTCTTCCAGCGCTTCGTCGAGCGCTGCGCGCGGGGGCGCCTCCGCCGCGCCGTCGCCGGCGACGCGCTTCTTCTCCGCCGGAGCCGGCGGCTCCCCGGTGTTGTCGAGCTCGTAGAACAGCGCGAGCGCCGTCGAGATCAGCGGCAAGCTCGCGAGGGGCAGCTGACCCACGGTGCCCCGGCCCAGCTCTCCCAGATCGAGGCTCACGTTCAGCCATTTGCGGATCGCGAACATGGCCGCCGCCCCGATCAGCGCGCCGACCCCGGCCTTGAGCCCCGCCTCGATGCGCGCGTCCCGCTCCCAGATGGCCCGGCCCGCGAACAGGCCCGTCAGCGCGCCCGAGAGCACCGCCGCGACGTAGGCGGCCCAGGCCGCGAACACCGGCATGCCCAGGCCGAAGACCACCAGAGCGCCCAGCGCTCCGCCGACCACGACGCCTTTGACCAGACCGAACAACGCGCGCTTCAGCACGGTGGCGATAAGGTTCCCCTCGCGAGGTCGGCCGTCAAGCACGAGGCCGATTGCGGGCTATGGTAGGCCCCCTCCGTGCTCTTCAACACCCTCGCCTACGCGAAGTTCTTCGCCCTCGTGTTCGTGGTGGCGTGGGTGATCGCCAGCCGTCGTTGGGTGTTGCTCCTGCCGTGGTTCGCGCTGGGCGCCTACGCGCTGTCGCGGCCGCTCACGCCCACGAGCCTGGGCATCTCGGCCAGCGCCTTCGCGCTGACCTTCGCGCTCTGCCGCCGCGAGCAGCACGACGCCGTGCCGCCGGCGCGGGTCGCCGCCGTTGCCGTGCTGGTCAACTTCGCGGCGCTCTGCTGGCTCACCTTCCGGGACTTCGGCCGCGATCCGCTGACCTTGGGCCTGGCCACCATCGGTCTGCCGGTACCGAAGCTGTCGACCCTGAGCGTGGCTGGCGCGCTCGTCGCCCCCGTCCTCTTGTTCGCGCTGGTCCGCGCCAAGAAGGTGCGGCTCCTGTTCATCCTGGGCGCGAGCTACGTCTTCTACGCGCACTGGGATTGGCGCTTCTTGCCGCTGATCTGGGGCTCGTCGACCGTGGACTGGCTGCTCGGCCACGCCATCGCGCGCGCCAGGACCGAGCGCGCCCGGAAGCTATGGCTGATCGGCACGGTGATCCTGAACCTGGGCGTGCTCGGCGTCTTCAAGTACTTCAACTTCGGCATCGATACCGCCAGCGCCGTGCTCGCCCAGGTCGGCGTCCAGGTGCCGGAGGTGGCGCTGCGCATCGCGCTCCCGGTCGGGGTCAGCTTCTTCACCTTCGAGTCGATGAGCTACGTCATCGACGTCTATAGGCGCCATATCGAGCCGCAGAAGAGCTACGTCGAGTACCTGGCGTTCGTGGCCTTTTTCCCCCACCTGGTGGCGGGGCCCATCGTGCGCCCGCGCGACCTCTTGCCACAGCTCGCCGGCCCCGCGCGCTGGAACGTCGCCGAGGGAAGCGAGGCCCTGTTCCTGATCGCGACCGGCCTGCTGAAGAAGATCGCCATCGGCGACTACCTCGCGCTGAACCTGGTCGATCGGGTGTTCGACGCTCCGATCCAGTACTCCGCGCTCGAGTGTTACGCCGCCGTGCTGGGCTACGCGGTGCAGATCTACTGCGACTTCTCCGGCTACACCGACATCGCCATCGGCTCGGCGCTCCTGCTCGGCGTGCGCTTCCCGCTGAACTTCGACTCGCCCTACAAGGCGCCGAACATCCAGGACTTCTGGCGCCGCTGGCACATCTCGCTCTCCACCTGGCTGCGCGACTACCTGTACGTACCGCTGGGCGGCAATCGCAAGGGCGAGGTCCGCACGTACGTGAACCTGATGCTCACCATGCTGCTCGGCGGCCTCTGGCACGGCGCGAGCTGGACCTTCGTGGTTTGGGGCGGCATCCACGGCGCCGCGCTGGCGGTGACGCGGGCCTACACCGAGTGGCGCGGGCGCCTCGACGTCCCCAAGCGGAGCGCACCGTGGGTACACGCGCTGTCGGTGTTGGGCACCTTCCACCTGGTCTGCGCGGCCTGGATCTTCTTCCGCGCGGAGACCTTCGCCAAGGCGGCCACGGTGTTCACCCAGCTCGGCACGCTCACCAGCTATCACCCCAACCTGCCGGCGCCCGTGGTGGGCATGCTCGCCCTGGGCCTGGTCTCGCACTGGACGCCGGAACGCGCGTACCAGCGCGCCCGGCGGATCTTCTGCGAAATGCCGGCGCCGGCCCAGGGAATGGCGCTGTTCTGCGTGGGCCTCGCGCTTTCTGCCATGGCCACGGCGGACGCGGTACCCTTCGTCTACTTCCAGTTCTGAGCCATGTCCGAAGACGCCGACGAGACCCCTAGCGAGCCGCCGCCCGAGCAGCGGAAGAAGCGCAAGAAGAAGAAGCGACCGCCCGAGCCCGTCGCCAGCGCCCCAGCGCGCCCAGAGCTCGACGCCGCCGGTCGCGAGCGCCCGCGCTTCTTGCTCTCGTTCCCCAGCGATCCCGACCTGGATCGCCTGGTCGAAGCGTTCGAGCGCGGTGACTTCGCCACGGTACGCGCCGACGCACCAGCGCTGGCCGAACGCACGGAAGATGAACGCGTGCGCGACGCCGCCCTCGAGCTGCGCCGGCGAATCGATCCGGATCCTCTGATCAAGTACCTGCTCCTGGCCTCGGCCGTCCTCCTGTTCGTCCTGGTGATGCATGCGTACACGCACAAGCCTTGAGCTCGTGGCCGCCGCGAGCCTCGCCTGCGCCTGCGGCGGCGGCCCGGTCGCGCAGAACGACAGCAAGCTCGGGCCCACGAAGCCCGCCATCACCGACGTCGAGCGCTACATGCCGCTGAAGGCCGACACGGTCTACGCCTTCGAGACGTTGATCGAGAACAGCGGCGAGAAGGGCGTGCTCATGATGCACGTCGAGCGCCCGCGCCCGAACCAAGCGGTGCTCACCGTGGGCGGAAAGGCCCAGCGCCTGGACCTCGAGAAGCAGGGCATCCGCCTGGCCAACGGCGGCTGGCTGCTCAAGGCTCCGCTCGCCGTCGCCGCGCACTTCAAGGGCCAGTTCGGCGAGGTCGTGGTGCGCAGCATCGACGCCTCTGTCGAGGTCCCCGCGGGGCGCTTCTCGGGCTGCGTCGAGACCATCGAGGAGAGCCCGGCGGTCAAGAAGCGCGTGGTCACGGTGTTCTGCCCGGACATCGGCATCGTCTCCCTCGACGCCGAGGGCAGCGTGGGCGACGACTACGGGCACGAACGCGCCGTGCTGCGCTCCTACGGCCCGCGCGTGGACATCAACTCGCTGCCGCCCGAGAAGTAGAAGCGATCAGGCCCGAGCCACCACTCCGCCGCCGTTGGTCTTGGCGGCGCGCTTGGCCTCGGCGTGGGTGACCTCGCCGTACACCAGACCGCCGTGCACGATGGTCGGGCTGAGCCCGGGAGCCAGCGGGCTCGGCGTGATCTCGCTCGAAGGGAACATCTGCACGAAGCCCGGCGCGCGGTTCACGCGATCGACCAGCGTCTTCTCGAGGATCATCGAGGTGTACTGCGTCGCGCCCAACTCCGGCGTGTTCGCGTTCAGGATCACGTCCAGGTCCTGGAGCCGCGCCGTGCGCGCCAGGCCGGCGATGCGGCTCTCGTGCGGCGTCCAGTTGTCGGCGGCGGTCCCGTTCTCGCTGCAGCCCCACACACCGTCCGGAGTGTTGAAGAACAGGGTTTGGTTGCCGCTGGTGTGGCCCGGCGTGCGCAAGAGCATCACGCCGTCCCCGAGCTGGAGGTCGCCGTCGGTGAGCACCACCCGGTCGGTGCGAACGCCCGTCTTGCCGTCGGCGACGAACCAGGCGCGCTGCATCGGGTGCAGGTCGTCCCAGTCGTCCCACTCCGGGCGCGGCGCCAGGAGCTTCGCGTTGGGGAAGCGCGTCGGGTGCGCGGCGTCCGTGGTGCCGAGCAGGCTGCGCAGGTCCTGGGTGTGGAAGTGGTCGAATGCGACGTAGTCCACCGACTCGCGCGTGACGCCCAGGGCCGAGAGCTGGCGCTCCAGCGGGTCGAAGCGTTTCGAGAGCAGGTTGAAGGCGATGTAGTCGCCGACCTGCCGGATGGTGCGCTCGAAGAACGGTGTCTTGCGCGCCGCCACGTCGTCGGTGGGGTTGAAGAGCAGCGTCTTGAGCTCGCCGCGCTGCAGGAACTGCACGAGCAGGCAGCGATGCGTCATGATCACGTAGGGCGCCGGCGAGAGCGGCGCGCTCCAGAACGCGTACTTGGTCGGGTAGCCGAGCGTGGTGATGGGCAGCGAGCGCACGCTGACCACCCGCGGGCCGCGCACCACGCGCTCGCGCAGGCCTTCGGCGGCCTTGCGCACCGCGCGCAGCTTCGGCCCGTGGCCGCTGACCTGCCAGGCCTGATCCAGATCAGCGAGCGGGACGAGCTCGTCTGCGCGGCCGAACCCCTCGCGTGTCACGATCTCCGAACCTGTCATCGTTCCCTCCGGCCGAGTGCTTAACGCCGCCGGGGCGGCGTGTCATCCGTGCCGGACCCCGAAGCTCGCTCAGGTCCCGGCGTCCAGGTCACCGAGGATGATGGTCACCGTCACGGTCTCGAGGCACTTGTCGGGATCCTCTTTTGCGCCGAGATCCTTCACGATCGTGTCGTAGCCAGTCGCGGTGAGCGTGACCTTGGCCGCGCCCTGCGTCCAAAGCTCGCAGTCGATCTGGCTCACGTCTTTGCCCGCGTCACCGCCGTCGGGGGCGTCGGTGTGGCAGAGCACGTTCTCCTGCCCCGTGTCCCCTTGGTCCAGCCGGTAGCTCTCGACCCCGGCGCCGTACTTCACCTCCAGCATGGTGTCCGGGGGCAGCGGACCGGACGCTGCACGCAAGGTCAGCCGGAACGCTGGAACGACCTTGCACTGCTTCGAATCGGGGCCGCCGTCCTCGGAGCAAGCTGCGGCGAGCAGGGCTGTCGAGCACAGCGCCGCCGCCAAGAGCCCGGTCCGCCGGAAGCAAGTCATCGCGAAGTGTCGCGTGATCTAGGCCGAGACGGCTGTCTTCGCAAGCAGGCAGGCATCGCCGGTCATTCTCGTGGGTATTCGCTGCTCCCGTCGATCGCGATCCGATCGTGCCGGGCAAGTCGACCTAGTCCGGGATGGTCAGCTCCTGCCCCGGGCGAATCGGCGTCTTCTTGTCGATTCCGTTGGCCTCGCAGATGGCGTCCACGCCGCTGCCGTAGCGCTGGGCGATGCCGCTCAAGGTCTGACCGCTCTCGACCACGTGAACGCGCTTCTTGCCGTTCTTCTTGGTGCCGTTGTCGCTCTCGCCGTTCGCCTTGGCGGTCTTGGCCGCCGCGCTGCCGCCCTTGCAGCAGCGGAAGCCGATGGAGTAGTCGCGGTACTTCGTGCTGTGAGCCTTGGTGACGTACTCGCAGCCCTTGCCGTTGATCTCGTTGTCCAGGTAGTACCCGCCCCGGAACGTTCCGCCTCCGTCGGCGGTCCACTCGTGGAGGTTGCCGACCATGTCGAAGGCGCCCGCGCTGGTCTTGCAGCGCTTGAACTGCCCGGTACGCGCCACGCTGCCCGGGATCTGGTTCAGCCGAGGGTCGTTCATCGCCTCGATGCCGAACACCTCGAGTCCCTCCGCTTTGCCGTGAATCGCGCGCAGCGGCGACACGCCCTTGTCGTTGCAGCGCCCCGCCTCGTGCTCGTCCCCGTAAGGGTACTGGCTCGGGGTCTTGCCGCGACACGCCGCGAGCCACTCGTCGTCCGAGCACAGGCGCTTGCCCGCGGCCTCGCACGCCGCCGCGGCCTGCTCCTGGCTCAGGTGAGCCTGCGGCACCACCCCGCGTCGCGAGCGCGCCAGGAGGCGCGTGTCCGCCGGCGCCGTGTGATACGGCGAGTGGCGCCGGAGCGTGCGCCCGCGCACGTCCACCACGTCCACGCTGGCCTCGAAGGCGTCGATGCAGAAGCGCCCGCCGATGCTGACCATCCCCGCCGGGCAGGCGGGCTTCTTCGGACCGGCCTCGGCGGCCGGCAGGAGCGCGAGCAGCCCCAGCGCGGCGAGAGCGCCTGCCGCGAGGCGGCGCACGGCTGACGGTCCCGGCGTCGGCATGGCCCGGGCCCTTCGCTAGCACGGAAGCCCCGCCACGCACGAAATCCGCACCAAGCCGGCGCCTCCGACCTGGTCTAACCTGGACCCCGCATGCCGCACCGCCTCCTGACCTTGGCCGCCCTGCTGACCGCGTGCACCGGCTCCCAGCCCCCGCCCACCGCGGAGCCCGCCCCGCCGCCGCCCTCGGCGCCCGCGACCGCCGCCGCGGCTCCAGCGCCGACCGCCAGCGTCGAGCCGGCCGCGACCGGACCCGTGAGCTGCGGCGAGCTCGGCTGTCGCGCCTTCGACAGCGTCGAGCAGGCCTTCGCCGCCGTGCTGGAGAAGAAGCCGCTGATCTTGGGCATCGGCGAGGCGCACGCGCAGAAGGGCACGGAGAGCGTCACCTCCACCACCAAGCGCTTCACCGACGAGCTGCTCCCCGCCCTGAAGGGCAAGGCCAGCTTCCTCGCCGTCGAGCTGATGCTGCCGAACCCCAAGTGCCAGAAGGAGACGAAGCAGGTCCAGAAGCAGCAGAAGCCGGTGACCGAGCCGCAAGCCGAGAGCAACCAGAACGAGTACGTCGTGCTCGGCAAGCGCGCGAAGGAGCTCGGCATCGTCCCGGACCTCTTGCGCCCGAGCTGCGAGGACCTGACGCGCATCACCCAGGCCGGTGCCGGCGACATCGGCGTGATGCTCGAGACCATCGCCAAGCTGACCCGCGAGGTCTCCCTCGCCGAGGTCGAGCGCAACAAGAAGGCCGGCAAGGACCTCCTGGTCGTCGCCTACGGCGGCGCCTTGCACAACGACGCCGCGCCCCGCGCCGGGCGCGAGGCCTGGAGCTACGGCCCCGAGCTCGCCAAGGCCACCGGCGATCGCTACGTCGAGCTCGACCTGATCGTGCCCGAGTACATCAAGGACACCGAGACCTGGACCAGCCTGCCCTGGGTGAAGCACTACGACAAGGCGAAGCTCGGCAAGAAGGTCGTGCTCTTCAGCCCCAGCCCGAGCTCGTTCGTGCTGGTGTTCCCGGCGTCGCCCCAGCAGTGAGCGAGCGCCGTCAGAAACGCCCGACCACGCCGAGCCCGAGCGTGCGCGGCGAGGCGACGGGAGTCACGCGCAGCGCCGCCTGGTTCTTCGGCGCCGGCTTCCACAAGAGAAAGGTCGCGACGGTGGCCGCGGCGCCCACGCCTGCGCCGATGAAGCCGGCGAGCGCCAGGTTCGCCTGCTGGTTGCGCTGGTCGGTCAGGCTCTCGAGCCGGCCGCAGTAGTCCTGCTCCTGTTCGGACAGGCTCGCTTTGGCGCAGACGTTCCCGGATCCGGAGGCCTTCGTCAGCTCCGCGTCCGCCGCGTCGATCTCGTCCTGGCTCTTCCCCTTCTGGATCGTGAAGAAGATGCCTGCGCCGAGCGCCACCGCGGTGAACGCCGCCTCGCCGATCAAGACGATGGTGCGCGTCGAGCTGGGCTTCGCGCTGTCCAGGCTCGCGCTGGTCGAGCCGCCGGCGGCGCTCTCGCCCGGCGCTGGTTCCGCCGCCGCCGCCGGTCCTGCCGCCGCGGTCTTCTCGGGCAAGTCGATGGTCAGCTCCCTGGACTCCCCCTCGTCGAGCTCGATCTCGCGGCGGTAGGGCTGGCGGCCCGGCGCCCTCGCGGTGATCACGAGCTTGCCCGGGTTCTGCGGCACCACCTTGCCGATCAGCGCTGCCTTGACCGGCACCCCGTCGAGCTCGATCACGACGCCGTCCACCTTCGCCGGCAGCTCGAGCTTGATGCCGGCGACGCGCTTCTTCACGCCTTCGCGCGCGGGGCCCAGGAGCTCGGATACGTCCGGCGCCTTGGCTCCGAGGCGCAGCATCTCCTCGGCGCGGTCGTATTCGACCAGGGCTTCGACCAGCTTGTGCTGATTCTCGAGGCAGAAACCCAGGTGATAGCGCAGGCCGGGCGTCTCCTTGATGGCGATGGCCTCGCGCAGCTTGGCCTCGGCCTCCGCCCACCTCTTGTCCTTCTCGAGCTCGGTGGCGTCGGCGAAGGCCTTGCGCGCCACGGCCACCTCCGCGGCGGTGGGCTCCGCGAGCGCGGTCCCCGCCAGGCAAGCGGCGAGGGCGACGGCCGTGAGCGCGAACTGACAGCGGCGAGCTCTGTTCACCAATCGTTCCCCGGGGTGACGGGAGTCTCCCAAAAACACCGCTGCCGTGTCGAAGAAAAATCGCGCAACCCACGACGGCCCGTGCCCGAAGGGCGCGCGCTCATCGCAAAAGCCGGAGGACTTCGCATGGCTCGTATCATCGGCGCCCTGGCGCTCGCCCTGACCCTCGTAGCTGGCTGCGCATTCGAGGATTTCGACTCCAAGGACACGGGCTCCACCGGGGGCGCCGCTGGCTCCAGCGGCGCGAGCGGCGGTTGGAAGGCCGCGGGCGGTGGCGCGGGGACCGGAAGCATCGGCTCGACGGGCGGCGGCAGCGGAAAGACGCCCGCGGGCCTGGCCTGCGCCAATCCCGGAGACTGCGCGAGCGGCCTTTGCTTCGACGGCGTGTGCTGCCAGTCCGAGTGCTCGGGTACCTGCGAGAGCTGCAATCTCCCCGGGAGCGCCGGGACTTGTCAGCCGCACCCGGCCGGTAGCGACCCCGACTCCGAGTGCCTGGACTCGCAGCAGACATCGACCGGATCTTGCGCCGGGCGCTGCGACGGCAATCGCGCCTGCAAGATGCCCAGCGCCGAGACGCACTGCGGCCCCAACGCCTGTTCGGGCGACAAGCAGGTGGCGGAGGTGTGCAATGGCCAGGGCGCGTGCGTGACCACCGAGAAGGGCTGCGCTCCGTTCACCTGCGACAACGGTGCTTGCGTCACGACCTGCACCAGTGACGCACACTGCGCCGACCCGAAGACCTGGTGCAAGCAAGGCTCCTGCGCCAACAAGTTCGGCCCCGGCGTGCCGTGCACCGCCGACAGTCAGTGCGATACGGACCATTGCGTGGACGGCGTCTGCTGCGATAGCTCGAGCTGCCCCGCCCCGTTCTCTTGCTCCACCGGGACTTGCGCCTGCGGGAATACCCCGTGCGCGCCCGGCATGGCCTGCGTCCCCTGGTACGAGGACACCGACGGCGACGGCTTCGGGGACAAGACCAAGAGCATCCTCTCGTGCGCGTACGGCAGCGGGAGCGTGATCATCGGCGGCAAGAAGTACGCGATCAACGGCGACGACTGCTTCGACGGAAACAAGAACGTCTTCCCCGGGCAGACCGCCTTCTTCGGCACGCACCGAGGCGACGGCAGCTTCGACTACGACTGCAACGGCAGCGACGAGAAGAAGTACGCGACCGTCTCCTCGCCGGTGTGTCGCGACTGCCACGGCTACGGCTCGTCGTCGGCAGCTTGCTCGTTGACCTGCGGCACGCTGGGGCTCGCGAGCATGGGCGTCACCTGCAACCTCCCGGGCAACTGCGGCGGACCGAAGGACACGACCGTGTTCGCCGTGGACGTGGCCTGCGGCGGAGCGGCCGACCTGAAGAGCTGCAACGACTGCCACCCGAGCTACATCATTCCCGAAAGCGTGGGACTGACGCAGCAGACCTGCCGCTGATCCACGAGCGAATCTTCCCCGCGATTGCACGTCCAACCCGAGAGGCTCATCCTGTCCATGTCGTCGATGCCCCGCGTAATCCGCTTCGCCCCGCTCGCTCTGGTCCTGGTCGCGCTGGCCTGCGCCGGCTCCGAAGAGGACGCGGACACCACGACCAGCGGCGGAAGCGCAGGCCTCCCGAGCGGCGGCAGCGGTGGCTCCGGCGCGAGCTCCGGCAGCGGCGGCGCGAGCTCCGGCGGCAAGAGCGGCGCCTCCGGCTCCGGCGGCGGCTCGACGCTGGCGGAGAACGGCGCGGCGTGCAGCGCGAGCGCCGACTGCAAGAGCACCTGGTGCGTGGACGGCGTGTGCTGCGACGGCAACTGCACCGGGGCCTGCCGCTCCTGCAAGAGCTCCGGCAAGGTGGGCACCTGCACGCTCGCCGTCGCGGGCACGGATCCCGAGGCGGAGTGCGGCGACGGCACGAGCGCCTGCTCCGGCACCTGCGACGGCGCCGGCGCGTGCGCGTACCCGGGCGCGGAGAAGCTCTGCGGCGCGACGAGCTGTCAGAACGGCAAGCAGTCCGCCGACAGCTGCGACGGCGCCGGCGCGTGCGTCACCGCGGAGAAGGACTGCGGCCTGTTCATCTGCGCCGGCAGCGCCTGCCTCGGTAGCTGCCAGAACGACTCCGACTGCGTCCCGACGGCTTTCTGCAACACGTCGTCCGGCAAGTGCGAGGCCAAGAAGGACGACGGCAAGGTCTGCGCGCAGCCGAACGAATGTACCAGCGGCGTGTGCGTCAGCGGCGTCTGCTGCAACACCGCCTGCGACGCGCCGTCCGCGTGCTGGACGGGCCAGTGCCTGTGCGACAAGACGGCCTGCGCGACCGGCGAGAAGTGCACGACCTGGTACGCCGACGTGGACGGCGACGGCTTCGGCGACAAGACCAAGACCAAGCTGGGCTGCGAGACCACCGGCCCGAACGACGGCGCCACCTACGCCAAGAACGGCGACGACTGCTTCGACACCAACCCGAACGCGAAGCCCGGCCAGACCGCCTACTTCACCGCCGACCGCGGTGACGGCAGCTACGACTACAACTGCAACCTGGCCAAGGAGCTCCAGTACCCGGACGTCACGGGCCTGACCTGCGGCGACTGCGGGCTGAAGATCGACTCGATCTGCTACTCGTGCGGCGTGTTCCCGGGCATCAACACCTACGGTTTCGGCTGCAACGCCACGAACAAATGCAGCTTCACCGGCGCCAAGTCCGGCTACAAGCAGAGCGTGGACTGCGGGCAGCTCGGCCTGCTCTACTCCTGCGAACAGTGTTCGGCCACGACCAACACCGGCGTTTCGACCAAGCAAGGCTGCCGCTAGCTGCCGCTGGCAGCCGTTGGCTACCGCTAGCTACCGCTGGCTGCCGCTGGCTGCCGCTGGCCCCCGCCAGCCCGCGAAATTCCTAGCAACCGTCCGGAGCGCGCACCCGATAGCGGGTTCTACGGAGGCGTCGCGTGGGACTCGGTGGAACTTGCCAACAAGGCCCGGCTGAGCGATTGAATGACCCGACCCCGATGAGCGAGGAGCGCCGCCCGCCCGTCCCGGCCCCGCTGGCCCCATCAGCCGACCCTGCCTTCGGAGGCGACACGCCCCGCGAGGGCACGCCCGCCTTCGGCGACACGCCAGTGGACGGCTCGCCGGCGTTCGGCGACACACCCATCGGGGGCTCGCCGGCTTTCGGTCACGACACCGACGAGATCCTCGTGTCGGTGGCAGGAGAGCCCCCCTTCGCCGGCCCCACCCCGGATCACGCCAGTGAATACGTCCCGCCGCGCGAGCTCCCCAAGCCCGTCGAGCACAAGACGATCGAGAACATCCCCGTCCGCATCGCGCCCGAGGCGGACCCCCGCCGCGCGCAGACCCAGAAGGCGATGCGCGTGCTCGAGCGCGAGGAGGCCCAGCGCCACCTGATGCTGATGGGCGTGGACGCCGCGGCCGCTACCTCGAGCGTGCGCCCATCTTCCGCGTCCTTCTCGGACGCCGAGTCGTCCAAGAGCCGCGCCGGCCTGCTCATCGGCGGCGCCATCGTGTTCTTGGTCCTGGTCGCCGTCGGCTTCATCGTGGTCAACATCGTCCGAGGCGACCCCGAGGCGGCCGCGCCGAGCGCCGCGCCCGCGACCGCCGCCGCGCCGGCGCCCGCGCCCACCCCCAAGCCCGCGCCTGCGCCGCTGCGCGTGCCCGAGCCTTCCCCCGAGCCCACGTCGAGCGCCCGGCCCGCAAAGCTCAGGCCGCCAGACAGCGAAGGCATGGACCCGCCGGAGGCTCCGATCAAGCGCAAGCCGAAGCCCGTCGTCGAGCAGCCGAAGCCGATCAACGAGTGACGCCCCCTCCGCGGCGCTCGCGTCGCGGGACTCCCGGCTCGCCGCGCGCTCGAAGCCGATCGACGAGTGACGCTCGCGTCGTCGGGTCCTGCGTCGCCGCGCGCGCTCGAAGCCGATCAACGAGTGACGCCCGCTCCCCGCTCGCGCTTTGCCGGGTCCTGCTTCGCCGCGCGCGCTCGAGGCGCCGCGCACCCGAAATAGTGCGCAACTGGGATCCGCCCACGACCGAAGGAGCGCCGTTCACCACAACGGAGGCCTCTTCCATGATTCGCATCAAGTCCCCTCTCTCGTTCGCCCTGGCGTTAGCCCTGTCCATCAACGCGGGTTGCGCCGCTGACGAGTTCGAAACGAAAGACGAGGCCGGCGACGGCGGCGCGGCCGGAGCCGCTGGCAACTCGTCAGGCGGCTCCCAGGCCACGGGCGGCGCGAGCGGCGCGAGCTCCGGCGGAGGCGCCGACAGCGGCGCTGGTGCCGGCGGATCGGGCGGCGCGAGCGGCAGCTCGAGCGGGGGCGCAAGCGGCAGCTCCACCGGCGGGACCGGCAGCGGCAAGACGCCCGCGGGCTCCGCTTGCAGCGCCGACGCCGACTGCGCCACCGGTTTCTGCACCGACGGCGTGTGCTGCCAGTCCGACTGCTCCGGCCCCTGCGAGAGCTGCAACCAGCCGGGCAACGCGGGCTCCTGCCAGCCCCACGCGGACGGCACCGACCCCGACCAGGACTGCCTGGACTCGGCGAAGGGCACCGGGGCGTGCGCCGGCGCGTGCGACGGCAGCGGCGCCTGCAAGATGCCCGGGACCGAGACGACCTGCGGCCAGACGACCTGCGTGAGCGGCAAGCAGACCGGCAGCGCGTGCAACGGCAAGGGCGAGTGCCTCGTCGCGCAGACGTCCTGCGCGCCCTTCACCTGCAGCGGCAGCGTGTGCGCGACCAAGTGTGACACCGACGCGCAGTGCGCCAACGCCGGCTCCTACTGCAAGGCCGGCGCCTGCGTGCCGAAGCAAGCGCTGGGCGCGGCGTGCACCGCCAGCAACCAGTGCACGAGCAACGCCTGCGTGGACGGGTCCTGCTGCGCGAGCGCGAGCTGCGGCCCGAGCTTCTCGTGCTCGAGCGGCACCTGCCAGTGCAACGGCGTGACCTGCGCCGCCGGCGACCAGTGCGTGCTCTGGTACGAGGACGGCGACGGAGACGGCTTCGGCGACAAGACCAAGCCCATGCTCGGCTGTTCCAGCAAGGCCCCGGTGGTCAGCGGCAAGACCTTCGTGAAGAACGCCGACGACTGCTTCGACGCCAACAAGAACGCCTTCCCCGGCCAGACCCAGTTCTTCCCGCTCCACCGCGGCGACAACAGCTACGACTACGACTGCAACGGCACGGAGCAGAAGAAGCACCCGACCATCACCAACCCGTCGTGCCGCGACTGCCACGGCTACGGCTCCAGCACGGCCGCGTGTTCCCTCACTTGCGGCACGCTGGGGCTGCAGAGCATGGGCCTCAGCTGCAACCTGCCGAACAACTGCGGCGGACCGAAGGACACCTTCGCCTACGGCGTCGAAGTCGGCTGCGGCGGGACGGGGAACCTGTTCACCTGCTCGACGCTCTGCTCCTCCGGCACCATCGGACTGGGCCCAACGCAGCAGAACTGCCGCTGAGCTCGCCGCCGAGCGGCGGGACGCGGGCGGCGCCGACGCCTGCCCGCGTCCGCCCCGGCGATCCGCCGATCACCGCCCGGCGCTCGGCTTGACCGCACCGCCCAATGTGACCATGCTCGTGACCATGAGGCCGAGCGTGGTCAAGGCGGGCGAGTTCAAGGCCAAGTGCCTCGAGCTCATGGACCGAGTGGCGGCTACCGGGCGCCCAATCGTGATCACCAAGCGTGGCACGCCGGTCGCGCGGCTCGTCGCCGCCACCACCCGGCCGCCTACTCTCTTCGGCTTCATGAGCGGGCGCATCCAGGTCGTGGGCGACATCGTCGCCCCCATCGACGCTCGCTGGGACGCGGAGCGCTGACGCAAGACGGCGATGCTCCTCGACACCCATGTGCTCGTCTGGCTCGCCGCCGGAGACGACCACCTCGGCCCTCGTGCAAAGCGCGCCATCGACCGCGCGTTTGCCCCCGCGGGATCGAGCGTCGCGGTGTCTGCCTTCAGCTACTGGGAGATCGAGACGCTGATCTCCAGGAAGCGCCTGCGTGGACTCCGCTCCGCGGATGCGCTCCGGGACGAAGCAGCCAAGCTTGGCCTGGTCGAAATCGAGGTGGACAGCGACATCGCCATCGGCGCGGCCCGCCTGCGCGGCTTCCACGGTGACCCCGCCGATCGCATCATCGTCGCGACAGCCCAAGCCCACCGCGCGACGCTCGTCACGGCCGACGAGACGCTGCTCGACTGGGGCTCCTCGCTGCGCACGCTCGACGCCAAGACCTGACGCCGGCTTGCTCCCGAGCGCGCCGTCAATCCCAGATCACCGCGACCAGATCGCCGTCCTGAACGCGCTCGTCGGCGCTGATCAGCGGGCGCCCCGTCGCGCGCGCTGCGGCGACGATCATGCGGTCGAACGGGTCATCCAGGCCGGAGAGGAGCGAAGACTCGGTTGGCGCGGCAAGCGCCCAGGCGTATGCGCCTGGTCCCCCGGAGGTCCCGCCCCGGCGATCGCCGAGTGACGCGCGCGCAGCTTCGGGCCACACTGTGCGCTCCGAGGGAGGACCACATGACCGTGCCCGCGTTCCTGACCGAGCGAGCCGAGCTCGCCCGACTCGACGCTCACTTCGTCCGAGTCCTGCGCGATCTGCACGCACACCCGCCACCCCGCCTGGGCCGCGCCGCGCGCCGCGCCCGCGCCGCCCACCTGGAGCGCCTCGACGCCTACCGCCGGCGCGCCGAGTTCCCCAAGAATCGCCGCTTCCCTGGCCGCATGCTGCCGCACTTCATCGACGAAGGCGGGATCCGCTGCGCCATGGCGCACCTGATGGACGCCACGGGCGCCGCGACCCGTGACTTCGTGCAGCACGTCGCTCGCTCCGCCAATTACGCGCGCATCCGAGACCTCGCCGGCGTGCCCGAGCTCGTCGCTTGGCTCGACGCGAACGGCCTCACCGTGGAAGAGGCCGCTCGCATCCAGCCCACGTATTGCGGCACTCCGGCCAACGCCTGCGTGTGTGCGACCGCCATCTACAACGGGATGCTCAAGGGCACGCCCAGCACGCTGGCCGACGGCGGCACAGGCCTGTCGGTCTCCGCGATCTTCGGCCCGGTGAAGAACGTCAGCGTCAACGACGTCGTCCCTCTCCTCGGCGCCGGCGGCCTCGGACCCACCGACACGGTCTACGCGCTCTGGATCCCCAGCACCGGGCCGGCGACGGTCCGGTTCGTCGCCTCGGCCGGCTCAACGACCGTCCCGATCCCGCTCAGCGCCTGCTCCGCCTCCGAGATCTCATCGGTCCCCGGGCCCCTGCCGGTGCCAACGCTGGACCAGGCAATGTCGGCTGCGACGCTCGCCGCGTGTGAGCAAGTGCTCGCTCAGTACGACGCGAAGTGGGGTCAGATCCAGGGCGGCCCAGAGTGCTTCGGCAGCGGCGGCACCGGCGGCAGCGCCGGAGGCACCGGCGCCGGCGGCAACGGCACCGGCGGCACGGGCGGCGCGACCGCCGGCGCGGGCGGCTCGTCGGCCGGCACCGGCGGATCGAGCTCCAGCAGTGGCGGCAGCGGCGGCGCCCGCGAGGACTCCAGCGACGGCTGCAGCTGCAGCGTCCTCGGGCACACCGAGGCCGGCGCCGAGGCAGCTATCGCGATCACGGCCGCAGCGATCCTGCTGCACGGCGCACGCCGGCGCGCGCGCTGGAGCGCCAGAGCCGCCAGAGCCGCCTGAGCCGCCTGAGCCGCCTGAGCCCGGCGCCCGCGCCTGCCACTTCAATATGCGACCCGCGCGCCCGCAACCTCACCGGAACTTGCCAGCACGGTCGCCCTGAGGGATTTTGCCACCGCCCGGCCCATGCAGCTCCGCGTCCGTACCCCCCTGCTTCTCGCCGCCGCCCTCGTCGCGTCGAGCCCGGCCTTCGCTCAATCCCCCGTCGAGACCCCGACCGCCGACTCCCCCGACGAAGCTTCCAAGCTCTTCAAGAAAGGCAACGAAGCCTACAAGCTGAAGAAGTGGGACGAGGCCGCCGCCGCGTTCAAGGAAGCGTGGGCGCTGAAGCAGAGCTACGACATCGCCGGAAACCTAGGTGACGTCGAGGTCTACCTGGGGAAGTACCGGGATGCGGCCGAGCATTTGGAGTTCAGCTTGCGCAACTGGCCCGCGGGGCAAGAGGCGAGCAAGAAGCGCACGCAAGAGCGGTTCGCGGAAGCGAAGAAGAGCGTGGGAACGCTCTCGCTCAAGGTGAGCGAAGGCGCCGAGATCACCGTCAACGGCAAGACCGTCGGCAAGTCCCCGCTGCCGGGACCGGTGTTCATCGAGCCGGGAGCGGCGACGATCGAGGCGAAGATCGGCGAGAAGTCGGCGAAGAAGACGATCGCGATGGATGTGGGCGAGGCGCGCGAGATCGAGCTCACGATCGAAGGCGAGGCGGCGGCGGTGGGGCCGGAGGTTCCTCCGGGTGAAAGCGGAAGCGCCAGCGCGGGTGGAAGCGCGACCGCGGACGTCAAACCGCCGAGCGGTTCCAACGTGCGGACCATCGGCATGATCGCGTCGGGAGCGGTCGCGGTGATCGGCCTCGGTGTCGGCGTCGGCTTCTACATGGCGAAGCAGTCGGCGAAGGATGACGCCGAGGGATACAAGGCGGATGCGGTGAAGCAGTTAGGATCCGGCGGCTGTCCGAAGACCGGCAAGACCGGAGTCTGCGCGGACCTTGCCGACGCGAACGACAGCGTGAAGAGCAACGGTACAATCTCGACGATTGGTTTCATCGGAGCAGGCGTGGGCGCTGCAGCCTTCGTGGCCTTCATGCTGATGCCGGGCAGCAAGCAGGGCACGGCCATTCATCCGATCTTGGATCAGCACACCGCTGGCCTCGGTGCATACGGGCGCTTCTGAGAATCGAAGGGGACGACATGAAGAAGATGGGCTTTGCTTTTGTGCTCGTGGCTGTCGGCATGACGGCGGCGGTGGTCGGCGGTTGCGGCGGTGACGACTTCGACTCTTGCGAGGCGAACAACGACTGCGGCGGCACAGGCGGTGCCGACGGCGGGACCGGCGCGAGCGGTGGCACAGGCGGGACCGGAAACACCGGAGGGACGGGCGGGACCGGAAACACGGGCGGCACGGGTGGAACCGGTGGAACCGGCGGAACCGGCGGCGATGGCGGTGGCTGCGACACCAGCAAGACCCCCAGCGATGAGGCGTGCCTCGTCGCTGACGAGTTCGGCGTGTTCGTGTCGCCGACCGGCGACGACAGCGCCAACGACGGAACGAAGTCGAAACCGTTCAAGACGATCGGGAAGGCCCTGACCACGGCGGGAACGGCAGGCAAGAACGTCTACGCCTGCGACGACGGCACGGGGATCACTGAGAGCGCGACCATGGCCGTCAGCGCGGCGCACGACAAGCACGGGATCTACGGCGGGTTCGACTGCACGAGCTGGGCCTGGTCGGCGACCGCGAAGGCCAAGGTGAGCGGCGCTCCGGTTGCCCTCACGATCTCGAACATCGCCACGAGCTTCAAGGTCGAGAACCTCGACATCACCGCGGCGAACGCGACTAACTCGGGCGAGAGCAGCTTCGGAGCAATCGTCACGGGCCTCGAAGGGCGTGGCGTTTACGATGGGGTGAATCTCACCGCGGGTGATGGGAAGGCGGGAGCCGCGGGCGGAGATGGAACGCAGGGCGCGGACGGTGCGGATGCGACGGCGGCGCAGAACGGCAAGCAGGCAACGTGCACAAGCGCACCCGGGACGCAACTCGGGGGTGCGTGGACGGCGCCTAGCTTGTGCAGCTCGAAAGGCGGAACGGGCGGCACCGCGAACATCGGCTCCGCCGGAGAGAAGGGGTCCGCTGGAATACCTCAGACCAACGTCAGTCCAGCCAGCGTCAACAACGGCGGCGACGCCGGGACTGGAACAGCCAACGGTGTCGCCGGCTCCGCGGGCTCGAACGGCAACTCCGGTCAGCTCGGAACGGCCGCCGCTGCCGGCGGAACGTTCACTTCTGCCGGGTTCACGGTCGCCAACGGCAACGACGGTGGCGACGGGTTCCCTGGACAAGGCGGCGGAGGTGGCGGTGGAAGCTCAAGTGCGTCGGGGAGCTGCATCGGCGCCTCCGGCGGCGCCGGCGGCATGGGCGGCTGCGGCGGCGGCAAGGGCACGGGCGGCAAGGGCGGCGGCGCGAGCGTCGCGCTGCTGTCCTGGCAGAGCGAAGTCTCCCTCACCGGCTCCACGCTCACGTCGAAGAAGGGCGGCGACGGCGGCAAGGGCGGCCTTGCCGGACCAGGCGGGTCCGGCAAGGCCGGTGGTCAAGGAGGACTTGCCGGGGGCGGTCTCGCCAAGGGTGGTGGCGGCGGCGAGGGCGGTAATGGCGGCAACGGCGGCTCCGGCTCCGGCGGTACCGGCGGCCCTAGCTACGCGCTGGTCTGGAGCGGCACCAAGCCCAGCGGTGGCGCGCTTCAAGAGGGCACCGGCGGTGCGAAGGGACCGGGTGGTGCGGTACAGGGGTCGGGCCTGAACCCGGCGCCGGACGGTTCCGCGGGACTGGCAGCAAAAGAGTTCGAGCAGAAGTGAAGGTCGGCTGAGACCGAAGTCGCAGTCACCTCGAAGCGATCGCCTCCCTCACCCGCGCCACCGCCTCCGCCACGTCAGCCCGCACCACCTCCGCCTCCACCCGCACGACGCGGTACCCCAGCCTGGCGAGGTACCGGTCCCTGCGCGCATCCGCCGCCCGGCGCGCCGCGTGATACCCGCCATCCACCTCCACGACCAGCTTCACCGAGGGGGCGAGGAAGTCCACCACGTAGCGCCCCACCGGCACCTGACGCCGAAACGCGACCCCGAGCCGCCCGCCCCGCAGTTCCCGCCACAACATTTCCTCGGTGTCCGTCAGCGCGAGGCGCATCTCGCGAGCTCGTGCGATGATGAGCGGAGAGCTTCGGGGATGATGGGCCATGGGACTTCCTCCTCCCGGCGTGACGGCCGGGCTTTGCGACCCCTCGGCGCACGATCTGTGACACGCCGCCCAGCATCCGCTTCGCTGCACGCTGCCGCCGTCCAAGCACAGAGCTCTTCCCCGTCACGCGCGGCGTGGCGCAGAGCGTGCGCCAGCGGAGCGGAGCCCGGCCGTCACGCCGGGCGGAAGGACGCTGCGGCACATCGTCCCGAAGCTCGCAGCGAAGCAGCGCGCGGGCGAGATCGCCAAGACGCGAGCGGGGCAGAGTCCCTCCCTGCCGCGCGCAGCGGCGAAGCCGCGAGCACGGCTTTGGGAGGGACCGGCGCCGCGAAGCGGCGACGAGGGTGGGCAGGAAGAGAGGCGAAGATCGGCGAGAAGTCGGCGAAGAAGACGATCGCGATGGACGTGGGCGAAGCGCGCGAGATCGAGCTCACGATCGAAGGCGAGGCGGCGGCGGTGGGGCCGGAGGTTCCTCCGGGTGAAAGCGGAAGCGCCAGCGCGGGTGGAAGCGCGACCGCGGACGTCAAGCCCCCGAGCGGTTCCAACGTGCGGACCATCGGCATGATCGCGTCGGGAGCGGTCGCGGTGATCGGGCTTGGCGTGGGCGTCGGCTTCTACATGGCGAAGCAGTCGGCGAAGGATGACGCCGAAGCGCTTCGGGCGGACAACACACTTGGAACGACCGGGTGCGCAACCGGAGCGAGCTCGTCGATTTGCGCCGACCTTGCCGACGCCAACGATCGCGCGCAGAGCAGCCGCACGATTTCGACGATCGGGTTCATCGGCGCAGGCGTGGGTGCGGCGGCGTTCGTCGCGTTCCTCCTGATGCCGAGCTCGAGGAGCTCGACTGCGATACATCCGCTACTAGACCAGCACACAGCGGGCTTGGGCGCCTTCGGCCGCTTCTGAACACCAAGGGGACCAGCAAATGAAGAGGATGGGCTTTGCTTTTGTGCTCGGCGCGATCGCGGTTGGGGCGGCAGGCACGGTGGCGTGCGGCGGAGAGGACTTCGACTCCTGCGAGGCAAACGCGACTTGTCCGCCCGGGACCGGAGGAACCGACGGCGGAACCGGCGGGAGCGGGGGGAGCGGGGGGACCAGTGGCACGGGCGGAACGGGGAACACCGGCGGCACCGGCGGAGCCGGCGGCACCGGCGGCACCGGCGGAACCGGCGGCGATGGCGGTGGCTGCGACACCAGCAAGACCCCCAGCGAAGAGGCGTGCCTCGTCACTGACGAGTTCGGCGTGTTCGTGTCGCCGACCGGCGACGACAGCGCCAACGACGGAACGAAGTCGAAACCGTTCAAGACGATCGGGAAGGCCCTGACCACGGCGGGAACGGCAGGCAAGAACGTCTACGCCTGCGACGACGGCACGGGGATCACTGAGAGCGCGACCATGGCCGTCAGCGCGGCGCACGACAAGCACGGGATCTACGGCGGGTTCGACTGCACGAGCTGGGCCTGGTCGGCGACCGCGAAGGCCAAGGTGAGCGGCGCTCCGGTTGCCCTCACGATCTCGAACATCGCCACGAGCTTCAAGGTCGAGAACCTCGACATCACCGCGGCGAACGCGACTAACTCGGGCGAGAGCAGCTTCGGAGCAATCGTCACGGGCTCGAAGGGCGTGGCGTTTACGGGGGTGAATCTCACCGCGGGTGATGGGAAGGCGGGAGCCGCGGGCGGAGATGGAACGCAGGGCGCGGACGGTGCGGATGCGACGGCGGCGCAGAACGGCAAGCAGGCAACGTGCACAAGCGCACCCGGGACGCAACTCGGGGGTGCGTGGACGGCGCCTAGCTTGTGCAGCTCGAAAGGCGGAACGGGCGGCACCGCGAACATCGGCTCCGCCGGAGAGAAGGGGTCCGCTGGAATACCTCAGACCAACGTCAGTCCAGCCAGCGTCAACAACGGCGGCGACGCCGGGACTGGAACAGCCAACGGTGTCGCCGGCTCCGCGGGCTCGAACGGCAACTCCGGTCAGCTCGGAACGGCCGCCGCTGCCGGCGGAACGTTCACTTCTGCCGGGTTCACGGTCGCCAGCGGCAACGACGGAGGCGACGGCTTCCCCGGCCAAGGCGGCGGCGGCGGCGGCGCGAGCTCGAGCTCGTCCGCCAGCTGCATCGGCGCCTCCGGCGGCGCCGGCGGCATGGGCGGCTGCGGCGGTGGGAAGGGCACCGGTGGCAAGGGCGGCGGCGCGAGCGTCGCGCTGCTGTCCTGGCAGAGCGAAGTCTCCCTCACCGGCTCCACGCTCACGTCGAAGAAGGGCGGCGACGGCGGCAAGGGCGGAAGCGCGGCGGCCGGCGGTACCGGCAAGTCCGGTGGGCAGGGCGGCCCCGCCGGCGGCGGCCTTGGAAGCGGAGGACCGGGTGGCCCGGGCGGCACCGGCGGGCCCGGTGGCTCCGGCTCCGGCGGTACCGGCGGCCCTAGCTACGCGCTGGTCTGGAGCGGCACCAAGCCCAGCGGTGGCGCGCTTCAAGAGGGCACCGGCGGTGCGAAGGGACCGGGTGGTGCGGTACAGGGGTCGGGCCTGAACCCGGCGCCGGACGGTTCCGCGGGACTGGCAGCAAAAGAGTTCGAGCAGAAGTGAAGGTCGGCTGAGACCGAAGTCGCAGTCACCTCGAAGCGATCGCCTCCCTCACCCGCGCCACCGCCTCCGCCACGTCAGCCCGCACCACCTCCGCCTCCACCCGCACGACGCGGTACCCCAGCCTGGCGAGGTACCGGTCCCTGCGCGCATCCGCCGCCCGGCGCGCCGCGTGATACCCGCCATCCACCTCCACGACCAGCTTCACCGAGGGGGCGAGGAAGTCCACCACGTAACGCCCCACCGGCACCTGACGCCGAAACGCGACCCCGAGCCGCCCGCCCCGCAGCTCCCGCCACAACATTTCCTCGGTGTCCGTCAGCGCGAGGCGCATCTCGCGAGCTCGTGCGATGATGAGCGGAGAGCTTCGGGGATGATGGGCCATGGGACTTCCTCCTCCCGGCGTGACGGCCGGGCTTTGCGACCCCTCGGCGCACGATCTGTGACACGCCGCCCAGCATCCGCTTCGCTGCACGCTGCCGCCGTCCAAGCACCGAGCTCTTCCCCGTCACGCGCGGCGTGGCGCAGAGCGTGCGCCAGCGGAGCGGAGCCCGGCCGTCACGCCGGGCGGAAGGACGATGCGGCACATCGTCCCGAAGCTCGCAGCGAAGCAGCGCGCGGGCGAGATCGCCAAGACGCGAGCGGGGCAGAGTCCCTCCCTGCCGCGCGCAGCGGCGAAGCCGCGGTCGGGTGGGCCCCGGCAGTTACCTGCCGGGGCCTCCCACAGATCCGGACGTGCGGATTTCCCGCATCCGGCTCCTCGGTCACGGATTCGCTACGAGACGTGCGCGCACGACCGACGGCTTCGGGAGCGGGTAGCGCTCCAGAAGCCTGTTCATCGCCGCCCAGTCCAAATACGCCTTGTCGGAGCGGCGCGACAGCCACCGCCGCCACAGGCAGGTCACGTGCCAGTAGAAGCACCAGAGACGGCCAAAGTTCCCTGTACGGCCGTAGTAGCCGTAGTGTCCAGCGAGCTTCGCCGCCAGCACACGTTGCTGCTCGCGGATGGGCTCGTGCCGGTGTAGCCGACACCACTGGGTGATTGCACCCAGCGCCCTGCGATGGCGGTCCTTCGCTGTTCGCATCCTCACCACCCACTTGCCAGCGAGGCTCTTGCCCCAGTGGAAGGTGAAGCCGAGGAAGCTGAAGGTCCCGGGCCCGCTGGGTCCCCGGCCGTCGCCGCGCGAACCAGGTCGGATGCGATCGGGCCGCTTGAACGGCACCAGGCGCGTCTTGTCCGGGTGGAGCGCGAGCCCGTACTTCCCAAACCTTTTGAAGCACGTCGAGCACGCGCCGCGCGTCGTCCTCGTATTCGAACAGCATCGCGGCATCGTCCGCGTATCGAACGAGTGTGCCCGCCCTCGAAGTCGGGGTCGGACCTCTCGCTCAAACCACACGTCGAGCACTTCGTGCAGGTAGATGTTCGCCAAAATCGGCGAAATCACCCCGCCTTGTGGCGTGCCGGCATCGGGGTAGCTCAGCTCTCCGTCCTCCAGCACGCCCGCGTTCAGCCACTTTCCGATGAGACGCAGAATGACTCCGTCTCGCACCCTGCGGCGCAGCACTTCCCGCAGACGTTCGTGGTCGAGAGTGTCGAAATACTTTCGTATGTCGAGCTCCACGACCCAACCGCCAGCCATCTTCACCGCCGGTGTCCAAAGCTCTTCGAGCGCCTGGCGCGCGGAGCGCCCAGGACGGAACCCGAATGAGCAGTTCAGGAAGTCCTGCTCGTAGATCGCTTCGAGCACCATCGCGACGGCGCGTTGCAAAACCTTGTCCTCGAAAGTCGGGATCCCCAGCGGACGCGTTTCCTTCCCGTCCCCTTCGGGATGTGCGCGTCGCACTGGCGGCGCGCGGTACGCTCCGGACTTCGCGCGGTCGAGCAGCGATCGGAGGTTTCCCTCCAGGTTTTCCGCATACTCTTTCGCGCTCTGCCCATCGACGCCCACGGCCCCATCCTTGCGAGTCCGTCGGTATGCCTCGCGCAGCCACTCCAGGTCGATGTGATGCGCCAGCGTCGTGAATGCCATGTCGGGCGCTTGCTGCGCCTGCTTTGCTATCCGCTCGAGTTTCGTTGAGATGGTGGTCAAGCTCGGTGTCTCGGTCATCTTGCCCTCGCTCGGTTCCGTGAAACGCTTTCCCGACACCGCCCTTCGCTCCGCCGGGTCGCTTGGGCGGCTTCCCGGCTTCGTCGCTACTATGGCGGTGCTCCGACTTCCCGCTGCCCCACCTTGCTCACTTGCGCTCGCTTGGCGGTTCCGGTCGCCCGGAGCAAACAGGACCTCTCAAGTTCCCTGGTGACCCTCGCTGTACATGCCGTGCTCTCCGACCGCGGCAGGCCGATGAGGACGCGCCGTCGGGGCGTTGCCCCTGACTCTTGCCTCACCGATGTTGCCTTCCGGGGTGTGCTGTCCCGTCGGCTCCCACCACTTCCCAAATTTCGCAGCCCAATCACACGGCCTGCACCCTCGCTGCCTACGCTTCGCAGCAAGCCTCCCTGTTCGGTTGGAGTTGCCACGCAAGGCTCGCTTCCAGATGGCGGCGCACCCTTGGCTGGGCGGGATTCGAACCCGCTGGGTCACTCACCTGGTTTCAGCTTTGTATTGGCTTCTACATGGCATCCTCCAGGACAGAGCTTCTTGACGCACAGCACGGCTTTGGGAGGGACCGGCGCCGCGAAGCGGCGACGAGGGTGGGCAGGAAGAGAGGCGAAGATCGGCGAGAAGTCGGCGAAGAAGACGATCGCGATGGATGTGGGCGAGGCGCGCGAGATCGAGCTCACGATCGAAGGCGAGGCGGCGGCGGTGGGGCCGGAGCCTGCCCCGGCAGCTGGTGGACCTTCGGAGCCTGACCCAGGAGCTGGCGGTGGAATCAAAGCCGACTCGTCCGGAATGAAGCCGAGAACCTTGGCGCTCATCGCCGGCGCAGGTCTCACCGTGGTCGCTGCCGGCGTCGGCGTGTTCTACACACTGAAGAAGTCCAGCGCGCAGGACGACGCCGATGGCCTGCGTTCGGAGCTCTCCTCCAAGTTTGGCGGGCAGGCCTGCAGCGGGTCATCAGCGCCAGCGCAGTGCGCTGACTTGACGGACGCGCTCGAGCGCCGCGACGATGCCGGGCGAATCTCGACCGGTGCGTTCATCGCGAGCGGAGGGTTGCTCGCCGCAACGGCCGTTACATACTTCGTCTGGCCGTCCGGACATGAAAGCAGTCCCAAGGCGGGGCGCTTGAACATCTTTGCCACTCCCCAGTCACGAGGCGCGATGATGGGGGTGGTGGGTAGCTTCTGAGGGGCGAAAATCACATGCGTATTCGACGTCATTTCCTGGGTGTGTTCTTCGCTTCGTCCGCCGCCGCGAGCGCGTTGGCGCTGGCGGGATGCGGCGGCGATGACTTTTCGTGCGAGGACTCACTGAGCTGCGGCACCGGCGGTACCGACGGCGGGACCGGCGCGAGCGGTGGCACAGGCGGGACCGGAAACACCGGAGGGACGGGCGGGGCCGGGAACACGGGAGGCACCGGCGGAACCGGCGGAACCGGTGGCACCGGCGGCGACGGTGGCGGCTGCGACGTCAGCAAGTCGCCCGGAGCCGAAGCGTGTCTCATCGACGAGCAGTTTGGTGTGTTCGTCGATGCCGGAAGCAACGCGGCCAGCCCCGACGGGTCGCGCGCCTCGCCTTACAAGACGATTGGCGCTGCGCTCGCAGGCGCCGGCTCGAAGAAGATCTTCGTCTGCAACACGAACGGTGCCTACAAGGAGACCGTCTCGATCACTTCGAGCGCCACCACCTCCGGACTCTACGGCGGCTTCGATTGCGCCGATTGGAAGTACTCGACCTCCTCCCGCGCCCAGGTCGAGTCGAGTGACGCCACCGCCTGGAAGATCGACGGCGTGGACGGCTTGGCTGTCGAGAGCTTCGAGGTGAAGGCCTCCGACGGAAAGTCAGCGGGTGACGCGAGCATCGCGATGCTGGTCGCTAACGCCAAGAACATCAACGTCAGCGCGAGCAAGCTCGTCGCGGGCAACGGCATGGCGGGAAGCGCGGGCACGGAGACCACGACGCCCGCCGAGAAGGGCGCCGATGGCAAGAAGGGATCCGACGCGTGCGCGGCCACACCGGCAGGCGGCACTGCGTCGACGACGTCCTGCGGGGGCAGCGCGACCGGCAGCGTCGGCGGCAAGGGCGGGGACGGCGCGGTTGGGATCACGGCTCCGGGCGGTGGCGGGAGTGATGGCCTACCCCTCGGCTCCGGTGGAAAAGGCGGCGCCGGGGAGACTTCGGTCGCCTTCACTTGCGTAACTGGAAATGGTACGCCCGGCAATCCCGGCAATCCCGGCAAAGGCTCCAATTCCATTGGGACTCTGAGCGCCAGCGGCTTCGCTCCAGCGACTGCTGAGTCGGGCACGGAGGGCGGCGTCGGGCAGGGCGCCGGCGGGGGCGGCGGTGCGAAGGCGCCGCTCCTCACGACGGCCTGCGGAGGCACGGGAGCGACGAAGACCGGTGCCAGCGGTGGCAGCGGGGGCGGCGGCGGTTGCGGCGGCAAGCAGGGCGGCGGTGGCAAGGGCGGCGGCGCGAGCATCGCGATCGCGAGCGTCGCCTCCACGTTGACCCTTACGAACTGCGAGCTCATCGCCGGCACCGGCGGAAAGGGCGGCGACGGAGGCTCGGGGCAGCCGGGCGGGAGCGGTGGAGGCGCGGGACCGAAGGGGATTGGCGCCAGCGGGTCCGCGGATGCCTGCGCGGGCGGCGAAGGCGGAAAAGGCGGGAACGGCGGCCCGGGCGGTGGCGCGGCCGGGGGCGCGAGCGTCGGGGTGGCCTACGTGGGGACGAAGCCGGTGCGCACCGGCGGGAGCGTGACGAAGGCTTCGACTGCGGCGAGCGGTGGCGCGGACGGCCTGGGCCAGACGACGGGCGCCGGGGTCGGCGCGGCGGGCAAGGTCGAGGACGAGCTCGCGTTCTGAGGTGCTCCTCTCGAACCATCCTTCCAATCGACGACCTACTCATCTCGTCCCGGTCCGTCGCGGTCCCGGTGCGCTGCGGGTGCGGCGCCGACCTGACGGCCAAGAACGCGCTCCGGCCCCGGGAGCTCAAGGAACAGGTCCGCTCCATACACACATGCCACGACGGAGTGGTGGAGTGGGGCGAGCCGGAGCCCGGATTCCAGTCTCTTCCTCGTAGTTGGTCCTGCGCCGCTTGCGGCTCCGTCCTGTGCGAAGCGCGCGTGCACCGGCACGAGTGCTAAGGGAACACCGTCTCGAACCAGGCGGTCGTGCACCTGGAGACGTCGCTGCACAACGGTTCCTTCAGGCAGCGCATGGCCTCGGCTCTCACGTCGTCCTTCAGCCAGGCGGCGGCGAGATCGAGCTCGGCCATTTGCTCGACGGTGCACCCCATGTCGAAGAAGCCGCACGTCGCGTTGAGGGCCAGGCAGAAGTTGGTGCCCCAGTCGGTCGCTGGGGGTTCGCAGCTGCTGCCTTCGCTCCCGCAAGGCAGGCTGGCGTAGCAGTCGTACGCGGCGGCGGCCTCGGGGCGCTCGAGCCGGGAGAACCGATCGCAGATGATCCTGGACGTGTCTGCTCCGCACTGAGCGGCCTTGGCCTCGTAACGCCCGCAGGCGTCGGACACCTTCGGGTCCGGAGGAGCGACGATCTCGAACTTGTAGCCGTGCTCGTCGCACTCGTTCACGGTGCACGGCGTGCACTGGTAGTTGTTGCAGACCGACACGCACTGGTAGGCGAACTCGGGGCCCATGCCGTAGCACTGCCCGAAGCACTCATCGAGGTAGCTCATGCAATCGTCGTGGATCTTCTCGCAGACTGTCTTCGCGCAGAACGACTGGCGAGAGAGGCTGGAGTTGGCGCCAGCCGGCCCGGAGTCGGACTCCGTGGCACAACCGGCAGCGCCGAGCGACGACGAAGCCAGAGCCGAGACGAACAGGGCGAGGTGCGCTAAGGTCTTCATGGCTCCCTCTTTCGGCCGGCCCATGGCGCCAGTTGCGGAAAAGAGTGCGACCCCAAGAAAGGTCGCAACTGCGCCGGCCGCCCTGCCGATAGGGCCGGCATGTGGACGAAACTCGGGAAGTTTGGGGTCTTCATCGCAATCTCGGTCTTCGGGGCGGGCTGCGTCAGCCAGCCGAACGCACAGGTGACCACCCGCAACGTCAGCGCCGTCGCCGCCGGCGGGCCTGCCGAGGTCTGGGTCGTGATGGGTGAGCGGGGCGCCGACGTCAGCAAGAACGGCGTCGTCATCAACAAGGACTCCTACGCGCTCTACCACTGCATTCCGCAGGGCTGTAAGCGCGTCAGCGAGCTGGCGGGCAACCGGGTCACCACGCGCTGAAAGGAGCAGGACATGACGAACCTCCGAACCCTGATGTCCACCGCGTGCCTGATGATGTTCGCGTCGCCCGTGCTGGCTCAGCCGCAGGCGGGGCTCGCTCCGTTTCCGACTGACGAGTACTCGTACCACCCCAGCACGGGCGACGAGCCGCCACCGGTCAATCTACCGTCGGACCTCGGCCGCCGCCGCGGCGCGGTCCTGGTGTTTCGCGCCGGGACCCACTCTGGGGTCGGCGCGGCGACGCCGGATTGCGATGGCGAGTGCGGGACGCAGCCGGAGGCGGAGGGCTTCGACGAGCACCCGAGCCTGGTGTTGAGCTCGGAGTGGCTCACGAGTCTGTCGCGCAACACCCGCTTCGGAGCGGGTCTCCAGATGATTCCGACGCTCAGCACCCAGATGGATGGGGAACGCTACGAGCTCGGTACCGTCGTCGGCGGCGACCTCGTCTTCGAAGGGTTGATCGACCTGTCGCCGAAGATTGCCTTCACGCTGCGCGGGTCCGCCGGCCTCAGCCTGTTGTTCCCGAGCGGCGACCTCGACGATGACGCGCAGGATCTCGCTGACCTGTGCTCCAACGCGCTCGACTGCCAGGCCGATCCCGGCCCTTACCTCGGGGCGCAGGCGGCGGTCGGCGCGGGCCTGTTGTACAACCTGGGCAGTGTCGGAGCGCGCGTGGACTTCCAGCTCCAGGCCTACAGCTATCGCGTGTTGGGCGTGGAGTTCGGAGGCAACGAAGCGTCAATCCGCGTCGCAGGCCTGAGGCCGATGGTGCTCGCAGGCCTCGAGCTGTGAATGTCTGCGCACATGTCACCTGGCCGATCGGCCAGGTGCTCGCGCGTTCTTCGCGCGATTCGCCCGCGAACGGCGTGGCCAGAGCGCAGGGCTGGCGCTAACCTCGAACCTCTTGGAGGGCTCATGGGCCGGAGTATGTCTTTCGCTTCGCACAGCTTCGTTCGCTTCACGCTGACCTTTGCGCTCGCGGGTGCTGCGGCCGTTGCTGCGATGCCCGCCTGCTCCAGCGGTGAGGACTTCACCGGCACCGGGGGCGGCAGTAACACCGGCGGCAGCTCGGGCGACGCCAGCACGACCGGCGGACAAGGCGGCAGCGGCGGCAGCTCGGGCAGCGCGGGCACCGCGGGCAGCGCGGGCGGCGGCGGCGTGGCCGGCACCGGGACGGGCGGCGTTGCGGGCACCGGCACCGGCGGCGACGCGGGCTCGAGCGGGGGCGGCACCGGCGGCAACCCGAGCGGCAAGGACAACGGACAGCCCTGCGCCAACAAGACCGAGTGCAAGAGCAACTACTGCGTGGACGACGTCTGCTGCGAGAGCGAGTGCGTCGGGGATTGCCGGAGCTGCAAGGTGTCGGGAAAAGAAGGCGAGTGCACGCCCTACACGCAGGGCACCGACCCCGAAGGGGACTGCGTGGGCGCGGGCGCGCCGACGGACCCCTGCGCGGGGACTTGCGACGGCAAGAGCGCCTGCGCCTACCCCGACAGCTCGAAGTCGTGCGGCGCGCAGGTGTGCACGAACGCGACGCAGACCGCCTACGCTTGCGACAAGGCCGGAGCGTGCAAGTCGGATCCGAAGCCGTGCGATCCCTACCAGTGCTCCGGAACCAGTTGCCTCACCACGTGCAGCGCAGACACGCAGTGCCTCAACGCCTTCTGGTGCGACACCCCGAAGTGCGTGACCAAACTCTCGCTCGGCGCCGTCTGCCCGAAGGACAGCGCCTGTCAGAGCGGGAAGTGCGTCGTTGGCAACTGCTGTGCTGGCGCCTGCGGACCAAACTTCTCGTGCGAGACCGGCAACTGTCAGTGCAACGGACAAACCTGCGGCACCGGCGAGGCGTGCGTGTTCTGGTACCAGGACGCAGATGCCGATGGATTCGGCAACGCGGGCGTGAAGAAGCTGGGCTGCGCCACTAAAACGCCCACCGGCTACGTGGCCAACTCGACGGATTGCGACGACGGAGACAAGGACGCTTTCCCGGGGCAGACCAAGTACTTCACCGTGCCCCGCAAGGGCAAGGGCGGATACGACTACAACTGCGACAACACGGAGAGCCAGCAATACCCGATCGTCAACGCGGCAACTTGCAAGATCTGCGCAAGCTCCACTTTCTGCCCGGTTGACACGACGCCACCCTGCACCTCGGCGGCATTCAGCTGCGAGGCGTTCACCGCTTGTCCGGGGATAGGTATCGGCTTCCTGACGCCCGGCGTCGCTTGTGGGGCAAAAGGCACCGCCAAGCTCTGCACGCAACAGACATTCCAAGTGTCGCCCGGAGTGATTGCCTGCAGCACCACGAACACCAAGGTCGACGACTTGCTCGATACTCAGCAGGCCTGCCGCTGAAGCTCACATCCAGAATCGCCCCACGAACACCTTGTCCTCGGAGAGCGCCTTGCTCACACCCACGACGAGGGCGCGGCCGTCGGGGAGCAGGATGACCGCGTGGGGGTCGGCCGGGTAGGTGAGCCAGGAATACCCGAGGCTGCCAAAGGAGGTGTCGGCGCTCCCGTCTTGGAGGAGCCGACCCAAGCGCAACGCCGTTCCGGCCTTCGAGGCCGTCACGATGCGGCCGGCGCCGTCGAGGGCCAGAATGCGCCCAGCTCCTTGCATCGCCTTGCCGCTCGCGCCGAAGCTCGTGTCCACGGCGCCCTGAGCGTCGAGCTGCACCACGAAGTCCTCGCCGGCGGCGTTCCCGCCCCCGACGACGACGCGCTTGTCCGGGCGCACGACCAGTCCGGTCGTCTCGGCTCCGCTCAGCGGGCTGAGGTAGGCGACGCCGGCGGTGCCGAAGCTGTCCATCGCGCCGCCGGGGGTGAGCCGCGCGACGAACACCGGCGTGCCCGGCTTGGTCGTCGTTCCGGCCAGCACGATCTTGTTGTCGGCATCCACCGCCACGGCGACGGCCTCGCTCGCTGAGGTGCCGGTGTCGATGATGACGAGCGCCTGCGTGCCGAAGGCCGTGTCCGGAGCCCCGCTGCCGTCCATGCGCGCGACCAGGGCGTGGGCCGGCGTCTGGTCGTTCTTGCCGGCGGCGAGGAGCTTGGTGCCGCTCTGGGCGAGGGCGGAGACGCTGCCGCCCGGTCCAACGAACTCACCCGTCGTGGCGAAGCTGGGGTCGAGGGCCCCGGCGGTGTCGAAGCGCGCGAAGAAGACGTTGTTGCCGGTGAAGTACCCGCCCACGACGACGCGCTGCTGCGCGTCCACGAAGACGCCGCGCGCGACGTGCTCGCCCGTGTTGACCGTGGTGTGCCGCGTGACCACGCCGCTCGTGCCGAAGCTGGGATCGAGGACGCCCGCGTCGGAGTAGCGCGCGACGAAGTACGCCTTGACGTCCCCCGCGGTCGAGCCGGCGTCGCCGACCACGTAGATCTTCCCATCCGGGGCGAGGGCCGCAGCGCGCCCGCGGCTCCAGGCGCCATACGGGTTTTCGGTGATCACTCCCTGAGCACCGAAGCTGTTGTCGGCGCTTCCGGCAGGTCCACGGGCGAGCAGGTCGAGGTCCAAGGTCTTCTCCTGGCCTCCGCCCTGGGCGCGGAGGGTCACCTTCGCCGGGCCGTGGACCATGTCCGAGTCCGCCTGGATGATCACCTTCGTCGACTTGAAGCCGGCGGGCGCGACGACTGGGTCCGCCGTCGCTCCCGTCGGCAGTCCGAGGAAGTCCAGCGTGATCGGGTCCGTCATCGCGTTGCGCGTGATCGTGACCGTGACCTCCAGGGACTCCCCGTCGATCAGGGTGAGCGTCGTGCTCTCGACGCTGATCGCGAAGCTCCCGACCGGAGGGATGCCGCCCGTGCCGCCGGCGTCGGACGCGCCTGCGCCGCCCGTACCGCCCGCGCCACCCGCGCCACCCGTGCTCGCGCCGGTGCACGTACGGGTTTCTTCGCAGGTGGTCTCGGCGCAGGCGTGGTTGATCAGCGCGAGGGCACCTGCGCCCGCCCACGCGAAAGCCCAACGAAGCCGCTCCCTGCCCTTCACAGCGCGCGGATTCTAGCAGAAGTCGGGCTATCCTGCCGGCGGTAAGGGATGCTCCCGCTCGCCGCAGGCCGCTGCTTCCGCATCGAGATCGACGACGGTGTCGTGGTCTCGACGCTCTGGGGCGAAGGGGACACGCCGGACGTGGAGGAGTACGTCGCCGCGCTCGTGCCCATTCTTCAGCTGCGCGCGCCGGCTTGCATCCTGACCGACGCCACGGACATCGAGGATCTGACCATGCGCGCCCGCTGGGTGTACGCGCAGAGGATGACCGAGCACCGCCGCTTCCTGGCGCGGAGCGCCGTCGTCGGGCTGTCGCCGCGCATGGATGTCGTGCTCCGCGTGCTGGTGCGCGCGAGCGGGCGCAGCGACCTCAGGGTATTCTACTCGCGGCAGGAGGCGATGGCCTGGCTCCGCGACGGGCTCGCGCTGCGGCGCGCTTGAGCGGGCTCGTCAGCTGGCGTCCACCTCCTCGAGCTCCAGCGCCTCGCTCTTCACGCTCGCAGGGGTGACGTCGAGCGAGCAGGTCTCGTTCGGGAAGCTCGACGTCGCAGCCTGCGCCGCGGTCTGCCCGGCGGGAAGCTCGAAGGTGCGGGCCGGGAGCTTGGCGACCCAGAGGCCGTGATCGTTCAGCGCCTGGTCGCCGCTGACGTGGGCGACCAGGAGCGCGCCGCCGTCGGTGGTGAGGCTCAGCCCGGACGGCGCGACGTGCGCGAGCTCACCGCCCGCCTGAAGCTCGATCGAGAGGGAGTCGCCGCTCGTGCGGTGAGCCTGGCTGTCGTGAGTCCCGAGCTCGATGCGGTTGCCGACCATGGGGGTGAACCGCGACAACGTCACGAAGCCGGAGGTCGGCAGCTCCCGCACGGCGACACCGGTAACGTCCTGCAAGATCGACCCGGTCCAGAACGCTGCGGCGCCCCGCGCCTCGCCGTCCGTCGAGACCGTGGCGACGAAGGTCCGCTCCGGGCTCATCTCGTGGGTGCCGATGAAGGCGAGGTCGCCGGACGCGCGCAGGGTGCCGTCCGCGATGCGCACTCGGGTCGAGCCGCACGCGCCGAGGCGCCGCGCCCAGACCAGCTCGCCGTCTGCGTCGAAGCGGGCGAAGTAGGCGATCTCCTCGCTCGGGTCGAAGGACTGGCCACCGACGACGACATCTTGACCGACGGGCACGAGGGCGCCGCCGAGCGAGAGCTTTCCGGTCGGAAACGCGATGCGACGCGCGAAGCGCACCGCGCCTTGGGCGCTGGCGCGGACGAGCACCAGCTCCGAGCCGACGTGCGCGGGAGTCGTGCGCGAGTAGAGCACCGCGACGTCGCCGCCGGGCAGCGGCGTCAGCGCCACCGCCGAGAGCTCGCGCAGCTCGGGTCCCGGCAACCCGCTCGGCAGGCGCAGGCGGCGCCGCCAGGCGAGCTTCCCGTCGTAGTCGAGGGCCACCAGCGTGAAGCGGTCCGACGCGACCAGGATCTGCATTGGACTCGTCGCCACGGCCAGCGCGCCGCGCGCGCTCGGCTCGAGAGCGAGCGCGGCCTCGTCGGGGAACAGCCCGAGCTCGATGGGGCGGTTCCACGCCACGCCGCCGCTGTCCGAGAGGTGCGTCACGCTGCCGACGTGCGCGCCCGAGACCACCCAGCTCGAGCCGTGCGCCTTCTCCACCAGAGCGCGGGCTTGCCCAGGCTTCTCGACGAACGGGTGCGTGGCCTGGACGCCGCCCAGGCGCTTGGCCCAGGGCGTGAAGGTGGGGTTCTGGTAGGTCGCGCTGGTCGGGCCTTCGCCGAGCGGCAGCGCGCTCGGTGGAGGCAGCGCGCAGGCGCGCTTCTCGTTCGGCAGGTCGGCGAACGGGTGCGCGTCGTAGAGCGTCACGCTGCCCAGGGCGCCGTAGGCGTAGTCCTTGTTCCAGCCCATGTGTTTGGCCAGCTTCGAGAGCCCGAACTTCTTCCAGGGGATGGTCAGGCGAATGGCGGGCGTGAGCTCGAACCCGAGTCGGTAGTCCCAGCAGGGCGACTTGCCTTGGTCCGCCGTGAGCTCGCCGAAGGCGTGCAGCTCCGTCGAGAGACCAAAGGTGTCGTAGGCCAGGAGCGAGAGCCGCGGGCCGAAGCTCGCCTTGGAGCGACCAGTGCTCGACACCTCGACGGTGGGCGTCGAGAACTTCTTGGTGAGCTTGGGCGCCGGCGCGGAGACGCCGCTCTTCGTCCCCACGGACACCGCGACCCCGACGTCGAAGCCGTGCTCCGTGCGCGAGTGGAAGTACGTCGCGGAGTCGCCCTCGAGGCGGGCGGTGAAGTCGAGGCTGGGCGTGAGCAACACCGGCCCGACCCATAGCTCCGGCAGCTCCCACGGCTCGTCGTTCAGCAGGATGGGCTCCGAGACGTAGGGCTTGCTCGCGGCGCCGTCCACGTCGAGCAGCGCGTTGCCGCTGAGCGAAGCGTCGAAGCCGACCTTCACGTCCGGCAGCGTCACGCAGCTCGAGAGGATCGCCGTCGGGTCCTTGACGAGCTTCTTCAGGCAATCCTTCGCGTGGCTGATGGCGCCGGCGCTGTCGAGCCAATCGAGATCGACGCTGGCGGTGAACACGACCTTGCCTTCGAGCTCGGCGTGGACGTAGAGCTGGTCGTTCTTGGTCTTTGGGTTCTGGTCCACGTCGTACACTTGGAGGTCGAACACGCGCTGATCGCCGACGACCGCGCTCTTGGACCACTGGGGCTGCGAGGTGGGCCCTTCGCTCGACGCGGCGGGCCGGGCAGTGAAGCTCACCTCGCGGGCCGCGAGCTTCGCGTGCAGCTTGGCGAACGCGAGCGGTAGCGGCACCGGCACGGTCTCCACCACGGTGTCGCCGCCCTCGTGCGACACGGAGACGACCGCCCGGAGCAGGCCCTTGGGTGTGTGCTGGCTCTTTCCGGCGATCAATACGTCTCCCGGCTGGCGCGAGGCGACGCGCTCCGGCACGCCGGCGAAGCGCAGAGTGCCGAACGCTGGATCGCTCTCGACCAGCGCGTCGAGCTCGGTGTCGCCGAGCTCGGTGACCCAAGGGTGGAGCTCGTAGCTCGCGCGGTCGCGCTCCGCGGGGGCCTCGTCAGCGGAGCCGCAGCCGAGCAGGGAGACACCGAGGGCCGCGACGACGCACAGGATTCGGGAGGTCATTGGGCCTCCTTCGGCGCGACCGCCGGCCAAGTTGCGTGCGATCTTCCGCACGCAACCGGCCCGGAGGGCCAGCCGATGGGGTCGGCGGATGAGCTATGCTTTCACCGTCCCAGTGGCGTCCCCCGATCCGTTCCACGAGCCGCGCCGCAAGTTCACCGCGGACGAGGTCTACCGCATGCTCGACGCGGGCATCCTCGAGGAGGGGCCCGGCCTCGAGCTCCTGGAGGGGGACCTCGTCGTCATGAGCCCGCAGGGCGCCCCCCACGCTGGCTTCGCGGAGCTCCTGCGCGAGCGCCTGCTCCAGGCCCTGGGTCCTGGCCACAACGCACGCACGCACGCACCAGTGGACGCCGGCCCCTACAGCCAACCCGAGCCCGACGTCGCCGTGGTCCGTGGGCGCCCCGAGGACTACCTGACTCGCCACCCGACCGCCGCGGACACCTTGCTGGTGGTGGAGGTCGCGCGCTCGTCGTTGCCCCGCGATCGGCGCAAGGCACGCATCTACGCTCAGGCGCGCTTCCCCGAGTACTGGCTGTTCGACGTGGAGCAGCGCTCGGTCCTGGTCCACCGCGACCCAGACGGCGTCTCCAGCTACGGCCAGGTCCTCACGCTCGGCGCCGCCGATCGCCTCGCCGTTCCCGGCACGCCGGCCGAGCTCGACCTGGCCGCCTTGTTCGCGCTCTTGCCGGCGTGAAAGAGAAAAGGCGGACCCCCTTCGGGATCCGCCTCTTCGCGGCTTCGTATCAAGAGCGCCCGAACCGGTCGGGCGAAGAGCGTTTGGGGGTGTGTTTGGGGCCGGGGCCCCAATCACCAGCATGACTGCGGCCCCAAACGCCCACTTGATCAGAAGTCGTGGCCGTGACCGGCGTGACCGCCGGCAGCAGCCTTCTCCTCCTTGGGCTTCTCCGCGACGAGCGCCTCGGTGGTGAGCATGAGGCCCGCCACGCTGGCCGCGTTCTGGAGCGCCGAGCGCACGACCTTGGCCGGGTCGATGACGCCCTCGGCCACGAGGTCGCCGTACTTGCCGGTGGCCGCGTTGAAGCCGAAGTTGCCCTTACCTTCCTTGACCTTCTGCACGACGATCGAGCCTTCTTCGCCCGCGTTCGCCACGATCTGGCGGAGTGGCTCCTCGATCGAGCGGCGGATGATCTGAACGCCGAACTTCTGGTCGTCGTTCACCTGCATCGCGTCGAGCACCGGCTGGACGCGGAGCAGCGCGACGCCGCCGCCGGGGACGATGCCTTCCTCGACCGCCGCGCGGGTGGCGTGGAGGGCGTCTTCGACGCGGGCCTTCTTCTCCTTCATCTCGGTCTCGGTCGCAGCGCCGACCTTGATCACCGCGACGCCGCCGACGAGCTTGGCCAGGCGCTCCTGGAGCTTCTCGCGGTCGTAGTCGCTGGTGGTGTTCTCGATCTGGCCGCGGATCTCGCCCTGGCGGGCCTTGATCTTGTCCTTCGAGCCGGCACCGTCCACGATCGTGGTGTTGTCCTTGTCCACCTTGATGGTCTTGGCGCGACCCAGATCGCTGATGGTGACGTTCTCGAGCTTGAGGCCGAGCTCCTCCGCGATGACCTGACCGCCGGTCAGGGTCGCGATGTCCTTCAGCATCTCCTTGCGGCGATCGCCGAAGCCCGGGGCCTTGACGGCGCAGCAGGCCAGCGTGCCACGCAGCTTGTTGACGACCAGCGTCGCGAGCGCCTCGCCCTCGACGTCTTCGGCGATGATGAGCAGCGGCTTCTGCTGACGCGCAATCGCCTCGAGGACCGGGAGCAGGTCCTTCATGTTGCTGATCTTCTTCTCGCTGAGCAGGATGTAGGCGTCCTCGAGGTGGGCCTCCATGCGCTCCGGATCCGTCACGAAATACGGGCTGAGGTAGCCGCGGTCGAACTGCATGCCCTCGACGACCTCCAGGGAGGTCTCGGCGCTCTTCGCCTCTTCGACGGTGATGACGCCTTCCTTGCCGACCTTCTCCATGGCCTCGCTGAGCAGCTTGCCGACGGTGGTGTCGCCGTTGGCGCTGATGGTGCCGACCTGGGCGATCTCGTTCGGATCCTTGGTCTGCTTCGCCATCTTCTTCAGGTCGGCCACGATGACCTCGACGGCCTTGTCGATGCCGCGCTTGATCTCCATGGGGTTGTGGCCGGCCGCGACGAGCTTGCTGCCCTCGCGGAAGATGGCCTGGGCGAGGACCGTGGCGGTCGTGGTGCCGTCGCCAGCGACGTCGCTGGTCTTCGAGGCAACCTCGCGCACCATCTGGGCGCCCATGTTCTCGAACTTGTTCTCGAGCTCGATCTCCTTGGCGACGGTGACGCCGTCCTTGGTGACCGTGGGGGAGCCGAAGCTCTTCTCGAGGACGACGTTGCGGCCCTTCGGACCGAGGGTGACCTTGACGGCGTCGGCGAGGGCGTTGACCCCGGCGAGGATCAGGGCGCGAGCGTGCTCTTGGTAAACGATTTCTTTGGCAGCCATTTTCTTTTCTCCTCTAAATCCTGGGGGTCCGACTCACTTCTCGATCACGCCGAGGATGTCGTCCTCGCGCAGGATGAGGTGCTCCTCACCGTCGATCTTCACTTCCGTGCCGCTGTACTTGCCGAACAGCACGCGATCGCCCGCCTTGACGTCGAGCTTCCGCACGGTGCCGTCCTCGGCCACCTTGCCGTTGCCCACCGCGATGACCTCACCCTCGATGGGCTTCTCCTTCGCGGTGTCGGGGATGATGATCCCGCCCTTGGTCTTCTCTTCTTCCTTCACGCGCTTGACGATCACGCGGTCCTGCAGGGGTCGAATCTTCATGGGTCGTTCCTCTCCTCGATTGGGTCTTTGCCGGGGGCCCTGGGCGGTCACAGCGGGGATCGCTGCGGGTCGAAGGCCCTGGGACTAGCCCCGGGTTTTTTGGGGTCTGGGACGCGAGCGCGCCGTTCAAACCCCGGTAATCATTAAGTTAGCGATTAGCACTCACTGATTGAGAGTGCTAACAGCGGCCGGAATCTAATCGCCGCGCTGATGGAGTCAAGGGGGGGTGAAGGTGCGCAGGTCTTGGCAGCCTCGGCGGGGGAGTGCTGAGGAAATCCGGTCCGCCCTCACTTCAACTTGGCCCGTTCGGGGCCAGTCCCACATATTGAAGGAAGCTAGTTGGAGAAGGCGCTGAAGGTCACCGAAACCACGACGTTATGTCGGGTAGAGCCCCGGAAGGCTCGGGGTGAGCGGGCGCCACTTCTCCACAGCCCCCCGACGGCCGGACCCCGGCCGAACAGGAGCAATCCGTAATGTCCGACCGCACCGACCCGCCCACCATCGACCTGGCCTCCGACGTCAGCTCGTTCTTCGGCCCCGTCGTGGCCGAGGCCATCCGCGCCCGGGGCTACGAGGCGACCGACGCCGCCGAGGCCTACCTGGTCGCGCTGCTCGCCGACTACACCAAGCCGGGGCAGCTCGGAGAGGAGACGCTCTCGCGTCCGCTCACCCTGCTGCTCGACGAGGCCATGCAGCGCACCGGGCCCGAGCGCTTCGAGCGCCTGCGCGTGCTGGGCGACGGCGTGCTCTACGTGAGCGGCTTCTTCGGCGAGCACCTGGAGACCCGAGGGGTCGAGCCCCGTTACATGAGCACGCTGGGCGCCTGCGCCTACGAGAACGCCTCGGCCATGCTGCGGCAGCGCGCCAACGACCTGAGCGCGCCGGACCTGTTCGCCGAGCTGGCGGAGAAGTTCCGAATGTTCGTGTCGCTGTTGGCCGACGTGGCGGAGTCCCTGCGCGCCCGCTCGGCGCGCACCGACGGCGCCGTGGTCAAGCTCTACGAGCGCTGGCTCAAGACCGGCTCGTCCACCCTGGGCGACGCCCTGGTGGCGCGAGGCATGGTGCCCTTGCGCGGAACGGGACTGGTGCATTGAGCGACTCGCAGGAGCGCACGCTGCGCAGCGTCCAGCTCGAGATCGAGCGCGTCTACGGTCTCGAGCGCGCCCCCGACGTCGTCGACTTCGTGCGCCTGGGCGCGGAGAGCTCCCGCGAGACGCTGGTGCTCCGGCAGCGCGACGACGAGCTGGAGATCGCGCTGGTGCTGCCGCCGGTCAAGGATCCGACGGAGCTCAGCGCGCCGCACTACGGCCCGTCGGACGCCTGGCTCCAGCTGGTGGAGGGCGTGAGCCATTTCGTCTACGTCGCGGAGCGGGCGCGCACGCAGCTGCCGGCGACCCGGCTCGAGCTCGAGCTCCAGGCGGAGGTGGACAAGTTCGTGCTCTTGGCCTTCACCGGCGAGCCGCTCGAGCCTCGGCACAGCTCGGCGCTGCACGATCAGCTCTACGAGCGCGTGCGCTACCTGCACGGGCCGGACACCGAGGACGGCGTGCGCTACCGCCTGGCGAACGACCTGGCGGCGCGCTTCGTGGCGCGCCTGGTGAGCCGCGAGGATCCGCCCGCGGCGCTGCGCACGCTCAGACGCTTCTATCGCGCCGGCCAGGCCGAGAAGATCCGGTTGGCGCAGGCGGCGTAGCTGACGAGCCAAAACACGCGTTTGACCCGCTCGGGCCCGCGGCCCATGCTCGCGCGCGCCGTGCACGTGGTGTTCGTCGCGCAGGATCTCTGGGAAGCGCAGCTTCTGCTCGACCAGCTCACGGAGCTCTGGATCCCCGCGCGCATCGACAACGCCATGAGCCTGTCGGCCTACGGCGAGCTGCCCTACCTGGCCTCGCGACCGCGCGTGGTGATCGAGCGCGAGGCCGACGTCGAGCGCGCCCGCGCCGCCGTGGTCGAGTTCGAGGCGCGCCGGAAGAGCAAGCTCGACGGCGTCAAGCGCTGCCCGAGCTGCGGCGACGAGAGCCCGGAGAACTTCGAGCTGTGCTGGCGGTGCGGTGCGGAGCTGGACGCGCGGGGGTGATTCAGAGCCCCATCAGCTTCGCCAGGTAATACGTCATCGTCTCGCTGGTGCCGCCGCCGATCTTCAGCAAGCGCGCGTCGCGCCAGGCGCGGGCGATGGGGTACTCCTCGATGTAGCCCCAGCCGCCGTGGAACTGCAGGCACGTGTCCATGACCTCGGCCACCAGCTCACCGGCGACGATCTTCGCCATGCTGATGAGCTTGACCGTCTCCATGGAGACGTTGCCCTTCTGCTCGTATTTGTCGGTGTTGTAGGCGTCCACGCACTTGTCCACGAAGGCCTGGGCCATCTCGACCTTCGTGTACATGTTCACGAACTTGTGCTGCCACACCTCGCGCTTGATGATCGGCTTGCCGAAGGCCACGCGCTGCTCGCCGTATTGGCGCGAGAACTCGATGGCGTAGCGCGCGCCGGCTATGCCGGAGACGGCGCCGATCAGGCGCTCGGCCTGGAAGTTCTGCATCAGGTACATGAAGCCCATGTCCTCTTCGCCCAGCCGGTAGCGCTCCGGGATGCGCACGTCCTCCAGCCAGAGCTCGGCGGTGTCCGAGGAGTGGTTGCCGATCTTCTCCAGGCGCTTGCCGACCTTGAAGCCCTTCACGTCCGTGGGCACCAGGAAGAACGTGCAGCCGTGGGAGCCCGTCTCCGGGTTGGTCTTCGCGAGCAGCGTGACGAAGCTCGCGCGGGCGCCGTTGGTGATGAAGGTCTTCTGCCCGTTCAGCACGTAGTCGCCTCCGTCGCGCCGCGCCGCGGTGCGGATGCCGGCGACGTCGCTGCCGGCCCCCGGCTCGCTGACGCCGATGGCGGCGATGCGATCGCCGGACAGGGCGGGCTTGAGGAACTCGTCGATCTGCTCGGGGGTACCGAGGTCGGCGATCACGGGCGTCGCCATGTCGGTCTGCACGAGCAGCGCCATGGTCACCCCGGCGGAGCGCCCACGCGGCAGCTCTTGCGCCTTCGCCACGCTGAACCAGTAGTCGCCGCCGGAGCCGCCGCACGCCTCCGGGTAGTGCGCTCCCAAGATGCCGAGCTGGCCGGCCTTCTTGAACAGCTCGTCGGGGAAGTACTTCGCCTTCTCCCACTCGTCGGAGTACGGCGCGATCTCCTTCTCGGCGAACTGGCGGACGGTCTTCCTGAAGTGCTCGTGCTCTTCGCTGTACGGATTCCACATGGCGATACCCTCGGCGAAATGATTCGTACACGAAATTTCGCCGGCCGCAACGAGCAGTGCAGCGCATTTTTGGCGGGTTTTGGACAGGGCGCGGCTCAGCACGTACCTTGCCGGACGGGATGAAGGCCTGGATCTTTCTGCTGCCCCTGGCGGTCATGGGCTGCCCCACGAAGGAGGCCGAGGATCCTCAGAAGATCCTCGGCGACTGGACCGAGCACGGCGGCGCCGATGGGACCGTGGGGGCGCGGGGCGTCGCGGAGCCTCGCTCCGAGCAGGGGCAGCTCCCGGCCGAGAGCGTGGCCAGCAAGGCCGAGTGCCAGGCCGCCGCGCGACGCATCGAGGAGCTGGCGCTGGAGCTGGCGGTGAAGGAGGCGGAGGATCCGGAGGAGCGCCGAGAGTTGGAGGCCCGGCGCCAGGCCCTGCTGAAGAGCCCGGCGTTCGCGGCGCGGGTGCGCGAGGCGGGTGAAGAGTGTTTGTCCCGCGACACCACGCAGAGCGAGGCGCGTTGCGTGGCCAGGGCCAAGAGCGAGCTCGACGTGGATCGCTGTAGCGGACGCTGAGTGACTCGGGCCCCGATCTCGGCTACGGCCCGAGGTTCCCCATGACGACCCCCAGCGAGGCGCCGATCCACCCGGCGGACATGCGCGAGCTCACGCTCCGCGCCGTCCTGACCGGCATGCTGCTCGGCGGCGTGCTGTCGGTCTGCAACATCTACGCGGGGCTGAAGATCGGCTGGGGCATGAACATGAGCGTGACCGCGGCGCTGCTCGGCTTCGCGCTGTGGAAGGGGCTCCAGGTGGCGGGTGCGCGGCAGTTCACCATCCTCGAGTGCAACCTGAACCAGACCTCGGCCTCTGCGGCGGCGGCCGTGTCGTCCGCGGGCCTCGTCGCGCCCATCCCCGCGCTCACCATCATGACCGGCTACCAGTACTCGTGGCACGTGCTGGCAGCCTGGACGACGAGCGTGATGCTGGTGGGAATCGTCGCCGGCATCGGCCTGCGCCGCCAGCTCCTGGTGGTGGACAAGCTGCCGTTCCCCGGCGGCATGGCATCGGCGGAGACGCTCAAACAGATCTACGCGAAGGGCAAGGAGGCCATGGCGCGCGTGCGCGTGCTGGGCATCGGCGCGGTGCTCGCCAGCGCCGGCGCGCTGGTGGTCGAATACGCGAAGATCCCGAAGTGGGCCCCGCCCATCGCCTGGGCCGCGCCCGCGCCGGTGGCCGCGAAAGGCATCGCCAAGGTCTCGCTGACCAACCTGGGCTTCGCCATCGATCCTTCGCCGCTGATGGCCGCCGTCGGCGTGCTGGTGGGGTTCCGCGCGGCGGCCTCGCTGTTCCTGGGCTCGGTCGTCGCCTACGGCGTGCTCGGGCCCTACGTGCTCGAGCACGGCTGGGCGCTGCCCACGCCGAAGATCGCCGACAAGCCCTGGTACACGCCGCTCCTGTCCTGGCTGCTCTGGCCGGGGGTGGCGATGATGGTCACCTCGTCGCTCACCTCCCTGGCCTTCTCCTGGCGCTCCATGGTGCGGGCATTCTTGCCGGGCTCGAAGGGCAAGCAGGACGAGACCGAGGTGGCGGCGGCGGGCTCGCGCCTCACCGACGTCGTACCGATGAAATGGTTCCTGGGCGCGCTGGTCGTGGTGACCCTCTTCGCGACCTTCACCCAGGTCACGTTCTTCGCCATCGCCGCCTGGACCGCGGTGCTCGGCGTGCTCCTGACCTTCGTCCTGGCCATCGTCACGGGGCGCGTGACCGGCGAGACAAACGTCACGCCCGTGGGCGCCATGGGCAAAGTCACGCAGCTGATGTTCGGCGTCATCCAGCCCGGCAAACTCGCCGCCAACCTGATGAGCGCGAACGTGACCGGAGGCGCGGCCTCGCAGACCGGCGACCTCTTGCACGACATGAAGACCGGGCTCCTGCTCGGAGCGTCCCCGCGGCGGCAGGCGATCGCGCAGTTCTTCGGCACGCTGAGCGGCGCGCTGATCGGCTCGGCGGCGTACCTGGTGCTGGTGCGGGACGCCAAGACCATGCTGCTCACCGACGAGTGGCCGGCACCCGCCGTCGCTTCCTGGAAGGCGGTGGCGGAGCTGTTCGCGAAGGGCCTGGCGGCGATGCCGCCCGGCGCGCTGACGGCGATGTGGATCGGCGCGGTCGCCGGCATCGTCTTGGCGATCCTCGAGAAGCGGCTGCCGCCGGCGCTCGCCAAGTGGGTGCCGAGCCCGTCGAGTATGGGTCTTGGCTTCGTCATCCCGGCCTATCAGGGCTTGTCCATGCTGCTCGGCGCGAGCCTCGCGCTGCTCGTCGGCAAGCGCAGCCCGACCTGGGCGGAGCGCTTCCTGATCGTGCTGGCGAGCGGCTTCATCGCCGGCGAGAGCCTCACTGGCGTGGGCATCGCGCTGCACAAGATGCTGGGCGGCTGAAGCTCAGGGCGAGGGCGACTGTGGAGCTGGACCGGCCGGCGTCTTGTTGCAGTCGATGAGCGGCGGGTTCGGAGGATTGCTCCCGACGTACTCGTCCAGCGTCCAGGTCGAGCCGGTCAAGTCGAAGCTGAGCGGCTGGGTGAGCTGCCCGGAACCGGTCCCGCAATAGAAGGCCTCCTGGCCGCAGAGCTTCCCGGTCAAGGTCACGTCCGCTTGGACCTCGCTTCCGGAGATGGGGTTCGCGTTCCCTGGCAGCGTGAGCCCGACGACTCCAGCCGAGAAGGAGCCGTCGGCGCCGAGGTTCCCGGACAACCCCACGGCGCTGCCGGCCGGCGTCTTGCGATCGTAGGCGTCCAGCGCCGTGACCGTCAGCACGAGCTTCGGCGGCGAACCTTCGACCGACACGTCCGACACGAACAGGAACGGCTTGTCCGGGCTGAGCGGTGTCGAAAACGTGAGCAGGTAGGTCCCGTAGTCGCCTGGCGCCGGCGCGCACGAACCGCCGCCGCTGCCGCCGCCACCGCCGCTCGGCGCGCCGCCGCCACCCGGTAAACCGCCACCGCCGGGCATGCCGCCACCGCTCGGCATGCCGCCGCCGCTCGGGCCGCCGCCCATGCCGCCGCCGGCACCTCCACCACCGCCGGCGCCCGAGACGCCGCCGCTCGAGCCGGAGCCCCCGCAGGCGCCCAATGTGGCCAAGAAGCACCCGACTACCAAGACGCTCGAAACACGCATGTCTACCTCACTGCTTCCGGATCTCGTCGATGCTGCGGACGAAGCGCTCGAGCTCCTCGTCCGTCGTGTAGAAGTGCGGGCTCGCCCGGATGCCGCAGCGCGGGCGGTAGTCGTGGAGCATGTCCCGCGCGAGGAGTGCCTTGCTCACGGCTTCAGCGCCGTCGAAATCGAAGCAGATGGTGCCGCCGCGCTCGTCGTCCTTCTCCGGCGTGTTCACCTTGAAGCCGCGCTCGCGCACCAGGGAGCGCAGCAGCGTGGTCTGCCGCAGCGACTTCTCGCGGATGTTCTCCACGCCGGCCTCGAGGATGGTCTCCCAGCCCGCGCGCGCGCTGTACAACGCCGGGATGGCGGGCGTGCCGCCGACCAAACGCCAGCGATTGTCCGCGTAGGTGATGGGGCCGGGCTCGAAGGCGAAGGGACGCGCGTGGCCGAACCAGCCGGTGCTGGCCGGGCGCAGCGACTCGCGGAGCTTCGGGCTCACGTAGAGGTAGGCGCAGCCCGGGCCGCCGCAGGCCCACTTCACGCTGCCACCGCAGGCCATGTCCACGCCCCACTCGGCGAGCGCGAGCGGGATGGTGCCGGCGCTCTGGTACACGTCCAAGAGGACCAGCGCGCCGACCGAGTGCGCCTTCTTCACGATGGCGCGCACGTCCTTCACGCCGCTGGAGCGGAAGAGAACGTGGCTGACCGGCACGAGCAGGGTGCGCTCGTCGATGGCGGTGAGCAGCTCCTCCATCGGGGCGTGGACGCCGTCGCTCTTCACGACCACCACGTCGGCGCCGCGCCGGCGCTGCTCCTGCCACACGTAGTCCACGGTGGAGAAGTTCATGTCGGTGTAGACGACCTTGTTGCGCGGCGGCGAAAAGTCGAAGCACGAGGCCACCATCGCCTGCACCGTCGAGACGTTCTGGTTCACCACGACCGAGCCGGCCTCCACACCGAGCACCTTCACGATCAGATCGCCCACCGCCTCGACCTGAGGCAACCAGTGTCGGCTCCAAGCCTCTATGGAGTCGTTCTCCCACTGATCCAGGAAGGCCTCGACGTGGGCGCGCGCGCGGCGCGGCATCGCCCCCAGGGAGTGGCTGATCAGGTGGGTCTTCTTCGCGAGCGTGGGGAACTCGCCGCGCAGGGCGAGCAGGCGCGCCTCGTCGGTCATGGCGCGGCGAGCTTAGCGCTTCAGGCGCGACACCGCGCCAGGATCTCGCTCGGGGTCGCCGAGTCGGAGAGCCCTTCCAGCAGCTGATCCGCCGGCGACCGGCCTGCCTCGACCAGCTTCTGGAGCTTCGTCAGGTGGACGCGCTCGTCCTGCCCCGACGAGCTTTGGCGGGCCCGGGCCGCGAGCCCGCTCATCGCGATGTCGATGAGCTCGACGGCGAGCTCCCGGGCGGAGCGCTGCCCGATCTTGGCGCCGAGCCCGAGTCGGACCAGGTCGGGACGCGCCGCTTGCACCTCGGCGAGCGTGAACGTCGCGGCGAAGGCCCGCGCCCGCGCGAGCGCCGCCTCGTCGTACAAAAGCCCCGTGTAGAGCGCGGGCACCGAACAGGCGAGATCCGTGGGCAGCGAGTCGCAGGGCCGCACCTCGAAGGTGCTCTTGATGCGCGCCTCCGGGAACAGCGTGTTCACGTGGAGCTTCCAGTCGGCGTAGCTGGCGCGGTGCCCCTCGAACCCGTTCTGCATGAAGTCGCGGAAGGTCTGGCCGGTGTTCGCCACGACCTGCCCCTGGCGCTTGAACAGGAACATCCCCGCGTCGAGCGCCCACTCCACGTAGTCGCGATAGCGGAGCTCCGGCTTGCCCCACAGGGACGGGATCAAGCCGGAGCGGCTCGGGTCCATGTTCAGCCAGACCTCGCCGCGCACGCTCTTCTTGCCGGCGAGCTTGCCCTCCTTGAACGGAGAGTTCGCCGTCATGGCGTTGATCAGCGGTGCCAACACCAGGCCCACGTAGAGCTTGGCCATGGCGTCGGCTTCGTCCGAAAAGTCGAGGTTGGCCTGCACCGTGGCCGTGCGCCGCATCATGTCGAGGGCGCCCGCGCCCTTCGTGGGCAGGTAGCGCTGCATGATGCCGTAGCGCTGCTTGGGCACCCAGGGCAGCTCTGCCTGCCGCGCGAGCGGGTGGAAGCCCACGCCCAGCCAGCACAGGCTCATCTCGTTGCTGATCTCCTCGAGCTCGCGCATGTGGCCGCGGAGCTCGGCGCAGATCTGGTGGATGTTCTCCGCCGGAGCGCCCGACAGCTCGAGCTGCGCGCCCGGCTCCAGCGTGATCGACGCCAGCTCACGCTCGAGCGAGATGACGGGTCCGCCCGGGTGCTCGCTCTGCGGGGCCCAGCCGTGCGCAGCGAGCGCCTCGAGCACCCGGAGCACGCCGTGCTCGCCCTCGTATTGCAGCGGGTGCCCGTCGAGGGAGCCAACGCCGAACTTCTCCACCTCGATGCCGACGCGCCACTCCGACCTGGGCTTCTCCACCGAACGGAACACCTCTTCCAGCTCGTCCAGCTCTCGGACGGGGCGGTCGGCGGCGGGGTCTTGGTCGATCTTGCCCATGGCGCGGATACGGCTTTATCGCACGGCGAGTATCACACGCAGAGCCCGCAAGCGAGACGAGCATGGAAGCCGGATGCCCGGCAAGACACCCGACGCTTGCTCAGTGATGGAGCACGGAGAGCATCAGGCCCAGCGAGAACGTGGACGCGGTGATGTCGCCGGCGTCGTCGCTCTTCTTGGTGATGGCCCCGCCTGCGCGGACCAGCCCGCCGATGGCCCACTCGTCCGCGACCCAGGCGTCGTACCCGGCCCAAGCAGCGCCGCCGAAGCCGGTCAGCGTGTCGGTCTCGTCCTCGCCGCTCAGGTCCTCGACGGCGAGGGCGGCGAAGCCGACCGCAGCGCCCATGTGGAAGCCGCCCTTGGGATCGAAGAAGCCATCCACGAACGGGCCGAGCAGCGAGAAGCTCACGTTCGTGTCGCCGAGGGAGCGGCCTCGCACCTCGACGCTGTGGGAGACGCCGGCTTCGTTGAGCAGCGCGCCGCCGAGCGCCAAGCCCTTGCTGGGCGTGCCGCCCACGAGCACGTCGAGCGCCAAGCTGCCGCCGTGGGACTCGGCGGAGCCCGGTCCCAGATCGTAGTCGTTGCCCAGCGCGCCGACGCCCAGGTTCACCCGCAGGTAGAAGCCGTCGTGGACGTGGTACGAACGCTGCACGGGCGGCGCCTGCTCCTCGACTCGGAGGTCGATCTTCGGTGCTTCTTCCGCCAGCGCCCGGGTTGCCGCGAGCGCGACACAGCACGAAATGCCCAGCGTGAGCGCGAGCCTCATGGCGTCCGGTCTAGCAGAACGAAGCGGCGAATCAACGGGCGCGACGGGCCCCGCAAGCCTTGCGTGAACGCGGGTCTTTTCCCCGTGGCCGGTCGGTATCAAGCTTCAGCCATGACGCTCGCTCGCCTCGGACTTTTCTTCGCCTGCTTCTCTTGTCTCGCGCTCGGCGCCTGCGGTGGCCCGCAAGCCGTGCGCGGCGAGCAAGTCGAGGGGCTCGACGACGAAGCCATGAGCACCGGCCTCGACAAGCGCGACCTTCAGAAGATGCTGCAAGAAAACATGAAGGCGATGCAGAGCTCGGCGGTGATCCAGCGCTGGCAGAAGGAGAACCGCCCGACGCTGGCGGTGATGCCGCTCCGCAACGAGACCAGCGAGCACGTGGACGCGGCGCTCGACTCGCTGCTCAGCGACATCGAGACCACGCTGGTGAACGCGGGGCACGTGCAGGTGGTGAGCCTGGAGCGCCAGCCGCAGATCGTCGAGGAGGTGCGCCGGCAGTACTCCGACGCCTTCGACCCCGCGGCGGTGGCCCGCTGGGGCAAGCAGATCGGCGCGAAATACTTCGTCACCGGCAAGGTGTTCAGCGCCGACGAGCGGCAGGACGAGGAGCGGCGCGTGCAGTACTTCCTGTTCTTGCAGGTGCTGGACGCGGAGACCGGCGCCATCCTGTTCCAGAACAAGACCAGCCTGACCAAGGCCATCGTGAAGTGAAGCTCTGGCTCGCCGTCGCAGCGCTCGTGCTCGCGGGCTGCGCGAGCCACTCGGACAAGACCAAGGAGGCCCGCAGCGCCCTGGACGCCGGGCAGCCCAAGCGCGCGCTCGAGCTCTACAACGAAGCGCTCGAGGTGGATCGCGCGGAGCAGCTGCCCAAGGAGCTCGGAGGCGACAAGATCCTGTTCGTGCTCGATCGCGCCATGGTGCTGCAACAGCTCGATCGCTACGAGCTCTCCAGCCGCGATCTTCAGACGGCCGACAAGCAGATCGAGATCCTGGACCTGTCGGGCGGCGCCGCCGCGGATCTGGGCCGTTACCTGTTCTCGGACGACACCGGACCCTACCGTGCCCCGGCCTACGAGAAGCTGATGATCAACACCATGAACATGGTGAACTACCTGGTGCGCGGCGATCTCTCCGGCGGGCGCATCGAGGCGCGGCGCCTGGCGGTGATGCAGAAGTACCTGGCGGACCGCAAGGACCCGAGCGAGAGCCTGGTGGGTGCGGGCAGCTACCTCGCCGGCTTCGTGTTCGAGAAGAGCGGCCGCGCGCAGGAGGCGCTGCGCTACTACGACGAGGCGTTGAAGTACGGGAGCTACCGCTCGCTGGAGGAGCCGGTGAAGCGCCTGGCGGAGAGCGCGAGCTATCGCTCGCCGCGCATCCGCGCCATCTTGGGCGAGCAGGATCCGACGCTGACACCGCCGCCCCAGCCGCCGGCCGAGGGCGAGGAAGAGGAGGCGGAGCAGGCGCCGCCGCCGAAGCCGGCTGCACCGGACAAGCGCGAGCTCGCCGAGCTCTTGGTGATCGTGAGCTTCGGGCGCGTACCGGCGAAGGTCGCCAAACGCGTGCCCATCGGTCTGGCGCTGACCTGGGTCTCCGGCGATCTCGCCCCGCACGATCGACAGCGCGCGAGCGCGCTCGCGGCCCAGGGCCTGGTCACCTGGGTGAACTACCCGGAGCTCGGCAAGGCGCGCGGCAAGTACGACGTACCGGAGTTCGCCCTCGACGGCAGCTGGCAGCGGCTGGAGGGCATCGTCGCGGTGGATCGGGAGGCCGAGCGCGCCTGGGAGAACGCCAAGGGTGCGGTGGTCGCCAGCGCCATCACCCGGCTCATCGCACGCGTCGCGGCGGGGGAGGTCGTGCGGCGCGGCTCCGGCGGCGGCGCGCTGGGCATGCTGCTCAGCCTGGGCACGCAGGCGACCATGGTCGCCGCCGACACGCCGGACACGCGCAGCTGGTCCACGCTGCCGGCGCGCATCGCCTTTGGTCGCGTCTGGGTGAAGCCCGGCACGCACACCGTGTGGCTCGGCGCGCGCAGCGTCGGGAAGAGTCAACGCATCACGCTCCGGAAGGGCGGCTTCGGTGTGGTGAACTTGACGGTGCTGCACTGAGCGAGTCAGCGCGACGCCGGAATCGACGGGTGGAGCGGCGTCAGCTCCTCGACCAGCGCGCGCGTGTACGCTTCGGTGGTACCCGCTCCGCCGCCGATGATGCGGGCGCCGTTCGAGTCGAGCTCGAGCGCGCGAGCAGCCCAGCGCACCGGATCGACTTCCACTGTCCCGGCTCCGTCTACTGCGTCTCGACGTCAGCACAGCAACGGAAGCCGATGTCGTACGACACATCGTGCGCCGGCGGGACGACGGGATCGCAGGTCACGGCAGTCACGGCCATCGAGCCAAAGCCGTGCATCGCACAGCCCTTCCCGGGCGTCTCACACTCCGCCGTCCATTCCTGGACGCTCCCCACGAGATCGTAGATCTCCGCAAAGGCGCCGGTCGCGCCATGACACAGGCTGCCGGACACGTCGGTGACGTCCCGCGCCGCGGGCCCCTTCTGCTGAATCGCGACGGCGTCGATGCAGCGTCCCGCGGTGTAGCTGTCGCCCCAGGGGTACTTACTCGACCCCTGGACCGTGCAGGCGTTGGCCCACTCGCTCTGGTCGGGGTCGCTCATGGTCTGCGTCGTGCCCATTCCACCGCCGACCTGGCCGCACAGGCGCTTTCCCGCCCACGCGCAGTACGCGGTCGCGTCGCACCAGTCCACGCATCCCACGGCCCGATTGGGAAAGCTCACCGGGTCGTAGCCGCGAGCGTCGCACTCCCCCTCCACGACCTCCGAGGCGTCCGGCTTGACGAAGGGCGCCATCCACTCGACGTTCCAGTCGCATGCGGCGATCTGGCCCGACGTGTCGCCACCCTTGGCTTGGATGAACTCCGAATACTCGCCGGCGGTGACCTCGCGCTGATCCATGCAGTACTCGAGCCCGGCCTTGGTCGCGAGCTTCACCAGCTTCGCCCCGTGCAGCGCCTTCGTGCACGCGGTCTGTGGAGCAACGTCCGACTTCGCATCGGGAGGCGGCGCGTCACTCGGCGCATCGACCTGCGCGTCGGGCAGGGGCTCCGCCTTCACCTGGTCCGCGCCGGTCTTGCCGCAGGCCGTCGCGACGACTGCGCAAGCGAGAATGAGTAGGAGGTTCTTGTGTGCCATGTCGAGCTCACTCCCATGCATTACAGGATTACCGCGCGTTGCGTGCCGATCGTCCGCGTCTGGAAGCTGGTGTATCCGGATTCGGACGTGATCCAATTGATGGTCATGCTGTCAGGCTCGACAACCAGAATTTCGGACTTGCCGTCGCCCGTCATGTCGGCGACGCCGACCACGATGGGATGAAATCCCTGATAGCTACCTCCCAGGACGCTAGGAACCCAGACGATGAGCTTCGTCGCGCTTGGCATAACGCGTGGCACCCACGCGCAACCGCTGCACTGAGCGAGTCGCCGCGGGGCGTGCTAGATTTGGTGCGTGATTCGCGATCCGCTGAACGAGGAGACCTTCATCCGGGTCGTCGGCCGTCGGAGCCAGGCACCCATCGGACAGCCGCCCTCGCCGGCCGCACGGGACGCTTTGACGCGCATGGCCCGCTACCGCACCCGCGCACCGAAGGGCATCTTTCGTTACCAAAGTCACGAGGAAGCCAACGCCGACCGGCAGCGCTGGACGGTCGATGCGGTCGTCGAGAACCAGCGGTGATCCTTGGCTGACGACGAGCGCTTCACACGTCCGGCCACCTGGGAGGACGTGATTCGCTTGGCAGAGCTCTTCGCGAAGCACGGGGTCGCCTGGGCGTTGATCGGCGGGTACGCCATCGCGGCCCACGGTTTCGTGCGCTTCTCGGAGGACGTCGACGTGCTCGTCGATCCGTCACCCGAGAACGCAAGGCGATGGATAGCGGCGCTCTCGGAGCTCCCCGACCATGCCGCGCGCGACCTCGCCGGCCAGGAGCGCCTGTTCGTCGACGAGGGTCCGTATGCCATCCGGGTGAACGACGAGTTCACGGTGGACGTGATGCCGGCCGCGTGTGGCCACGGGTGGGAGGAGCTGGCTCCGCACATCGAAGCGCGAGAGGTCGATGGGGTTGCCATTCCGGTGCTCGGTCTCGCGGGCCTGCTCCTGACCAAGCAGGGAATGCGAGACCGCGACCGGGCGGACGCAGCCGTGCTGCGGGCCGCCCTCGAGCGTCTCCGCGGCGAGTCCGGGTGAACCCCGGAAGCGTCAGCGCGACGCCGGAATCGACGGGTGCAGCGCCGTCAGCTCCTCGACCAGCGCGCGCGTGTACTCTTCGGTCGTACCCGCCCCACCGCCGATGATGCGGGCGCCGTTCGAGTCGAGCTCGAGGGCGCGGGCGGCCCAGCGGCCCGGATCGACTTCCGCTGTCCCGGCTCCGTCTACTGCGTCTCGACGTCAGCACAGCAACGGAAGCCGATGTCGTACGACACATCGTGCGCCGGCGGGACGACGGGATCGCAGGTCACGGCAGTCACGGCCATCGAGCCAAAGCCGTGCATCGCACAGCCCTTCCCGGGCGTCTCACACTCCGCCGTCCATTCCTGCACGCTCCCGACGAGATCTTGGTGTCCAGCAGGTGCCGAGCGCATAGTGACCGAGCATCGCGTCGCACCTTCAGCAGATCCGCCCGGAATCGTCGCCGGGTGCAGAGCGACGCGTCCCCTCCAGCCGCGTGAGCGCGAGCCTGAGGAGCGACGCTGCGAGAGTTGCCAGGACCTTCCTGCTCGCGCTCACCGGCTAAGGAGGGGACCGCGGAGCGAAGCGACGCGAGGGGAGGCAGGAGAAGCCGACACGCGGACACGCGCAGCTGGTCCACGCTGCCGGCGCGGGTGGCCTTCGGCCGCGTCTGGGTGAAGCCCGGCACGCACACGGTGTGGCTCGGCGCGCGCAGCCTCGGCAAGAGTCAGCGCATCACGCTCCGGAAGGGCGGCTTCGGCGTGGTGAACCCGACGGTGTCGAACTGAACGATCGGTCGGGCGCCCTGGTCACCGGCGCACGAGCCGCGCGCTAGGGACTAGCCTCCTCGCGCGCGTTCGAGTTAGCCTCCGCGGTCATGCTTCGCGACAAGTATCACCTGCTCACCCTGCCCCTCGCCGCGCTCTTCCTCGGCGGATGTCCCGACCCGAACCGGCCCGGGGCATCCGGTCCGAGCGTGGCGGACATCCGCAAATCCGAGGCCGTCTACGTGATCGAGGCCAAGGGCCACCCGCTGATCGTGGACTGGCAGCCCGAGCATCGCGGCGACCTCGAGGTGGCCATGCGCGAGGGCGTGGCGGTGGTGGGCTACGACGCGAACGGGCTCCGGCTGCTCAAGGACTGCCACATCGACGGCAGCTACGGCTTCATCGGCGTGAACACCAAGGAGCAGCTCATCAAGCTCCAGAGCGCCGACGAGGTGAAGGCGAACTTGCCCGCCGGCGGCATCGGCATCCTGGCCAGCCTGGGCGCCGAGCTGGGCAAGAGCAGCGAGATCGACATCGCGATCATCATGGTCGGCAAGAAGAAGACGACCTGGGCGAACGCCTCGCGCAAGGATCTGAAGGGCAGCTGTGCCGGCGCATCTCACTTCGTGCGCGGCGCCACCATCGGCGCCTTCGCGCTGCGCAGCGCCGCAAAGGGGCAAGCCCGCACCGCTGCCGAGGTCTTCGGCGCCGGCGTCTCCGCGAGCTTCAAGGACAGCAAGCAGCTCCAGAGCATCGACGGCGCGCTGGAGGCGTGCCGTCAGGCTTCCCCCGACGCCAACGGTCCGCCGCCACAGTGCGGCGCGCTGCTCCGGCTCGAGCTGGTGCGCCTGGACGAAGGCGCTTCGACCAAGCCCGCAGCCGACAAGCCCGCAATCGAGGCCAAGCTGACCTCGGAGGCCGAGGTCTGTCCCCAGGGGTTCGTCTTCGCCGAGGGCAAGTGCACCAAGCCCACCGCGGATCTGCCCCACGCCTGCAAGCTCGGAGACGTGCGGGACTGCAGCGTGCAGTGCGAGCGCGGCAGCATGGAGAGCTGCGACACGCTCGGGAACATGTTCGTCTCGGGTCAAGGGGTGAGCGCGAGCGCCACCGAGGCCGTGAAGCTCTTCGCCAAGGCGTGCCAAGGCGGCCTCGGCAACGGTTGCTACAACCTGGGAGTGATGCTCCAGAACGGCAACGGCGTCGCCAAAGACGAAGGCAAGGCGGTGCAGCTCTACGCGGCGGCTTGCAAGGACGGCGTCGCGATGGGGTGCAGCAACGCGGGGCGCTCCACGCTGTGGGGCATGGGGGTGAACAAGGACGCGGCGCTGGGCGTCAAGCTGCTGGAGCTGGGCTGCAACGGCGGCGACGAGCATGCGTGCAGCGATCTCGGCGTGATGATGCTCGGCGGGATCGGCGGCCTGACCCAAGACGAGCGCAAGTCGGTGCAGCTCTTCAAGCGCGCCTGCGACGGCAACGTCCCGACCGGGTGCACGAACCTGGCCTACATGGTCGAGTTCGGTCGCGGCGTGCAGAAGAACGCGGCGCTGGCTGCGGAGATCTACTCGCGCGCCTGCGACGCCCATCCTTCGGCCTGCGCGGTGCAAGGGATCGCGCTGATGTACGACCTGGGCGGTCGCAAGAAGGACTCGAAGCGGTCGGGCGCCGAGCTCCAGAAGGCCTGCGAGCTGAGCGTCAAGGCGGGCGCCGCGTCGAACTCGGGTGAGCTCCTGGCCTGCATCCTGCGCAACGAGCTGTACGGCGACAAGTACAAGGTCGACATGCAGATGGCCGACGGCGCGGTTCAGACCTGGGCCGAGACCTGCAAGGCGGGGACGGCGCGAGACTGTACGGGCCTCGGCGTGGTGCTCTGGGGCGTGGGCAAGCGCGAGGAAGCCAAGAAGCTGGTCAAGCTCGGCTGCAGCATGGGCGACGCCTGGGGCTGCGAGCTCGCCAAGCTCGGCCCGCTGCGCTGAGGCTCGGCCTTCGAAGGGCTCGGCGCTCCGCCGAGCCGCCCAAGAACGCGCGCGCTCCGGGGTTCCAACCCGCCGAGAACGAACAACGGCTCGGCGGCGGTCCGAGGAGACCGGAGGTCGTGCGATGAAGTGGACGTGTGTCTTCGGCGTGTGCCTAACGCTCGCGGGGCTGTCGAGCAGCGCGCGCGCGAGTCAATGCCTGGGTCCGGAGGCGAGCGCGGCGCTCACGAGCTGCCCCGCCGAGGCCAAGAAGGTGCGGGCCGGCGCGCGCGCTCCAGTCAGCATGAAGTCGCTGCCGGCTCCGAAGAAGGCAGCTGAAAAGCCCCCGCCTCCGCCGCCGGTGCCCCCCGACGATCGCGACGCGCGCAACGCCAAGAAGAAGCTGCGATCGCTGTCGCTCCTGATCCAAGAAACGCACGGGCTCGAGCGTCTCTTGAAGCGGACGAGCAAGAAGAGCCCCGATCACCTCCAGCTCCAGAAGCGTCTGGCCGACGACTACGCGGAGATCGAGGCGGTCGCGCGCGCGGCGGGCGACCAGGCGGAGCGCGACATCGCGCGCCACAAGGCCAAGAACGCGAAGGCCACGGCCAAGGCGCGCGCCGAAGCGGCGCGAGCGAAGAAGACGGTGCTCTCCGCTCGCGCCAACGCCATCCGCCAGTACCGCGCCATCAAGGCCGACCACCCGAGCTACGCGAAGCTCGACGAGGTGCTGTATTACCTGGCGTACGAGCACGAGCAGGCGGGGGACGCCGCTTCGGCGCGCAAGGTCTACCTCGAGCTGATCGAGAAGGCTCCGAAGAGCGGCTACGTGCCGCGGGCGTACCTGGCCTTCGGCGAGCTGTTCTTCCACGAAGCCATCGGAGACCCGAGCAAGTGGCCCCTGGCCGAGCAGGCGTACCGCGAAGCCGCCAAGTACCCTCCTCCTGGCAACGCGGTGTACGGCATCGCGCGTCACAAACTGGCGTACGTGTACTGGAACCAAGCCGACCTGCCTCGGGCGCTCAGTGAGCTGAAGGCGGTGATCGAGTGGGGGACGCGCTACGCTTCGCTGCCCAACGCGCGGGCGCTCGGCCGGTCGGCCCGTCGTGACAGCGTGGCGGTGTACGCCGCGAGCGGCGCGGCGGAGCGCGCGTTCTCGTTCTTCGAGCCGCTGGCCGGCGCGGAGACGCTCGCGCTGCTCGAAGAGCTCGGCGTCGCGTACCTGGACATCGGGCGCTACGCCGAGGCGGTCACGCTGTACCGGGAGCTCGCCCGGAGAAACCCCGGACCGCGGGAGTGCCACTACCAGGGTCAGGTCACCCTCGCGACCCAGGCCCAGAAGAGCTCGGACAAGGACGCGATCGGCCGGGAGCTGTCGCGGCTATTGGGCGAGCGCGACAAGCTCGACAAGAGCGACGCTCCCGCCGCCACGAAGCTCGCGTGCGCGAACCAGACCGCCGAGCTGATGAGCGAGACCGCCATGGCCTGGCACCTGGAGGCGGTGGGCTCGGGTGGCGTGCGCGGCACCAACGACCCGCGCACCCTGGACCGAGCCGCGGAGCTCTACGCGAAGATCCTGGCGAGCTTCGCCAAGCAGGACTTCGCGCGCTTCACCTTCCCGCGCTTCGTGCGACAAGACTGGCCGACCCTGGGCAAGATCGCCTACGCGCGCGCCGACCTCTACTACGCCCGGGGGCGTTGGGACGACTGTGCGAAGGCCTTCGACGAGGTGTTCCAGGACAACCCCAAGGGCGCGGACGCGAGCGAGGCGGCCTACGCCAGCCTGCTGTGCCATCAGAAGCTCAGGGATCAGGCACGGAAGGGCCGATCGGACCGGGAGGGACGCGGTCTCGGTCCGGGCTCCAGCCAGGGTCCTGCTTGGCAGACGCTGGCTCCCAAGCCCCTCGGTGCCCTCGATCGCCGCATGCTCGCCGCCTTCGATCGCTACCTGTGCTGGGTCGATCCCGGCCAGGCTGGCGTCGATCAGCACGTCGAGGTCGAGCTCGCGCGGGCTCGGACCTACTACGAGGCGCAGCACTGGGAGGAGGCCGCGATCGCCTTCCGCCACGTAGCGCTCGAGCACGCGAGTCACGAGGCCGGCATCTACGCCGCGCAACTCTACCTCGAAGCGCTGAACGTGCTCGCCACGCGCGCCGAGCCGCCGCGGGCGAGCTGCATCGACGACATGGCCAGGGACGTGCCGAAGCTCTCCGCGCTCTACTGCAAGAGCTCGCGCAAGGACGTGGACGCCGAGCAGTGCGAGGTCCTTGCCCGGGTCGCCATCGGCGTGGAGCGCACGCGCCTGGAGCAGCTGGTCCGGCGCGCCGACGCGCTGCCCTCGGGCTCGAGCGCCGCCATCGCCCTCTACACCCAGGCCGGCGACGGCTACCTCGCGCTCTGGCGCGGCCACTGCGAGGGTCCGCTCGCGAAGGGCGAAAAGCCGAAGCAGTGCGACGGCGCCGCCGAGATCCTGACCAATCTGGCGCGGGCGTACCAGGCCGCGCGCCTGTTGGCGAAGGCGATGCAGGCCCGGGCGGTCTTGCTCGACCCGCGCTACGGCCTGGCGAATACCGAGCACGCCCTGCGCGCCATCTTCGACACCGGCGCCAACTATCAGGCCATCGCCGTCTACGATCGAGCGGCAGATCACTACGAGCTCTACGTCGACAGGATCTGCCAGAAGTCGAGGTGCGGCCCGGACGCGGATCAGGCGCTGTTCGACGCCGCGGTGTTGCGCCTGGGCCTGGGCGCACCCGAGCGCGCGCTGGCCAACGCCGAGCGCTACGAGCGCTGGTTCGGTGGAAAGAACCCGGCCAGGACGGCACAGCTGCGCTTCGCGGTCGCCGCGAGCTTCGGCGAGCGCGGCAAGTGGGACGAGGCCAGGAAGCGGCTGTCCGCCGCGATGGGCCTGATCGACAAGCAGGCCGGCCTGGACGTGCGTGTGCTGGCGCACGCGCTCCTCGGCCGCGCGCTCGTCGAGCAGCGACAGGCAGTCGCAGCGGCGCGGGAGTATCAGCGGGTGCTGGCCCTCTGGTCGGACTCGAAGCGCGCCGCCCAGGAGATCCGCGCGACCGAGCCGGACAGCCAGGTCGCCGAGCGCAAGCTGGGCAGGGCGCTGGAGGCGGTGGGGGAGGCGCAGTTCTTCTTCGCCGAGCAGAAGAAGGCGCGGGTCGATGCGCTGCGCTTCCCCGTCTACAAGGGTCCCGGCACCAAGGAGGCCGTGCGCGAGCACGTCGCCACCAAGGTGAAGGCCTGGGTGCAGGCCAAGCGCCCGCTGATCGAGGACGCCAGCGTCGAGTACCGGAAGGTCGCGAACCTTTCGCCCGCCGCGCCGCCTCGCTGGGTCATCGCCTCGGGGGCGCGGGTCGGACACATGTGGGGCACGTTCGTGAAGGAGTTTCGCGCGGCGCCCATCCCGGACGCGATCCGGCGCGACCCGGAGCTTCGTGCGGCGTATTACGCCGAGCTCGATCGGATGAGTGAGCCACAGAAGCTCGTGGCGCGCTCCGCCTACGACACCTGCCTCTCGTATTCGGTCGAGTACCAGTACTGGGACGACAAGAGCCGCGAGTGCGAGGAGTGGCTGGCCGACAACTACAAGGCCGACTACCACCTGATCGACGAGTTCCGAGGCGCGCCCACCCGCAAGAACGGACCCGAGAGCGAGCGGCCTCGTCCGATCGTGTTGCCGCTCGCGCTCGGAAGGCGGAGGTGACCTCGTCAGAACGCGACGACGTAGATCTCGCTGCCGAAGTCCGTGGCGGAGTCGCCGCCACCGGCCACGCCCGGGGCATGAGCGATCCGGAAGAGGGACCGCGCTTTCGGACCTCGCGGGAGGCGTACGACTGGATCCGCCGGGATCCGGCCTTCGACCCCGCAGAGCTCGTGGTGCTCTACTACGACCACGAGGAGAACCTGGCCGAGGTGGGGCTCGTCGCCTTCGATCCCGAGGGGGAGATCCCGTGGCAACGGGTGCGCGCTCTCGGCTGGAAGGGCCAGCTGGTATGGAATCGCGACGCACGCGTGGATCGCCTCGCGGAGATCCGCGACACGGATCGGTGATGCTCGCGCGAGCCCGTCCTCGTGGCGCCGAGCGGGCGGCGACGGATTACTGGCAGGCGGCTTCGCAGTAGCTCACGAAGCAATTCGACAGCGCGACGGCATCGGCCTCACCGCTCATGTACGCGGAGCAGTACTGCTGCACGCAAGGCCCGGGATCGGCGGCCGACTGGCAATACTGAGAGAAACACTCGAAGTACTTCTGGCACCATGAGCCGGCCTTGCAGGACGCCTGTTCGTTGCAGCAGTTCGCGTCCATGCAGGTCTGGCACGGCTGGGTGTTCATTTCGACTCCACAGCCGGTCTGTCCGCCAACCCCGCCGCTTCCACCTGTTCCGCCCGTCGCGCCGGCGCCGCCTGCTCCGCCCGTACCGGTCCCACCAGCGCCGCCGCCCCCGCCGATCCCCTGCGCACCTTTGATCGAGCACTGAAACGACAAGGTCGCTTGCGCGTGAGGACCGGGGCTCTCGATGTCCCCGCTGAAGTCGGCGGATGACTGCCGAGGGACGAGGTCCTTGCAGGTTGCCGAACCGGCGGCGGTGCTGGCGTCGAGCACCGCGAAGTTCGTGTTGCAGGTCGACGGAATGCCCGCGGTGAAATCGTTGAACCACCAGTAGCTGTGAGCATCGACGTCGATGGTCATTACGAGGCGGTTCTTCGCGCCCAGCGCGTCGTCATAAGTGTCGGTGCGCTGGTGGGGCAGCAGCGAGATCCCCTCGAACCCGGCCAGGAAGCTCTCCGTCGGGTGATTCTGCCCGTAGATGCCGAGGGAGGGCTCACCCGATGTCGTCGAATACAGGCACAACACGTCTTCTCCGGCATACTCGAGTGTCTTCGTGACCGACGCGCTCGTGACGGTCACGCTCAGCGTGCCGGCGACGCTGGCGCCCGTGCCGCCCGTGCCGACACCACCCGCGCCGCCCGTGGCGCTCCCGCCGCCGCCACCGCCAGAGCTCCCGCAACCAGCCATGATTGCGAGGCTGCCCAGAGCGACCAGCAGCCGTCGTGGTCCACGTCCGTCAATCCGCGGCATCCTCCCGACCTCCGTTCCACTCATGGTCCGGGGTCGAGCGCCGAGTTTCAACGGACAGAAATCTGACGAATGTGCGCGGATGTGCGCGCTCAGTCCCGCAGTGCGAGGTAGTAGCCACACCCCGATTTCGCGCTCACCGTGAGGCCGAAGCGCCGCAGCGTCCTCCGCAGACGGCTCACATGCTTGTACGCCGCTGATGGGCTGATGCGCGGGTTTTCGAGCGCGAGCGCCGCCAGTTCCTCCCGCGAAACGACGCCACCCCGACGCTGGGTGAGCAGGCTGAGCAGGCGGCGCTGGCTGCGGCTCAGGGCAACGTCGACTTCCGCACGAGCGCGCGCGAGGCGCGCCGCGATGACCGGCCACGTTCCAGGAACGGAGGTGTCGGTGTCGCGCCCGCCGAGCCGGCGCATCAGCGCAATGGCGTGGGTCACGACCTCGGTTCGAGAAAATGGCTTGGAGACGTAATCGTCGGCGCCATCCACCCGGGCAGTTGCGGCGGTCCGTCGATCAGGGGGGCCAGTGAAGCAGACGCCTCCCGTATGGCCGCCCCGTCGTAGCCGCGCGATGACCTCTGCGCCTTGGTCGCCCACGAGCGCTGTTTCCAGGAATACCAGATCGAAGTCCGATGTCCGCTCTTGCCAGACCTCGTCGAGCGTCGAACGAACGACCACGGCGCTGCCGTACTTGTCGAGTGTGCGCGCCAGGTGCTCGGCCGCGACACGGTCGCGATCGACCACCAGGACAGTCGGCGGCGAGCTGGGCCAGATGGACTCACGGAGGGGACCACCGCCGGGCCGAAGCAGCAGACCTTCAGAAGGGGTGTCGGATTCGCCCACTCGCACCTCCTCGGCCGAACGTCGGCCGAGTCGCGTCTCAACCCGCGCTCGATGGTACCCCGGTACCGCCCAGTTGGCGATAGCGTCGCCCGAAGTCGCCAGCGCTAGCGCGTGCACTTCCCGAACTTGCACCTCAGCTTGCTCGGGGCAGTCCCGCGAGGCGAGTCGCCGCCGCTCGGGTCAAACGCGCGGCCAAGCGCAGCGCCGTCCGCGGTCACTGGAGCGCAGCTCGCCGACAAGGAGTTCGGCGGCAATCTGTCAGCCCTCGTCACCGACCTCGAGCCGCGGAAACGGCGCTGCGTCAGGCCTCGTCTCACTGTTGCACGTTCGGCTGGATGACGTGGAGGTTGATGGTGTCGGGAAACACCTCCACCATCCGTTCGGCGAACTTCACAGCGCCGGCGTTCGACGCCTGCAGGCGGCCCCAGAATTCGAGGCGAAGCTTCTTGCCCTGAGTCGCGCAAGCGGCGTTCTGGAGCGCGTTCGCGATGATGAACGCCGACCCGGTGCTCGACGTGTACTCGCACTTGGGATTCGGGAGCGCTCCGTCGAAGTAGACGTAGCGAACATCGCGAGGACACGTGCCCGGCACGACCTCTTGGTTGAGGTGGGCGTCGAAGAACTTCACGCGCGCCCCGCCGACGTCGTTGCCATCGCAATCCCGGATGGGACCCATGATGAGCGCGAGGTCCGGCGGCGGCGTCCAACCGACCAGCGGAACGCAGAAGTTCGCCAGCTGCTGGTACAGCGTCGCCGAGACGGCGCTTCCCGTCACCAGGCCCGGCGCGGCGGGGACCGGCAACCCGAACCCGTAGAACGGCTTGGTCACGCCGGGAACCTCGTGGACCAGGTAGGACAGCGTCGCGCTGGCGGGATGCGGAAAGTAGAGCTCGCCAACGCCCAATGCTGCGGGTCCAGGATGATTCGGACCCTTGGAGTAGCCGGAGTGAAACGGCGTAGCGCCGAGAATCGAGTCGCCGGCGAACAAGTCGACCGCCATGTCGCCGACCGGCGTCGAGCTCGACCAATCCTCCACTCTGAAGGTGTTCTGGCCACCGCCGCCGCCGGTTCCACCGGCTCCACCGGTCCCGCCGTCGCCGACTCCGATGCACGACCAGTTGGGCGGGAGCGAGCCCTGCCTCGTCATTACAGGGAGCGTCGCCGCGCAGCACGCGGTCGGCGCGCCCGGTTTGCACGCGCCGGTGAACCCCAGCGGCGTGGGGCCGCAGCCGCCGCCGTCCGGACTTCCCGCCGTTCCCCCAGCACCGGCGCCGCCGTCGACAGGCACGCACGCGACACCACCTGTGCCGCCGGTGCTGCCGCCGCTGCCACCGGTGCTGCCGCCGCTGCCACCGGTGCTGCCGCCGCTGCCACCGGTGCTGCCACCGCCGCCACCGGTGCTGCCACCGCCGCCACCGGTGCTGCCGCTGCCACCGGCGCTGCCGGCGCTGCCGCTGGTGCCACCGCCGCTGGCTCCGCCGAAGCTGGTGCCGCCACCACCCGGCGACGTGCCGCCGCTCGCGACACCACCACCGCCTCCCACACCGCCCGAGCTCGTGCCGCCCAGAGAGGCATCAACGCCTCCATCGCTGGGGCCCGCTCCCTGATCGCCGCCGCCGCAAGCGTACAGGAATGCGACGACGACACAGGTGACGCGCCAACATTGCTGAGCGTCTCGAGCACCGAGATTGGCGGCCACGTTTCCGAAGCGCCTGTTCGAGCGCAAGGCGGCCGAAGACGCCGGCCGGACGCCCGCGCGGCGTCGTCTCGGGAGCGACGCGCCGAGCGCGTTCGGTGACCTCGTCGCGGAGCACATCGCGATCTTCCTCCACCCGAGGACGAGTGTCCCACACCTGTCTCGGGGTGCGCCAGTCGGGCTGGCTCGCGGCCAGATCCCAAAGGCTGGCTAGCGCCCGAATCCACGGCCATGGCGAGCTTCCGAGCCGCTCACTGCTCCTCGAACCAGGTCGCGTCCAGGCCGTCTGCGCGGACGTGAGCAAAGGGTAGTTCTCTGCGGAAGGCTTCCGCCGGAGCGAACGACGCCCGAAGGCGGCCCGGTTCGGCATCCGAAGTCATCGACGCACGCTGCTGAGCCCCCATGGTCGCCGTCGCAGAGGCTACCCGGCACACGTCCGCCTTACACGCGACCGCGGCGAGGGCGCGCTACCCCGCGAACATCTCCATCTGCGCATTGGAGTCGCCGCCGAGCCCAAGCGGCCTCGTCCGATCGTGTTGCCGCTCGCGCTCGGAAGGCGGAGGTGACCTCGTCAGAACGCGACGACGTAGATCTCGCTGTCGAAGTCCGTGGCGGAGTCGCCGCGAAGCACGTCGAGCGAAGCCCCGCCGTCGTTGTTCGGGTTCAGGCTGGCCTTGAAGATGTAGCTGTCGACGCCCGGCCAGCTCGGCGCGACCGCGTTGCCCCGCGCGCCGAGCCGGGAGACGACGGGGAAGGTGCGCTTCGGATCGAAGGCTGCGACCGGAAAGCTGCCGCTCGACGCGCCGCTTTGCAGGGTCACGTTCCGCGCCGACACGTTCGCCCCGCCCAGGCGGACGGCGAAGAAGTCCACGTTCAACGTTGCCCCCGTCTGTCCGCGAGTGAGCTCGACGGCGGTCGGGCTCTTGAAGCGACCCTTCACGCTGAGCGCGCTGGCCGCGGAGCTGGCGGCAGCCAGGCCGTCGGCGGTCCAGCTGTGGACGAGGAAGGAGCGCGCCATGTCGAAGGGCGACGGCAGCACGGCCTCCTTCGCGGCGTCGCCCTGGCCGAGCGTGAGCTGGCCGCCGAAGACGTTCGACTGCGTGTCGACCTCGACGACCTGCCAGGCCAGCTGGAGGTTCGGGTTCGATGCCGACACGCTGACTGCGGCCTTGCTCGCGCTGGGCAGGCCGATCCGGACAAAGTCGTTGCGATTGAAATCGCTGCCTTCGGCGCTGAAGCTCGCGAGCGCGAACGCCCGCGCCAGATCCACGTCGGCGATGGCGATCTCCTGGGTCGTTCCGCCGAGGGCGAGGTCTCCGCGCTGCACGCGGAACTCGGGGTGCTCGAGCACGTACCACGCGATGCTCACGCTCCCGCCCGTCGCGGCGCGCTGGAAGCCGAGGCTCGAGCCGTCCGCCGAGAGCACCCCGCGCACCAGAGCCTGGCCTGGATTGGGCTCCAGGTGCACGCTGGTGAAGAACAACACGGCGTTGTCCGCCTTCACTGGGTCCAGGCTGGCGCTCGTGCCGAGCTCGGCAGCGGCGATGCTGGCGGTGCCGGAGAGCACGCGAATCGCCGGCGCGCTCCCGTCCGGCGCGCCACCCCCGGCACCGGCCGCGCTGCCGGCGGAGCCGCCGCTACCGACGAAGCCCCCGCCGCCGGCGTTCGAGGCTTCCTTGACGTCGCTCAGCTCGAGGCAAGCCAGCGGGGCGAAGCCCGCGATGCAGGCCACGAGGAGCGACGCGCCGGCTCGCATCCTTTTATGGTGCCACAATCAGCGCGACGCAGGAATCGAGGGGTGGAGCGCCGTCAGCTCGTCCACCAGCGCGCGCGTGTACGCCTCCGTCGTGCCCGAGCCACCGCCGATGATGCGCGCGCCGTTCGAGTCGAGCTCGAGCGCGCGAGCGGCCCAGCGCTCGGGATCGACGTCGGCCGTGGGAAAGCCGCGCACGCTGTCGGCGCTGGCAGAGAGCAACACTCCAGGCGCGAGCGCAGGGCCGAGCTGGCGCAGCTGGTCGAGCAGCGCGATGCCGTCGTCGATGCTCGACACCTCGAAGAGCACCGCGGAGGCACCCGCCTCGCCGAGCTCGTCGCACAGCTCGCTCAGCCGCCCGCCGTGCGCGAGCTCGCCGCCCGGCAGACACTCGGCGACGGCCCAGGTGGGCAGCTCGGTCTGTGCCCCAGCGCCGACCGCCGCCATCAGCTCGAGCCGCGAGCCCTGGCCCCTTGCCAGGATCAGCTCGCAGCCCGCGGTCGCGATCCGGACCGCGTGCTCCGCCAGCTCCTCGCTCATTCGGTGCGGCTGGAGCGCAGCCACCATCTCGCTGCCGAGCACCCCGGCGACGGCCACCGGTTTGTCCGCGGCGCGCGCGGCGTCCAGCGCCAGCTCCACGGCGATGCCCGTGAGCAGCGCGGAGCGGTGCTCCATGCCGACCTCGGCCAGGGCCCGTGGCGTGGTGTCGGCAGTGAGCGCCGTGAGGATGGAGACGTGGCTCTTCACCTCCGCCCGGTAGTGGTCGAGCACGTCGTCCGGGCGGCTGCGCAACAGCTGGCCCACCGCGCCCGGCGAGTCGATGGCGACGCCGCGGGCACGGAAGCAAGCGCCAGTGTCGGCGTCGAGCACCAGGGGCCGACCCGACGTCAGGCGCGGACGCAGCCGCTCGAAGCTCACCTCAGTCCCAGCCGCATTTCTGACCCTTGTTCTGCTCGTCGAGCCAGGCCGCGAGTGGCGCGTAGTAGTCGATGATCGCCGTCGCATCCATGCGCTTTTCGCCGCTGATGGTCTCGAGCGCCACGGGCCACTCCTTGCTGGCGCCGAGCTTCAGCATGTCGATCATCTTCTTGCCCGCCGCGGCGTTGCCGTAGATGGAGCACTTGTAGAGCGGTCCCTGGTGCCCCGCCGCTTTGCACAGCGCGCGGTGGAACTGGTACTGAAGGATACGCGCGATGAAGTAGCGCGTGTAGGGCACGTTGGCGGGGATGTGGTACTTCGCGCCGGCGTCGAAGTCGCTCTCGCTGCGCGGGATCGCCGAGTCGATGCCCTGGTACTTCCGGCGCAGCTCCCACCAGCTCTTGTTGTACTCGCTGGGCTTGGTGCGGCCGTCGAACACGCGCCAGCGCCACTCGTCGATGAGCTTGCCGAAGGGCAAGAAGGCCACGCCCTCTAGCGCGCGCGTCATCAACACGTTCAGGTCCGCCTTCGGGTCGTCGTTCACCCGATCGAGCAAGCCGATCTTCTTCAAGTACTCGGGCGTCACGCTCAGCACCAACGTGTCGCCGATGCCTTCGTGGAAGCCGTCGTTGGCGCCCGCCTGGAACAGCGGCGGCAGGTGGCCGTACTGCTGGTAGTAGTAGTTGTGCCCGAGCTCGTGGTGAATCGTCACGAGGTCGTCGAAGTTGGTCTGGATGCACATCTTGATGCGCAGATCCCCCGAGAGCGCGACGTCCCAGGCGCTGGCGTGGCAGACCACGTTGCGGTCCTTGGGCTTCGTGAACAGGCTGCGCTCCCAGAAGGTCTTCGGCAGCGGCTGCATGCCGAGCGAGGTGAAGAAGGCCTCGCCCGTCTTGACCATCTTCAGGTGGTCCCACTTCTTCGCCTCGAGCTGCTGGGTGACGTCGATGTTGCCCTTCCCCTTGTGGGGCTCGACCAGCGGGTACAGCGACTGCCACTCCTGCGCCCACATGTTGCCGAGCAGGTGTGCGGGGATCGGCCCGTCCGGCTTCACCTTGTCCGGTCCGTAGCGCTTGGAGAGTCGCGCGCGCACCAGGCAGTGGAGCTTCTCGTAGAGCGGCTTCACCTCCGTCCAGAGCCGGTTCATCTCCTGCTCGAACTCCGCGGCGGACATGTCGTAGCCGCCCTTCCAGATCTCGGCCATGTTGCCGAAGCCGAGCTCGCTGGCGCCCTCGTTGCCGATCGTGACGAACTCCTCGTACATCGAGCGCATGGGCGGCGAGATGGAGTGCCAGCCCTTCCACACCTCGAGCAGGAGGTCGTAGTCCTTCTCCTTGGAGAGCACGTTGCCCAGCTCGTCCAGCTCCAGGCACTCGCTCTTCTTGTCCTCGCCTTTGCCCTTCAGCTTCGGCGAGCAGTACTTGCCCTTGCCGTAGATGCTCTCGAGCTGCGTGGTGAGCTCGGCCAGGCGCGCGCGCTTCTTGGCGTCGCTCGGCGCCGGCAGGCCCGCGGAGAACTTCAAGAGGTACAGGCTGCGCGCGGTCTCCGAGGGCAGCTCGAGCCCCTCGAAGCGCCGCGCCTCCTTCACCTTGCGGGTCAGGAACTCCATCACCCGCTCGCGCTCCTTCGACTCGAGGTGCTCGGTGTCCGGGGTGATGTACGTGGACTTGACCCAGGCCGCGCGATCCGCGTCCGCCGCCAGCGCGCGGATCGTCGCGTTCACGTCCTTGACGAACTCGATCGCGTCATCGACGGTCGCCGGGCCAGTGGGCTTCGCGGTCCCCTCTTCGGGCAATGGGTTCACCACCGGAGCGACGGGTGCGGGTGTGTAGGGCGCGGCACCACCACAACTGGCGGCGAGCACGGCGGCGGGGAGAAAGAGCGCAATCCACCGGGTCTTGGTCATCGCGAGCCCCGGAGTAGCGTCGCGAACCGTTGGGATCAAGCGGGCACCGTCTCGAACTGAGCCGCCAGAGGCGCGCCTGGCAAAAGGTACGAGCGGCCACAATAGTCAGTGGTCCACCCCTGGAGGTCTTCGATGTCGCACCGCTCCCTGCTCACCGCCTCGTTGCTCTGCGCCGGAATGGCCTCGCTCTCCCTCGTCCAGTGCGGCGGCGACGACGGCAACGACGACGGAACCGGAGGGAAGGGAGGCGGCCTCAACCTGGGCGGCAACGGCGGGGTAGGCGGCCTCGACCTCGACGGCAGCGCCGCGAACGGCGGCGGCGGCGGCGCCATCAGCCCCGACGCGGCCTGCGGTACTTCCAGCGAGGAGGCAACCCTCGTCCCAGTCAACATGCTGGTGATGTTCGACCGCTCCGGCTCGATGAACCAGAACAACAAGTGGCCGCAGGCCTCCAACGCGCTGATCGCGTTCTTCCAGGATCCCGCGACCGCGGGCCTGCGCATCGCGCTGCGCTTCTTCCCCCACGACCAGCCGGCGGCCGGCTGCACCAACCAGGGCTGCAACACCAACGCCTGCTCGCAGCTCCTGGTGCCCATCGGCGCGGTGACCAAGGACCCTGCTCCGGCTGACACCCAGGAGGCGGCGCTGGTCAGCGGCGTGCAGAGCAGCGCGCCCGGCAACGGCGGCGGTACGCCGATGTTCGCGGCGCTGGGCGGCGCGGAGCAGTGGGCCATGGCCCACGCCGCCGCGCACCCGAACGAGAAGGTCGTGGTGGTGCTGGTGACCGACGGCCTGCCGAACGGCTGCGACGAGGACATCAACAACATCGCCGCGCTCGCGTCGGCGGCGCGCACCTCGCACGGCGTGCTCACCTACGCGGTCGGCCTCGAGGGGTCCGCAGAGAACCAGATGGACACCATCGCGGTGGCCGGCGGCACCAACAAGGGCATCTTCATCGGCAGCTCGGCGAACGCCCAGGCGGAGCTCCTGGCCGCCCTCAAGGCCATCCAGGGCAGCCAGGTCTCCTGCGAGTTCCAGATGCCGGCGCCCAAGGACGGCTCGACCCTGGACCCCAAGAAGGTGAACGTGAACTACACGCCGGGCGGCGGCAGCACCCAGACCCTGGGCCAGGTCGGCGGCGCGGCGGACTGCGCGAACGGCGGCTGGTACTACGACAACCCGACCAGCCCCAGCAAGATCACCCTCTGCCCCAGCACCTGCTCGACGGTGCAGGCCGACAAGGCCGCGAAGATGGAGATCCTGCTCGGCTGCGCCACGCAGCTCCAGCCGCCACCGTCGTGATTCAGGGAGCGCGCTCCGGAAACACGGACAGCGCCTGCGGAGGGAGGTGGATCGCCACCTCCTCTCCCGCGCGAAGGCCCGTTCCCATGTGAGCGCGATCGCGCGCGGACAGCTGGCACGAGATCGTCAGTCCTTCACCGTCGACGACGTCGATCGTCGCGTGTCGCCCGTCGATGCCCAGCACGCGCCCACGCAGGACGTTTGCGACCATGCCGATTTCTTCGGCCTCACCCGGGCGCAGCAGCACCACGTCCTCGGCCGCGACACCGAGCCACAGGCGTCGCCCCTCTGGCGGCGCCGACGAGAGCGTGAGGGGCACGCCGCTGACGGAGCACGCTGGTCCATGCGTCGAGTCGAGCTCGAGGATGTTCGACAGCTGGATGAATCGGGCAACCCTGAGATCGCCCGGCTGCCGAAACAGGGTCTCGGGGGCTGCCTCTTGGACCACGCTGCCTTCCATCAACACCGCGACGCTGTCTCCGATCGCGGACGCTTCGCGCTGATTGTGCGTGACGTACACGACGGTGAGCTCGAGGCTCCGCTGAAGCTCGCGCAGCTGGCTCAGGAGCTCTCGGCGGATGTGCGCATCCAGGCCGGAGAAGCTCTCGTCGAGAAACACCACCTTCGGGTTCGTGATCAGCGCGCGCGCCAGCGCCACACGCTGGCGTTCGCCCCCGGACAGGGATCCAATCGTCGCGCGCCCCAGCAGGTGACGGATCTGCAAGAGGTCCGCGAGGCGCTCGAGATCGGCCTCGGCACCAGCCAGGGTCCCGCGCACGCGCCGCCCGAAGAGCACGTTGTCGCGCACCGACAGGTGTGGAAACAGCGCGACGTCCTGAGGAAGGTAGGCGAGGTCACGCTGCTCCGGCGGAAGCCGCGTCACGTCCCGACCGGCGATCACGACCTGCCCCGCGTCGGCCTGGCGGAGCCCCATCATGGTCTCGAGCAGCAGGGTCTTCCCGGCTCCCGACGGACCGAGCAGGACGAGCACCTCGCCGCGCCGGATCGTCAGGCTGACCGGACCGAGGCGAAACGTCCCCGCGTGCGTCGCGAGGGCACGGAGCGAGATCACGTCTTCCTCCGCGCCGCGACCACCCGGACGACGATGAGCACGAACAGCGCGATGAAGGTCATGAGCAGCGACAGGCCGAGCGCTTTGCCGATGCGCACGCTCGCCAGGTTGTTGTAGATGGCGACCGGGATGGTCTCGGTCTTGAAGCGGACCGAGCCGGCGACGGTCATCGTGGCACCGATGTCGCCCAGGGCGCGCGCCCAGCCCAGGACGAAGGCCGCGAGCAGGCTCGTGCGGCACATCGGCAGCGTGACCCTAAAGAACGCGCCCCACGGGGTACACCCCAGGAAGCGAGCCACCTGTTCGTAGCGCGGGTCGAGCTCCTCGAACGCGGCCTTGAGCACGCGGACCTGGAGCGCGAGCGCCAGGATGAACTGCGCGGCGACGATGCCGGGGACCTCGAACACGACCCGGAGCGCGTGTTCTTCGAACCACCGCCCGGCCGAGGTCCGGAACACCAGGATCAGCGCCACGCCCACGACGATGGGGGACAGCACGATGGGAACGTCGAGGAGGGCGTCCACGATCGTCCTCCCGGCGAAGCGCCAGCGCGCGAGGGCGTAGGACGCTGGAACCGCGACCGCCATGGCCAAGAGCGCGGCGAGGGTGGAGGTCATGAGGCTCAGCCGCACCGCGGCCCAGACATCCGGCTCGGCGAAGCCCGCCCACGGCTGCTCGGCGCCCGCCGGATAGGCGAGCTGCACGGCGAGGATCGCCACGATGCACGCGATTGCCCCGCCCAGGCCGGCGAGCAGGTAGAGGGAGAACCAGCTCCTCACTTCCACGACGCGGGGAGCTCCCACTCGCCACCGATCGGCGTCGTCGCGGTGGCGTGCTTGCGCGCCTCCTCGACGGTCGTGAGGTAGCTCCAGCGTTTGTAGATTGCTCGACCCTCGTCGCTGACCAGGAAGGCGATGAACGCCTCGGCGAGCTCGCGGTTCTTCGTGGCCTTCGCCACGGCCGCGGGGATGTAGCCGATGCGGGTGACCTGCTCCGGCGGCGGGTAGATGCTCTCGATGTTCGCTGGGTCCCAGTGCTCGAAGACCTCCCAGCCCAGGATGGCGTCGACGGCCTTCATCGAGAGGATCTGCGCGGTCTTCTCGCAGGACTCGGTCTGCGTCACGATGTTGGGTCGCACCAGGCTCGCCACGCGCTGGGCCTCGAGCATCTCCACCGCGTACAGGCCGACGCACACGGTGTCCGGTCGAGCGATGCCGACGCGAACGCCGGGCTTGCCGAGATCGGCGAGGGAGCGGATGCCGCGCGGGTTGCCTTTCTGCACGTTGATGGCGGGGATCAGGTAGACGACTCGCTGCTCGGTCTCGGCGAAGACGAGCCCTTCCCGCTTGGCGAGCTCCATGTAGTCCGAAGAGCCCGGGAAATAGACGTCGCCGCGCTCCGCCAGCTTGAGCTCGGACAGCATCTTGCCCGAGCCACCGTAGTGAGCCTCGACCTTCACGCCGGCCTTCTTCTCGAAGGCCAGCACGGCGGCCTCGGTCGGGGGCTTGGAGGCGGAGCCGACGAAGATCTCGAGCGTCTTCTTACCTGCCGCGCCCTCCCTCGTGTCTGGCTTCGAGCAGGCAAACGAGAGCAGGAGCGACACGACCAGCGCCGCCAGATTCAGCCTCATGCCGCGCTCACCTCGGCGACCCGATTGCCCGCACTGGACACGTCGTAGCCGAGCGACGCGAGCTCCCGCCGGCTGGCCTGGGACACCAGCACGTCGAGCAGGCGCTCGACGCGGGCGTCGCTCATGAGCGACTGCGGGATCACCAGATCGTAGCGCTCCTCGGCCAGCGGCACGAAGCGCAGGCCGAACGCGAGCGCAGCGTCGCGCGTCGCCACGCCGACGTCCGCCGCCCCCATGGCGACGGCGCGCGCCACGTCGAGGTGGCCCGAAGCGACCAGCTGGCCGCGCAGCAGATCGAGCGAGAGCCCCGCCGCCCGCATTCGTTGCTCCAGGAGCTGCCGCGCACCGGCGCCCTTCTCGCGCACGACCAAGGTCACTCCTCGCGCAGTGACGTCGGCGACGGAGCGGACGCGGCCGTCGTCGCCGCGGGTCAGAAGCCCCGCTTCCCAGCCGGCCAAGGTCACGAGCACGAGCGCCTCGCGCCCCACGCTCTTGCGAACCGCCGCGACGTTGGGGTCGCTCTCGCCCCCAGCGGCGACCGAGTGCACCCCGGCGACGTGCGCGTAGCCGCTGGCGAGCGCCCGCAGCGCTGCCCCGCTCGACGAGGGGAGCCAGTGGTAGCGGCCGGACCCGCGCTTTCCGTGGAGGCGATCGGCGAGGAGCCCGAGCCCGGTGGCGCAGCCCATCAGCGCGAGGTTCTCGCGCGACTCGCCGAGCGGACGGAGCGGCGTCACGGACGCACGCCGCCCTCGCGCCGTCACGACCAGCGCGTCCGCCGCCGTACGGAGCCCATCGCCGGCGAGAGGCAGACCCACCCAGCGCTCTCGGACGAGCGCGAGCGCCAACCTCGAGGTCGCCGACTCTGCGGCCAGCTCCACGTCGAGCGCCGGCGCCTCGTCGGAGGGCCCGAAGAGCTCCTCGACCTGGCAGTCGAGGGCGCGCGCGATGCGCAGCGCGACGTCCACCGCCGGGATCGCACGCCCGGCCTCGATGGCGCCGACGCTCTGGCGCGTGAGCCGCGAGCGCTCGGCGAGCGCGATCTGCGAGAGCCCGCGGGCCTCCCGCAGCTCCCGGACGCGGTTGGATGACATGACACGTATACTTTACATCATGTAATGCATTCGTGACTAGTAGTACCTGACCGCCAGGAGCCCGCTCAGCCCGACGCCGATGGCCACCACCACCCAGCGCACGCGACGCGGGTTCACGCGACGCGCGACGGCGGCGCCGGTGTAGCCCCCCGCAATCGCTCCGGCAGCCATCACCAGCGCCGGGACCAGCTCCACTCGGCCCATCGCCAGGAAGTAGAGCGTCGCGGCACCGTTGATGCTGGCGACGATCACGCTCTTCATGGCGTTCATGCGGTGCAAGCTCGCGCTGCCGAGCGCCGCCAACAGCGCCAGTGTGAGCATGCCGATACCGGCGCCGAAGTAGCCGCCGTAGACCGCGATCGACGTCAGGCCGAGCGCCACCAGGAGCTTGGTCCTCGGACGCTCTGCCCCGCTCGTTTCCTTCGGCGTGAGCCGCTCCTGGAACAGCAGCAGCAAGGTGGCCGCGAGGACCAGCCACGGCACGACCAGCTCGAAGGCGCGGGGCGGCGCCGAGAGCAAGAGCACCGCACCCGCGACCCCGCCGAGCGACGAGACCGCCGCGAGCGCGAAGCTCAGGCGCGCCCGCGGCCCGAGCTCGGAGCGGTAGGCAATCGCGGAAGCGATTCCTCCCGGTGTGAGCGCTGCCGTGTTGGTGGCGCTCGCCAGGACCGGCGGCACGCCGGCCGCCAGCAGCGCCGGAAAGGACACCAGGGAACCTCCCCCCGCGATCGAGTTGATGATCGCAGCCACGGCGGCGGCGAGGCCGAGCAGGGCGAGTCGCACGGGATCCACGCGCGCATCATGCCGCATGACGCAGCGCAGCCATGGCCGGCCGGTGGACCGGACATCGCGCAACCTGTACGCTTCGCGGCAAGATGGTGCGTTCGAGCCTCGGGGCGATCGGGTTGGGGGTGCTCGCGGCTGCCGGGATCGCGGCCGCGTGCTCGGCCACGGACAGCGGCAGCGGCAGCGGCGGCGGCGGCGGTGGCGGCAGCGGCGGCGGCGTGAGTGGCACGGGCGGCGGCTCGAGCGGCGGCGGTGGCAGCGGCGGCGGCGTGAGCGGAACGGGCGGCGGTGGCGGTGTGGTGATCGACACCGGCCTCGATGACACCGGCGATCCGGATGCGGCGTGCACCACCTACACCGAGCAGGCGAACAAGCCCGCGGTGGACGTGGTGTGGATGGTGGACAACTCGTGCTCGATGGGCGACGAGATCGCGAAGGTCCGCGATCAGATCAACAAGAGCTTCGTCCCCACGATCTCGAAGAGCATCATCGACTGGCAGGTCATCATGATCTCGGCACGCGGCACCGGCTCGCTGGACGTGTGCGTCGATCCGCCGCTGGCCGGGGCTTCCTGCGGCAACAACCCGCCGAAGTTCACCCACCTGGACTGCGAGGTGGACAGCTCCAACTCGCTCTATGCCGCGGCCTTCAGCTACGCCGGGACGGGGTTCCCCCCGCTCTTCAACTGCAACCTGACCGGGGGTCCATGGAACAAGCTGGCGCGCTTCGACGCCACCAAGGTGTTCGTCGAGGTGACCGACGACGAAGCGGACTTCTTCGGCTGGGATGCCAACGGCTTCGACAATTGGGCGCTGAGCTCCGCGCAACCGGCCGGCATGTTCGGCACGGCACAGAACCGCAAGTACATCTTCCACTCCATCGTCGGGCTGGACGTCGCCGATCCGACCAAGACGTGCAGCACGTCGGGACAAGACGGCGGCAACGCCGCGGTGGCGCCCGGGCTCGAGTATCAGAAGCTGAGCAAGCTGACCGGCGGGATCCAGCGCAGCATCTGCGAGTCGGACTGGTCGGACATCTTCAACAAGGTCGCCGAGGGCATCGTGGACAAACTGAGCTGCGAGTTCGTGGTGCCACCCCCGAAGGACGGCGGTAGCATCGACCCGACCAAGGTCAACGTGACGTTCACGCCGACCGGCGGCAGCGCCGGGGAGGTCCTCCAGGACAACAACAACCCGTGCGATCAAGGCGCGGACGGCTGGCAGTGGGACGCCACCAAGACCAAGGTGCTCCTGTGCGGCGCTACCTGCGAGAAGGTCAAGGCCGACGACGGCGGGAAGATCGACATCGTGGTCGGCTGTCAGACCAAGGTTGCGCCACCGCCGAAATGACCCGCGTGCTAGCTTTGGAAGCGTGAAGCTCGGCCGCTTCAGCATCCTTGCGGTGCTCGCCCCGCTGGCGTGCAGCTTGACCTCGTCTCTGGACGACCTGGGGGCGAACGCCGGGCAAGACGCCGGGGCCGATCAGTCCGCGAGCGGTGGCGGCGGCGGCGGCAGCGGGGGCACGGACGGCGGCGGTAGCGGAGGCAAGACCGGGGGGACCGGCGGTGGTGTGGGCGGTTTCCCGACCGGAGGCAGCGGCGGCAGCGGAGGCACGGGCGGCGGCGGCTTCCCCGACGCCAGCGACCCCTGCGTGAGCCAACCCGACTGCAACGCTTGCTGCGCGACCTCGCACGCGACCGGCCAACAGCTGTTCGTCACCGCCATCAAGAAGTGCGTGTGTCAGGAGCCGAGCTGCTCCCAGCAGTGTGAGACCTACTGCACGGGCGGCGCGATCTCCACGGGTTGCAGCACCTGCGTCGCGTCCCAGAGCGTCCAGTCGTGCATCGCCGCCGAGTGCAACGCCCAGTGCAAGGTCTACACGGACTGCATCGCGGGCTGCTGATACACTTGGGGAGGGAAGGTGCGCCATGCTCAAGCTGACGAAGCTCGTTGGGGTCGTGACGCTGATGTGGGGAGCCGGGTGCTCGGGCGACGGCTCGACCAGCCATGACGCCGATGCGGGCGCGAGCGGTGGCACGAGCGCGACCGGCGGCACGAGCGCGACCGGCGGCACGAGCGCGAGCGGTGGCACGAGCGCGAGCGGTGGCACGAGCGCGAGCGGTGGCACGAGCGCGAGCGGTGGCACGAGCGCGACCGGCGGCACGAGCGCGGGCAGCGGCGGCGCGAGCGGCGGCACGGGCAGCGGGGCGACGTCCGGCACCGGTGGCAGCGCCGCGGGCGGCAGCGGTGCCACTAGCGGCGCGGGCGGCAGCGGCGCCAGCGGTGGCGGCACGAGCTGTCTGTCTGCGGGCTCCGTCTGCACCTGGAGCAACGCGAAGGACTGCTGCAGCGGCAAGTGCGACGGCGACTCCTGCTGCGGCATGCTGGGAGACCCCTGCCCCAAGGGCTTCGGCTGCTGCGCGGGATCCTGTCTAGCCGGCAAATGTGCGTGCGGTCCGGGCGAGGCCGAGTGCACCAGCGGGCAGTGCACGGGCATCCTCTGGAACGACAACCACTGCGGCGGCTGCGGCATCGCGTGCGGCACCGGCATGCAGTGCGAGAACGGCAAGTGCGCGTGCGCGCCTGGCGGCTCCCCCGGCAACATCGTCTGCAACGCCACCTGCGTGGACTCCTGGACGGACGAGTCGAACTGCGGCGCTTGTGGCAACGCCTGCACCGGCGGCAAGCAGTGCTACGCCGGCACCTGCAAGTGCGCGACGAGCCAGGCGGAGTGTGGCGGCGTTTGTACGACTCTGGGCACGAACACCAACTGCGGCGGCTGCGGCATCGCGTGCGCGGCCGACCGGATGTGCTCGCTGGGTCAGTGCGTCTGCAAGACGGGCACCAAGCTCTGCCCCGGCGGCGGCACGGTGTGCATCGACACCGCCACCGACAAGAACAACTGCGGCACCTGCGGCAACGTGTGCGTGGGCAACAAGACCTGCCAGGCCAGCGTGTGCAAGTGACGGAACCCCTTGCGCGCGGTGGCGGACGCGCGCAAGGCTCGCAGCCCGCATGGCCCTCCGATCCCGCGCGGCATTGATCTTCGCGTTCGGAGCAGCGCTGTACCTCGCTCGCGTCGAGGGCCCGTACCACTTCGACGACTGGGTCACGCCCGTGAGCGACCCGGCGAGCCAGTCGCTCGGCGCGTTCGTCGAGCACGTTCACCGAACGCTGAGGCCGCTCTCGAAGCTCAGCTTCGCCCTCGAAGGCTCGCTGGGTCTCGGCGACGCGCCCGCGCTGCGCCGAGCGGTGTCGGCGGCGTTCCACGGGGCGTCGAGCGCGCTCGTGTTCTTGCTGGCGGCGCGCCTGCGCGCGGGGCTCTGGGCTGCGTTCGCTGCGGCGCTGCTCTTCGCCGTACACCCCATCCACGGCGAGATGGTCTGGGCGTTGGCCGGGCGCGGCGCCGCGATGGCGCTCTCCCTCGGTCTTGGCGCCCTGCTCGCGCAGCTCCGGGGGCGACGCTGGCTCGCCGCCGCGCTGCTGCTCGGCGCGTGCCTGAGCCGCGAGACGGCGATCGCCTTCGCGCTGCCGATGGCCGCGCTCGAGCTGTCGCGCCGGGGCACGCTCCGCAGCGTGGCCCATCGGCTCGAGCCGTGCCTCACGGTGGTGCTGCTCGCCGTCGCGTTCGTGGCGCAGAACGCGCGCTACCGCCAGCTCATCGACTACTCGGCGCACGGGCGTCCCTTTGGCTACAGCGTGTCGGCGCAGGTCGAAGCGCTGCCGCACGGGTTCTCGCTCTACGTTCGCCCGAGCGCTCTCTCGATCGACCACGGGCTGCCGCTCTCTCACTCGGCTGCGTCGCCGGCGTTCTGGCTCGGCGCGGCGCTGCTCGTGGGCCTCGGTGCGCTCTTGGTCTGGGCGGCGCGGGCGCGTCGGCCCGCGCTCGCGGTGGGTGCCGCGCTCGTGCTGGCCGCGCTCTTGCCCACCCAGAGCGTCATCCCCAAGCTCGACCCGCTCACCGAGCGCCCGTTCGCGACGGCGCTCGCCGGCGCGGCGCTGCTCCTGGCCCATGGCCTCCGCGCCGCGTTTCGCCGGGCGCGTTGGCGGCAGGCGGCGCTGGGGGGCGTTGCTTTGACCGCGGTGTTGCTGGTGGGCGCCACGCTGCGCCGCGGCGCGCTCTACGCGTCGGACGTGGCGTTGTGGCGCGACGCGGCCCGCAAGAGCGTGTCCAACGCCCGACCTCACCACAACCTGGCCGTCGCCTTGCTCGAAGCGGGGCGCCCCGACGAGGCTCGTGAAGCTCTGGCCCGCGCGCGGCGCATCGATCCCTTCGACTCCGAGCTGCGCGCGCTTGCCTTGCGCCTGGACCCCAGCCTAGCCTCGGGCGGCCCGCGATGAAGCTCGTGCGTTTCGGTGTTCACGTTCTCGTCGCGTTGGGCGCGATCGCGTTCGGGGCGCCGTCGGACGCCGGCGCTGTGTTCGACTGTCTGCCGCCTCGGAACTGCCAGGGCGTCGCGCAATGCTGCACGAAGCCGCGGAAGGAGCTCTTGCTCCAGATCGCGCGAGCGGAGATGCGTCGCGACTTCTACGACTCGAAGAAGAACCGCGACGAGGCCTTCGCCAAGGGCGCCTGGGACTCGCCAAACAACCTGGAGAAGGCGTTCACTCAGTTCATTTCCGCGCACCAGGATCAGGCTGCCAAGCAGAAGCTCGGGCTGCCGGCGAACCAGAGCTACCCCGACGTTCCGGATCTGACCACCCACCCCGACTGCACGAGCTCCATCGACGCCAACGGGGCCAAGCTCTCGATCACCGACATCCCGAAGATGTTCGACGATCCGAACCACCCGCTCACGAAGGCCAACGTGTGCAAGGAGGCGGTGATCGCGGCCGTCTTGCACGAGTCGGAGCACCAGGACCGCTGCGAGGCCAAGAAGCGCGGGCTCATCAAGCCCAAGAACGAGGGAGGCTGGGCCCGCGCCGAGCTCGAGGACAGCGCCGACAGCGAGCGCGACGCCTACGCCCGGGAGGCCGACGCTTTGCGCTTGATGCGCAAGCGCGCGCGCCAGCGCTGCACCACCGCCAAGAAGCTGGCCGAGAACGACTTCAAGAACGCCCGGGAGCGCGTGAAGGCCCTGAACCTGATGAAGCAGCCGAGGTACTACTGATGCGGCTGCGCCTGCTGCTCCGGCCAAGCGTGGGCGCGGCGCTCGTCGCCGCGGCCTCGCTCGCCAGCTATGCGTGCGGCGGCGGCGGCGGCGCGACGCGCGGCGCGGAGACCCCCGCCGGGGCCGCGGCCGTGCCTGGCTCGGCGGCGGCGGGGCACGCCTGCCTCGACCAGCTGCCGCTCGGCGATTGCGTGAGCTACGTGCTGGAGCGCGAGGCGGTCGTGGAGCTGCTCGAAGAGCTCGAGGCGACCCGCGACCAGCGCAGCGTGCCGGTGGCCGAGGAGGCCCTCGCGTCCCCCGATCCGCTGGTCACGGCGGCCGGGCTGCGCGTGCTCGGCCCCTTCGCCGGCTCGAGCGAGAGCGCCGCGGAGCGCGCGGCTCCGCTGATCATGAGCCCCTTCGTGGCCAATGCCGATCTCGCCGCGGAGGTGCTGGCGCGCTCGCCGAAGCACGCCGCCCTGGCGATGCAGTACCGCGCCGGTCATCCGAGCAGCGTGGAGGTCCACCCGTGGCAGCGACCCGCCCCGGTCGATCTCTCGAAGCTCGGTTTCGACGCGGCCTACCCTGGTGCCACGCCCTACCCACCGGGCGATTCGGAGCTCAGCGCGGCCCACGCCACCGGCGACGGCCTCGACGTCGTGCTCGCACACTACCAGAAGAAGCTCGCCACGGCGCCGGCGCCGCTCGCGGACGCGAGGAACGCGCTCACGCAGGATCAGACGCAGCGCATGGAGCAGCTGTCGAAGCAGATGCAGGCTCTTCAAGAGGAGTACTCGAAGACTCAGGACCCCAAGGTGCTGGACAAGATGCAGGCGCTGGGGAAGAGCTTCGGCGAGGTCGCGCAGTCCCCGCTGACGAAGACGCCGTTCCCGCCCGAGACCACTCCCGCCAGCGCCTTCGTGGTCGAGCGCGAGGGCGGGCTGCCGGTGCGCCTGGTCGTGGTCTACCGCGAGGCGCTGCTCGACCGCACGGTGGTCATGCACGCCTGGAGCCCGCCGAAGTACCCGGCCATCCCCCGCGTCCAGGCGTTCCAGCGGCGGTTGGGATTCTAGATCTCCAGCTCAGGCGCTCCCCACCCGCTCGGCCGCCAGCATCCCGCAGGCAGCGTGCTTCTCCGCGCCTCCCGAGTAGCGGCGCACGATGGGCGCCTTCAGCAGCTGGAGCTCGCTCATGAAGGCCTTGCGCTCGGCGTCGGAGGCGCGCCGGAAGCCGTCGGGGCGCGGATCGTTCACGTCGATCAGGTTGATGCGCAGGTCCAGGTCGCCGAACAGGCGCTGGATTTCGCGGACCTCGGAGGCGTCCGTGTTGACCCCGGACATCAGCACCATGGCCAGGGTGAGCCGGCCGTGCTTGGCGACCGCGGCGTATTCGTGAACGGCACGCGCCAGCTCCTCGAGGGAGACCTTGCCGGCGACCGGCAGGAGCCTCTTCCTCCGCTCTTCGAGCGCGCTGGTCAAGGACACGATCAACCGGTATGGGTGCCGCTCCGCGGCGAAGCGGCGGATCTGCGGCGCCAGCCCCACCGTCGAGATCGTGATCGAGCGCCCAGAGACGCGCGCGCCGCAGGGATGCGACAGCACGCGCGCGGTCTGGATGACGGCGTCGTAGTTCTGGAGCGGCTCCCCTTGACCCTGGAACACCGCGCCGACGACGCGTCCGGGCGCTTCGTCCCGCACCCGCAGGAAGGCCGAGACCATCTCCCAGGTCTCCAGGTTGCGGCTGAGCCCCAGCCGGCCCGTGGCGCAGAACTGACAGGCCATCGCGCAGCCCACCTGCGACGACAGGCACACGCTGAAGCGCCCCGGCTTCTCCAGCGGGATGCGCACCGCCTCCGAGAGCGCCCCGTCCGGCGAGCGGAACAGGTACTTCACGAAACGGTCGCTCGGGTTCTCGACCTTCTCCAAGAGCTCGAGCCGAGTCGCGTCGAGCTCGCGCTCGACGGCTTCGAGCTTGGCCTTCGACAGCGGCTGCTTCGGCGGGCGCGAGTCGAACGCCGCGGCCATCAAGCGCCGGGCCTCGTCCGCCGTCAGTGCCACGCCGGCTCGCCCCAGGTGCGCGGTCAGATCCTCGGGAAGCTGGGCGTACAGGTGGGGGCGAGCCACTCGCGCGGTGTAGCACGGAAAGGCGTATAGTCGGCCCAAGGCACCTCATGGGGCGGGCAGGCTACGAAACGGCGAGGCTCAGGCTGGCGCGCTTGCGCGTCGAAGGCGACGAGGCGCGTCAAGTGGGCGCACGGCACGCGCTCGCGATCAGCGCCGGCGCGTTGAACGTCGAGCGCGTCGGGATCTGGCTCTTCGACGCGCGCGATCAGCGCATCGACTGCATGCAGCTCTACACCGCGGCCACGCGCTCGTTCTCGGCTGGGACCTCGCTCTTCGCCAAGGATCACCCGGACTACTTCGCGGCGCTCGCCTCGCGCCGGGCCATCGCCGCCGACGACGCGCGCACCGATCCGGCCACGCACGAGCTGACGGACGGGTACCTGGCCCCGAACGGCATCACGTCGATGCTCGACGCGCCGATCATCCGCGGCGGGCGCATCGTGGGCGTGGTCTGCCACGAGCACGTCGGTCCCGCGCGCGCCTGGCAACAGCAGGACATCGACTTCGCGAGCACCGTCGCCGACATGGTCGCGCTGCTGTTCGAGCAGTCCGACCGTCTGACGCTGGAGGCGTCGCTGATGGCCCACAACGAGCAGGCGCTCGAGAGCCAGAAGACGGAGGCGCTGCAGCGACTGGCCCGCGCGGTGGGCCACGACATCAACAATGTGCTCACCAGCCTCTCGCTGGCGACGGAGCGCCTGACGCGGCACGCGGACCCGGGCGTGGCGCAGGCGGCGGTTGACATCAGCCATGCGGTGGACCTGGTTCACACCCTGGCCACGCAGCTGCTCGAGCTGGGCCGCTCGGCCCCGCTGGCCGGCGGACCCACCGACGTGCGGCGGCTGCTCGAGCGCGAGCACGCCGCGCTGAACGCGCTCTTGGCCGGGCGAGCCACGGTGACCATCGAGGACCGCGCCGAGGACGCGGTCGTGTCTCTGGACCCGAAGGAGCTCGAGCAGATCCTGCTGAACCTGGCCGCGAACGCCCGCGATGCAATCTCCGACTCGGGCCATGTGGGCATCGTGCTCCGCGAGCCGAACCCCGAGGATCTGGTGACCCACGACCGGCTGATCCTGGAGGTCGTGGACGACGGCGCGGGCATGGACGATGAGACGCGCGCGCGCGTATTCGAGCCATACTTCACCACCAAGCAGCACGGCACGGGGCTCGGGCTCGCGCTGGTCTACGCGACCGTCGTGCGGGCCGGCGGCTCGCTCAGCGTCGAGAGCTCGCCAGGAAGAGGCACGCGCTTCGTGGCGGCGTTGCCCAGGACGCGCTAGGGGCGGGGACCGGAGACACTGCGGCGGGCTCGGGGTATGGACCCTCCGTGGCCAGCAAACCCGAGCTCGAGACCCAAGATCCCCCGGAGCCCCCGAAGTCGGTCGTGGACCGCGCCCTCGGCTGGGTCGAACGCATCGGCAATCGGCTGCCGGATCCCGCGCTGCTCTTCGTCCTCGCGTTGCTCCTCACCTGGGTCGCGTCCGCGCTCCTGTCGGGCCACTCGTTCCAGGTCCCGTCGAAGACCGGGATGCAGGCGCGCCAGGTCGTGAACCAGCTCTCGGGCACCTCGCTCACCACGTTCCTGGCCGACATGGTCAAGACCTTCACGGGCTTCCACCCGCTCGGCGTGGTGCTCGTCGCGTTGCTCGGCGTCGGTGTCGCCGAGCAGAGCGGCTTCATCAACGCCGCGCTCAAGCGTCTGCTCGCGGTCACGCCGAAGAAGCTCCTGACGCCGATGCTGGTGTTCGTGGCGATCCTGAGCCACACCGCCGCGGACGCGGGCTACGTGCTGGTGATCCCGCTCGGCGGCGTGATCTTCGCGGCCGCGGGTCGCCACCCGCTGGCGGGCATCGCTGCGGCCTTCGCCGGCGTGTCCGGGGGCTTCTCCGCCAACCCGGTGCCGTCGGGGCTCGATCCGCTGCTGCAAGGGCTGACCCAAGAGGCGGCGCAGATCCTGGACCCGAAGCGCCAGGTCAACCCGCTCTGCAACTGGGTGTTCACCGCGGTCTCCAGCCTGCTCATCGTGCTCGTCGCCTGGTACGTCACCGACAAGATCGTGGAGCCGCGGCTGAAGAAGATCGCCATCGACGGCGACCCGGCGGACATGCCGAAGATGGCGGAGACCACCCCCGAGGAGCGGCGAGGCCTCAGGGCCGGCAGCCTCGCCTTCGTGTTGGGGATCGCGGCTCTGGTCGCGCTCTCGGTGCCGAAGAGCTCGCCCTTCCGCGCACCCACCGGGGAGCTGACCGCGTTCGCAGCGCCCTTGATGCAGTCCATCGTGCCGCTGATCTTCCTGCTCTTCCTGCTGCCCGGGCTGGCCCACGGCTTCGCCTCCGGAACCTTCCGGACGCACCGCGACGCCATCGCCGGCATGAGCAAGACCATGTCCACGATGGGCTACTACATCGTGATGGCGTTCTTCGCGTCCCTGTTCATCTACGCCTTCAACAAGAGTCAGCTCGGCGCGCTGCTCGCCGTCAAGGGCGCCGAGGTGCTGAAGTCCATGGCGCTGCCGGGACCGGTCACCGTCCTCGCGATCATCGTCCTGTGCGCGACGGTGAACCTGGTGATCGGATCGGCGTCGGCGAAGTGGGCGCTCCTCGCGCCGATCTTCGTCCCCATGCTGATGCAGCTCGGGATTTCCCCCGAGTTGACCCAGGCCGCGTACCGCGTCGGGGACTCGACCACCAACATCGTCACCCCGCTGATGCCGTACTTCCCGCTCGTGGTGGCGTTCTGCCAGCGCTACGTGAAGGGCACCGGGATCGGCACCCTGACCTCGCTCATGCTGCCGTTCTCGGTGGCGTTCATCGTGAGCTGGACGCTGTTCCTCCTGGCCTTCTGGGGCGCCGGCATCCCGCTCGGCGTAGCGGCGCCGTACGGATATCCGTGAAGCGGAGCAGGCTCGCGTGACCCGCCGCGAGGCTCAGCTTGCGTCGGGCGACGGCGGGAGCGGCTGCCGTGGGATGCCGGGCAGCGGCGGCACCGGCTGCTTTCGTTTGGGCAGCTCCTTGGCCGGCGGCTTGGGCGCCTCCGCCGGCTTGGCCGGCTCCTTGGGCTTCGCCTTCGGGGCCAACTCGGGCTTCGACTTGGGCTTCGCGTCCGCCTTCGACCCGCCGGCGACGGCGTTCTGCTTCTTGGCGTCGGCTGGCTTTCCCCTGTCGTCCTTGGCTCGCTTGGGCTCGCTCTTCTTCTGTGGCTCGAGCGGCTGAGCTGGACCGCTCGCTGGCTCGTGCGGCGGCCCGAGCACCAAGCCGCACACATCGACGATCCGCCGCGCGTGCTCGTTCACGTCGTGCCGAAGGGAGGACACCTCGGCGCCGTCTTCGGCCTCGAAGACGATACGCACACCGGCATGGATGTTGTCGAGCCGCGGCTCCGAGCGCTCCAGGGTGTCGGGCAGCGACAGCCCGGCGGCCCTGCGGCGGAGATCCCCGATGTCCTCCGAGGTCGTCAGCACGAGCGCGGCACCTTCCCGGACCTCCTCGAAGGCAACCCGCGTATGGGGCTCGTCCGCCGGGCAGATGGCGCGGCTGGCCGCCTTCGCGGGTTCGACGCGCGGCTCCGGCGCGCGACCCACCGCCTGCGGCGAAGCGCTCTCGCCGCCCCGCGCTCCCGGCGAGGCGCTCCGCTCCGTGGCGCAGGCCGCGACCGACAACCCAATCGCTCCGCTGATCAACGCGCGCAACATGGCGTCGAATCTACTCTCCTCCGCCGTCACCTCAAGCCTCGCGCGACGCAGGCAACCGCCGTGCGCGGTCTTTCGCGGCAGTACCGCCGGGCAGTCGTGTCAGCCGTGATGTCCCCCCCCGGAGTGCGACCCTCCATAGCGGTGATGCTGGTCACGCTGGGCGCAGCCGGCTGCGGCTCGAGCTCGAAGGATGGCGGAGGCCCAGGCGGGCCGAACATCGGCTGCGACGACCCCGAGGCGCGGGTCACGGCGACGCCAACCATCACGCCCGCCTCGGCGCCCGAGGGCAAAGTCACGAAGCTCGACTTCGTCATCCCCCTGACGCGCGTCACCAACCGGGTGATCGCGTAGTCATGGCACGCTGCCCGCTGGTACGACCCACTCGGTGGGCTGGCCGGTGACCCGCCCTATCAAGTCGAAGTCCTTGTCGTAGTGGAGCACCGTTAGCTGGTGCCGCTCTGCGACGGCAGCGATGAGCAGGTCCGGAATGCTGGCAGCGCGGTGGTGCCCTGCCCGCGCCATGCCCTCGAGAACGTCGATCGCTCGGTCGAAGTCCATCTGCTCGATGTCGACGGAGGGCAGCGCACGCCGGACGCTGCGGGTGGCGACGAGATCCGCATGGGACTTGGCGCTGAACAGGATCTCCAGCTCGATCACCGAGCAAGTCGCCACGTCGCCGCCCACCAGGAGGGGCGCGAGACGAGCGGCTACCGTCGGCCGGGCCAGCCGCGCGAGGGCGCTCTTGTCCGCGAGAAACGTCAGCGCCACGCGCGGGCCATGACCTTGGGGTCGTCGAGCTCGAGACCATCCATCGTTCGCAGCTGCTCCACGGCCTTGCGTCGCGCCTCGTAGGCAATCACCTCGTCCAGGGCGCGTTCAATCGTGTCCTTGATGCCCTTGGTTCCCAGGAGCTTCCGCGCCTTGCTCAGCTTCCGAGGGTCGATGACCAATGTGGTTCGATGCATACCTCAGTATGCCATGCATGAGAGAAAGATGCATATCGTGACGCGGCCCGGGGAGCGCGGGCCGCCGGCTGAGCTGACCCTCGCGACGTCGTCCCTCTCGCACGCCCACTCGGCGGCGTTGCGGAAGCTTCCGAGGGGGCTATCGGGTCAGGTTGACCAGGCCTCTCCGGTCGAGTCCTCGCCCTCCGCTGGCCGATGTTCAATCGCACTTCATCGATCCTACGACCTTCAGGATTCCGTCCGCATATTCGGCGTCGAGGCAGTTGCCGGATGCCTCGAAGCACAACCTGAGCGGCGTGCACTCCAGCCGGACCGGGGAGCTCTGGAATTTCCCGGTACACTGGCCGTCGCCTCGCTTGGTGATCTGGAAATTGGCGGCTTCCTGTTGGCCCTCGGCGTAACACCCGGTGTATTCCTTTTCGCAAGCTGGGCAGCTCGCCGCGTCCTCGCTGCTCGACGAACAAGCGGCGAGAAAGCCGGCGGCGAGGATGATCACCGTTCGTAGGTCCAACACTGCGCCGCCCCTTGCTGGCAAGATCAAGCTCAACTCGCGTGCCGCTTCTTCTTCGGCACGAACTTGCGATCGAACATGCGGATTCGGCGCACGAGCAGGTCGAGCAAGAACATCACGATGGCCGCCAGGATGAAGCGGCTCCAGAGCTGCTCGAAGTAGACGATCTTCTCGCCCGCCGGATCGAACAGCTCCTTCGGCTCCGGATCGACCTTGCCGCCGCCGGCCAGCGCCGCGCGTGAGAGGCGCTCCAGATCCGGCTCGAAGCTGGCGTACTCCCGCGGGTAGGGGTTCGAGACGTGGCCGAAGCTCTGACCCACGCTCGAGACCTCGCCCTTCTTGTTCGTCTTGTTGTGCTCGGCACGCAGCAAGAACGAGCCGTACTTGTCGAGCTGGAAATCGGCCTCGTAGCGGCCGGGCGCGGTCTGGCGCATCGGCACCTCGCGGCGCTCGCCGCCGGGCTCGGGGCCGATCACGAAGAGCTTGCTCTCGATCTCGTTGTCGAAGCGCTCGTCCACGGTGAAGGCGTCCACCACGGCGTGCACCTTGCCGCCGACGACCTCGGTCTTCATGTCGAGCTCGCGGCGGTGCTTGTGCCGCATGTGCTCGCGCACCAGCTGGCCCCAGAATTTCCCGAAGCCCGCCCAACGGATCCAGTCCACGGCCCACAGGTTCTTCACGTCGCTGGTCCAGGCCAGCGTGTGGCCGAGACCCACGCGCCAGCGCGCCAGGATCGGCTCGCCGGTGTCGGCGGCCAGGATCAGCTGCGCCGGGGCCTCCTTCATCTGCGTCGCGACGTAGCCGTGGAGCAGCGGCGCCGAGCCGATGGAGATGCCCTTGAGGAAGTCGGCGTTCTGCACCACCTGCACTGGGAACCACTCCTCGACCGCCGCCTGCCGCGCGATCATCTCGGTCTCGCGCGTGAAGATCTTGGGCAAGCTGTTGGGGTCCGGCACCGCGTGGTAGCGCCCGCCGCCGGTGTCGGCCAGCATCCGCAAGAGCTCGTGGTCGGCGCCGTCGCCCAGGCCCACCGTGGTCAGGGTGATGCTCTCCGCGATCATCGCCTGCACCACGTCCTTCAGGCCCTGCGTCGGGGCGCGGCCGTCGGTCAGCAGGATGACGTGCTTCTTCCGGGCCTGGGCCACTGAAATGTCCTGGTAGGCCATGTCGAGACCCGGGAAGATCTCGGTGCCGCCGCCGGGCTGGATGCGCGCGATCTCGTTGTTGATGCGGCTGCGATAGCGGGCGGGCTGGAACTTCACGTAGCGGATGGGCGTGGAGTCGAAGGCGATGACCTCGATCAGGTCGTCGCCCTCCAGCGTGCCGACCGTGGCCTTGCACGCGCTCTTCGCCATCTCCATGGGCAGGCCCGTCATCGAGCCGGAGCGGTCGATGACCAGCGCCATGGCGACGCTGGGCATCTCCTTCTTGCGCTCGGCGTCCATGCGCACGGGCAGGATGCGCTCCATGGTGGTGTGGGCCCAGCCGCCCAGGCCGTAGCCGGCCTCGCCTCCCGCGAACAGGAAGCCGCCGCCCAGATCGCGCACGTATTTCTCGAGCACGTCCTGGTTGGCCTCACCGAACGCCTCCTTCGGCACGTCGGAGACGATCACGAAGTCGTAGCGCTCGAGCTCCTTCACGCTGCTGGGGAAAGCGCTCGGCGTACGCACGTCCACGTCGAACTGCTGCGCGGTGAGGGCGCCCGAGAGGTAGGTCGCGCGCTGCGGCTGGCCCTCGACGTAGAGCACCGTGGGGCGGCCCGGGACGTCCACCGTGACGGCGTACTGGTTGTTCTCCGGGAACTTGTCGTCCTTGATGTCCTGGAGCTTCAGCGCGTAGGTGACCTGGCCGCCGACGCGCACCACGCTCTTGAACTTGACCTCGTTCTCGCCGGCCTTGAGCTCGAGATCCTTCACGCCGTCCAGACCGTTCAGCGCCTCGCCCATGTAGAGCTGGGCGCGGGCCGTGGTCTTGCGGCTGGAGTAGACGTTGGCCACGACCTCGAACGGCTGGCCGATGTCCACCTTCTCCGGCACCTGCATGTTGCGGAGCGCCACCTCGCCCGGTGGGGGCCGCCGGAACGGCACGGTGAACACCTTCACGTCGAAGCCCCGGGCGCGGTTCGACTCGGCGAGCAGATCGCCGTTCGTCTCCACGCCGTCGGTGACGAGCACGGCGCGCTTCAGGAACCCGGGCGGGAACACGCCGTAGGCGAGCTGCATCGCCGCCTGCACGTCGCTGCCGGCGCCGGGCTTGTCCACGCCGAGCTTCTCCAGCGCCTGCTTGGTCCCGTGGCGCAGCTCCTCGATGGGCGGGACCACCGGGTTGCCGCCCTCCTCTTTCAGCTCGATCAGGCGCGGGCGCTTCGCGAACGTGATCAGGCGCACCACGTCCTCCTTGCCGCGGGCGTCGATGGCCGCCTCGATGGTCTTCTTCGCGTCCTCCAGCGAGGGATCTTCGACGGAGTCGCTGACGTCCACCACGAACACCGTGGCCACCTTCGAGGTCTCGGCGGTGCGCGCCAGTCGCGCCAGCCCCAGCGATATGAGCGCGATGAACGCCACCCGGAACAGCACGGCCAAGATGCGCTGCTGCCAGGGCAGATCCGCGAGCGAGCGGCCGATGACGAACAGGAGCAGCGGCGTGATCAGGACCAGCCCGATCGTGCGCGGCTCGAGCAGCTCGTAGTTCTTGCCCTCCCTCACCCACTTGAAGGCCGGCGCGTGGGGCCCGACGACGTAGCGCTGGTAGGCCCAGAACAAGAGCACGCCTACGCCGAGGATGAACGCCCCCCAGAGGAGCTTCTTGACGCGGGGGGTCATGCGCTTCCCTCACGAACACAATTCTGCGCAACGACGCAACGACGCAACGACGCAACGGGCAGCATTTCCAATAACGGCGCGAAGCGCGCTCCGAACTCTCCGAACAAAGAATTTCTCTTCTCTTCGTGGCGTTCGTGGCGTCGTGGCGCCGTGGCGCAATTCTCTTGCTCCACGCTCATACCGTCAGCCTCTTGTGATACGTGAACCATTCGATGGTCGAGACGATGAGCGCGGCGAGCAGAAGGTAGAGCCAGATCTCCCGGCGCATCCCCGGATCGAAGCCGCTGGGCAGCGCCGTCGGCTTGCCGCCGAGCTCCAGCGTGTCGCTCGGCTTGATCCGGCTCTCGTCGATGTTCGAGAGGTTGGCGGCGAACATGCTGGTGGTCGGCTCCGGCTCGGTCTTGACGACGAGCTCGTAGAACCCGGCCTGGTCCCCCAGGTGCACGGCGCGGCCCTCTTTGATCGGCACGCTGTGCGTCTTGCCGTCCGGCGACTTCAGCGTCGCGACCTCCGCACCGCTCGGCGCCGGGATGTGCCAGACGTCGCCGGTGAAGAACGAAGAAACGTAGGAGGTGTCCTCCTCGATGAAGTCGTTGATGGTGTTGAGCACGAAGAGCGGCCAGGCCACGCGCAGCACGAAATCCGAGTCTCGCGGATCGAACCCCAGCGCCACGAACTTGCGCCCGCTGCGCCGGCCCGCGACCAGGATGGGCCCAGCCTCGCTGGCGCCGATTACCTTGTCCTCCTTCTCCGGCTTGAACGAGAAGCCCTTGGCGACCTGGATGTCGCCCATGCTCATCCAGCGCACGATGGGGTGCTTCTTGTCCCAGACGTCGAAGCCGAACTCCGTGAGGCCGCGTCCGAGCTTCACCGGGCTGCCTTCGTCCGGAGGGTTCAGGTAGAGCGAGCCGCCGGTGTTGGGCGCCAGCGCGGGCGCGACGCCGTCGAAGATGGTGACGTCGAAGTTGCCGGGCGGCGGGTACTTGGCGGGCGCGACGCTGGTCACGTCCAGGTACTCGTCGAGCAGGAGCGTAGCTTCCAGGTAGGTGTTGCCGGGCGTGACCACCAGCACGCGCGCCCGGCGGCGCTCGGGCATCAGCGCGTAGGCGTGGTCGTCCGCGGGCAGGTCGTCGCTCTCGCCGCTGGCCAGCTTGAGCTTGGCCTCCAGCGTGCGGCTGGCACCGGCCAGATCCTTGTAGAAGCGCGGCAGGCGCTCGTTCGGCTGGAGCGAGAGCCGGGTCACGTCCACGGTCTGACCGTCGCCGATCAGCGTGAGCTCCACGTCCACCGGCTCGTCGTTGGTGTTGGTGACCTCGAGCATCACCTCGTAGCGCGCCTTGTCCAGCGGGTAGCGCCGCACCGAGAAGCCGGTGACCGCGACGTTCTTGCCGCTCTTGCCCACCGGCACGTAGCGCAGCTCCACGCCCTCGAAGTCCAGCCCCTCGCTCAGGAGCTTGGGATCACCCACGGCGCCGTCGCTGACCAGCACGATCTCCGGCTTGCTGAGCCCGCGCAGGCTGTCGAGCGCGAAGCGCAGCCCGCGCTTCACGTCCGCGCGGGTGTCGGTCGCCCGCAGCTGATCGACCGCCACGTCCAGATCGCCGACCTCGCCGGTCATGGTCGAGAGCGGCATGATCGCGGCGTCCATCTGCGCGATGATCATGCGATCGGAGCCGCCGATCCCGCGCACCAGCTTCTTCACCTCGCTCTTGGCCTGAGCCAAGCGCGTGGGCTTCACGTCCGTGGCCTTCATGCTGGCGCTGGCGTCCACCAACACCACGATGTTACGGCCCTGGATCAGGCTGCCGGTGATGCGCGGATCCCCGAGCGCCAGGATGAGCAGCGTGAGCAGCGCGAGCTGCAAGAGCAGGGAGAGCAGGCGCTTGAGTCGCGACCACCAGCTGGTCGCCTCCTTGTCGCGTAGGATGCGCTCCCAGATGCGGCTGAACGGCACCGCCACCGGGCGGCGGCGCAGCTTCAGGATGTAGAACAGCGTGGTGAGCCCGCCGGCCACGGCGGCGATGGTGACGAGCGTCGCGAAGGGCAGGCCGGCGAACAACATCAGCGCAGAAACCCTCCGCGGCGGAACACCCGGAGCACCAGCTCGTCGAAGGGTGTGTCCACGTCAGCAGCGAAATAGGGCACCTGGTGCTTGGTGCAGAAGCGCTCGATCTCGTCCTTGTACTCGTTCCAGGCACGCTCCATGCGCTCCAGCATCTTCGCCGTGACCGTCACCTCGCGCTCTTCGCCCGTCTCGCAGTCGTAGATGCGCACGTCGCCCTTGAGCGTCGGGTGCGCCTCCGCCGGATCGACGATGTGCAGCACATAGGGCTCGAACTTGTTGTAGCGGAGCACGTTGATGCCCGCCTCGAAGCCGGCCGGGTCGTATAGGTCGCTGATCAGCACGGCCAGGCCGCGGCGTTTGTGCTGCGCCACGAAGGTCTTCAGGCTGTCCGCGAGGCCCGTCTGTCCGTCGCAGTGGATGCGGCGCAGGAAGTCGAAGACCTTGAAGATGCGCCCCTTGCCGCGGGTGGTGGGCATGCGCGCCACGATCTCGTCCGTGGCCGCGACGATGGTCACGCGATCCAGGTTCGCCAGGCCCACGTAGGCGAGCGCCGCCGCCAGGCGCCGGGCCTGGTCGAACTTCCGGCCGTCGCCGAAGCCCATGCTCGTGGAGGTGTCCACGATGAAGTAGATGCTGAGGTCTTCTTCCTCCTCGTACAGGCGCACGAGCAGGCGGCCGAAACGCTGGTAGATGTTCCAGTCCACGCTGCGGAAGTCGTCACCCGCGGTGTAGTCGCGGTGATCGGCGAACTCGATGCCGCTGCCCTTCTTCTTGGTGCGGCGATCGGCGCGCTGACGCCCGGCGAACACGCGGCGGCTGACGATTGCCAGCGTCTCGAGCTTCTTCTGGAAGTCGTCGTCGAAGAGGTCCGCCTTCTCCGGCTTCTGCATGCCGAAGCGCCGCGACACCGGTCCCAGACGCCGGGAGACCGGCGCGGCCGCGCGCTTGAAGACGTCCAGGACTCCCATGCCGGCTCAGGTCTTGGCTTCGGGAAGCTCTTCGAGGATCTCCCGGATGCAGTCGTCCGTCTTCACGCCCTCCGCTTCGCCCTCGAAGTTGAGCAGCATGCGGTGGCGCAGAGCCGGGGCCGCGCTCGCCTTCACGTCGTCCACGCTGGCCGCGAAGCGCCCCTCGAACAGCGCGCGGATCTTGGCCGCCAGGAGCACCGCCTGTGCGCCGCGGGGCGAGGCCCCCACGCGGGCGAAGCGCCGCACCTTTTCCGGCGCGTCCGGACCGTCCGGGTGCGTGGCCTGGAGCAGGCGCACCGCGTAGTCCTGCACGTGGCGCGCGACGGGCACGGTGCGCACCAGCTTCTGCATGCCCAAGATGTCCTCGGCGCTCACCACCGGCTCGACCTTCGCGACGTACTCCGTGGTCGTGCGCTCGATGATGCTGTGCAGCTCCTCACGGCTGGGGAACGGCACTTGAAGCTTGAAGAAGAACCGGTCGAGCTGCGCCTCCGGCAAGGGGTAGGTGCCCTCCATCTCCAGCGGGTTCTGCGTGGCGAGCACGAAGTACGGCTCCTCGATGGTGTAGGTCGTGCGGCCCACCGTCACGCGGTGCTCCTGCATGGCTTCGAGCAGCGCGCTCTGCGTCTTCGGCGTGGCGCGGTTGATCTCGTCGGCCAGCACGATGTTGGCGAACACCGGGCCCTTCCGGAACTCGAAGATGTGCTTCCCGCTCGAGCTCTCCTCGATCACCGTCGTGCCGATGATGTCCGCCGGCATCAGATCCGGCGTGAACTGGATGCGGGTGAAGTTCAGGCCCACCGACTCGGCCAGCGTACGCACCAGCATGGTCTTGCCGAGACCCGGCACGCCCTCGAGCAGCGCGTGGGACCCGGCCAGCATGCAGGTGATCACGCCGTCCACGACCTCGCGATGCCCGACGATGACGCGGGCGATCTCCTCGCGCAGCGCGCCGATCTTCTGGCGGAACTTCTCGATATCTGCCTTGGCTTCTTCTTCCGACATCTGCCCTCTTTCGAGTCCGTGAATCAATCGGGCGAGCGCGCAGCACGCGCCCGCCCTCGCCGTCGCGCGCGCTCCCGCATCAGTCCCTGGGCCGGATGAGCTGGAAGTACCGCTGCACGTAGAAGCGATACCCCGGCGGGATCTGGTCCTCGTTCATCACCCGCTCGGCCACGGTCTTGTAGTCCGTGTAGACCTTCTTGTAGCCCCGACCGACGAAGCCGCGCTGCGCGGCGCCGTAGATCACCTGGCTGGAAGCGCCGCCCTGGCCTGTGTCCTGCGCCGCGGCGGTGACGTCCTTGGTGCTGCCCTTCAGGTTGCTCGCCTCACCCTTCAAGTTCTCGTCGTGGCCGGTGCCCCAGCTCTCGCCACCTTTGCCGGCGCCCTCGCCGCCGGGCTTGTCGCCGCCGCCTTCGCCCTGGCCTTGGCCCTGACCTTGGCCCTGACCCTGACCCTGGCCTTGGCCCTGACCCTGGCCTTGGCCCATGCCCGGGATCGGGATCGACTTGCCGCCGGAGCCGGGCCCCATCACCAAGTCGCCACCCTCGCCGGGCTTCATCCCCTGGCCCTTCTTGCCCTGTCCCTCGCCGTCTTCCTCGCCGCCCTGCTGGCCACCTTTGCCGCCGCGGGCCTTCTGCCCGAACTTGAGCATGCGCTGCATGCGCTCCTTGCCGCCCTTGCCCTGCTGGCGCATCACCTCGCGCATCTCCTGGAGGCGGCGGCGGAGCTCCTCCTTCTCCTGATCGGTCATCTCCTCCTGCGCCATGCGGTTGAGGTCTTCGGCGGCCTTCTCGAAGTCCTCCGCCGAGGCGCCCATCTCCTTGAGCAGGTCCTCGGCCGCCTTGGCCAGCTCGCGATCGAGCTTGGAGAGCTGGCGCTGCGCGCGCTTGGCTTGGTCCTTCTCGCGGTCCAGGCGCTCGAGCTGGCGCTCCTTCTTCTTGAGCAGGCTCTTGTCGCTCTCCGACAGGCCGCCGTCGTTCTCCTGCTTCTTCTTGAGCAGGCGCTTCTGCTCCTCTTCGGCCTTCTGGCGCTCGGCCTCCAGCTTCTTGAGGTTCTCGCTGCTCTTCTCGCTGGCCTTCTTCACCGCCTCGCGCAGCTTGTCGAGCTCGGCCTTGCTGGGCGGCTTCTGCTTGTTCTTCAGCTTCTCGGCCAGCTCGCGCATGGCCTTCTCGGCGTCCGCCAGGTTCTTCTGCTTCAGCGGCTGGGCGATGGGCTTGGAGAGCTCGCTCTTCTCGAGCTCGTTGGCCAGGCTCTTCAGGCCCTCTTCCAGGGCCTCCTTGTCCGCCTCGGCGCCCTTCATGAGCTCGCGCTCCATCTCCTCCAGGCGCTTGAACACCTCGCTGCGGTCCAGACGCCGATCGGCGATGTCCTCGATGAGCTGGTTGAACTTGCGCACCGCCGACTGGACCTCGGGGTCTTTGCTCTTCTCCTCCAGCTCCTTCGCCATGTCCTTGAAGAGCTCGATGTCGTCCGGGCTCATCACCATGGGCTCGAAGCTCTTGTCGGGCGGGAGGATCTTGGTGGTCCGCACCTCGAGCAGCGCCACGCCGACCAGGCCCGCGATCAAGAGACCGACCACCGGCAGCTCCCGCGGCACGTGAAATGGCGCGGCACGGCGCGGCTTGAGCTGCTTGGCCTGCACCACGGCGTCCTCGATGGCGGCGTTCATCAGCGGCGAGCGCTCGGTCGGCGGCAGCTCCGAGAACGAGAGCGCGCTCGTGATGCGGTCGTGGAGCCCGTGGTGGCGGTCCAGGGCCAGGGCGCCGATGTGCTCGGGCCGGGCCTTGAGCCAGGCGTGAGCCGTGCCGATCAGGAACACCAGCAGCGGCACCATCCCGGCGAAGGCGAGCGTCTGGATGGTGTCGGCCGCGGGGCGCGCCACCTTGATGTAGGTCAGCGCCCCGACCGCGAAGAGCAGCGGCAGCGGCAGAAGCAGGAACGCCCGCGACAGTGTCTGGTCGATGCGCAGACGGAGCGCGGTCCAGAGCGCGGTACGCCGCAGGCTCGAAAGGGAGGCGTCGCGGTCGGACGGGTTCACGTGAGGCTCTCGACTTGACGGTTGTAACGCACGAAAGTTCCGTCCGCTTTCGCTGGACCCGAGGTTAGGGGGGAATGGTAGCGCGTCCACCGCGCACCGGGGCGCTCCCGATCAGCGCCGCGCGCCGGCCCGAAGGCCTGGGAGTTCGGGGCCTTAGCGGCCTTTTGGGGAGGGATGTCGCCTTCATGGACCCGGTGGGGGCGACCCGCATTGGGCGGGGCCGGCCCCGGGCGTGCTTCGGCCAGCTACGGGAATGCGTGACGCGCTTGACCCCACGCGCGCCGCTGGTCTCACATTGGGCCCCGATTCGGGAACAGGAGCGAGCATGGCCGACGAGACGAAGACGCTGGTTCTGGTTGCGGACGACGAGCCGAGCACGCGCGCTCTCGTGGTCGGGCATCTGAAGCGCAAGGGCTACCGCGTGGTCGAAGCCTCGGACGGCGACGAAGCGTGGGAGCTCGCGCACGAGCACCTGCCCGACTTGGTCGTGCTCGACGTGATGATGCCCGGCATGAGCGGCTGGGAGGTGTGTCGCAAGATCCGCGAGGCCGTCTCGCTCGCGCACACCGGCGTGGTGATGCTCACCGGCATCGGCGAGCACCTGAATGAAATGACCTCGCCGCTCTACGGCGCGGACGCCTACGTGGACAAGCCGTTCGAGTTCTCGGTGCTCGACGCGAAGGTGAACGAGACGCTCGCGCGCCGGCGCGGTGGCACGGTGGGCCGTGGCGACGCAGAGAGCGCACCGCGACCCGCCAAGCCTGCCAAGGCAGCGAAGCCCGCCAAGCCTGCCAAGGCAGCGAAGCCCGCCAAGCCTGCCAAGGCTGCGAAGCCCGCCAAGCCTGCGAAGAAGCCCAAGGCTGCGAAGGAGCCCAAGGCTGCGAAGAAGCCCAAGGCTGCGGAGAAGCCCAAGGCCGCGAAGAAGCCCAAGGCTGCGAAGAAGCCCAAGGCTGCGGAGAAGCCCAAGGCTGCGAAGAAGCCCAAGGCCGCGAAGAAGCCCAAGGCTGCGAAGCCCGCCAAGGCCGCGAAGAGGGCGAAGACGGCCAAGCCCGCGAAGAAGAAGCGCGGGAAGCGTTGAACCACCCGGCAGGGTAGACTTCGAGCCTCCGTGTCGCTCCCGAAGGCCCTCGCCCCGCTGTTCCCGGACATCGATCTGGTGACTCTCGAGCCGACGAGGGACTCTCGTCTGATCCTCGCGCGGGCCTTGGAGCACGGAACGCTGGCGGACGTGAGGTGGTGCATCCGGCGCTACGGGCTTGCGCGCATCCGACGCTTCTTTCGGGAAGGGGGACACGCCGAGCTCTCGGCGCGAACTCTCGCGTTCTGGCGCGTCGTCCTGAACGCCAAGGAGGAGACATGGGCGCCGTCGCGCCGCTCTCGCCTGCGCAGCGTCGCGCCCTGGCACGACTGAGCGGCTCGGGCATCCTCGACCAGCTGTACCTCGCGGGCGGCGTCGCGGTGGCGTTTCATCTCGGCCACCGTCGCTCGAACGATCTCGACTTCTTCTCGAGCACGCCCGAGCTGGACCTCGACGTGCTGCGGCGGCGAGCCATCGCCGACCTCGGAGCCACCGTGGTCGCTCAGTCCGACGCGACGTTGAAGGTCAGAGTGAGCGGCGCAGTGCTCGACTTCGTGGTGTATCCCTACCGCCCGCTCGCGCGGCCGGCGGCGGGCCCGGATGGCGTGCGAATCGCGAGTCTCCGAGACCTGGCCGTCATGAAGCTCGCGGCCATCGCGCGCCGGGGGCTGCGACGCGACTTCTGGGACCTGCACGAGATCCTCACGCGAACGCGGTCTCCCCTGCGAAACGCGCTGCGCGACTACCAGAAGAAGTTCGGCACCGCCGAGGCGGACCTGTACCACGTGGTTCGGGCTCTCACTTGGTTCGAAGACGCGGACGGCGACACCGCGTTTCCGCGGGGCCTCACTCGGGCGCACTGGACCGAGGTGAAGCGCTGGTTCGAGGCGGAAGCGGCCAAGACGTTGCGCGCCCTGTGACAACCCGCGGGGCAAACCTCTGGTTGGCGGTCGCCGCGGCAACCCCGCGATCCCTGGAAGCGCCAGGGCGGCACGGGCGTTGCTACATCCGCCCACATGTCGGCCCAGCAGCGCTTGCTCGTGCTCGTCGAACCGTCGCTGCTCGACGGCGTCGCGCGCTACGTCGCTGAGCCACGCAAGCGCGAGAGCATCGCGCTCGGCCTGGCCGCACGTGTGCCCGGCTCGACCGGTGACCGAGAGCGCACGGTGCAACGCGCGGCCGGCATCGCCGCGCGGCTCGATGGCGCGCTCAGCTTGCGCTCGCGCGCGCTCGACAGCGGGTCGGAGCAGGACTCCAGCGAATACGCGCGCCGCATCTGGAGCGAGGTCGCGTTGCTCGCGGCGACGCTCGGTCCTTCGTGGGGTGAGGGTGTCGGGCGCTCGCTCGGGCTGCTCGCGCACCCGGAGCGCTTCACCGGCCAGCCCGCTCCCGCAACGGTGCGCCACTTGTCGCGCGCGGTGCGGCACTTGCTCGGCTCCACGGCCGACGCAACCCAGGGGCTCGCGCTGCCGGGCGCCGAGCGCGCGCTGCCGGCGTGGGGAGGAGACGGCCTGGCGGGAGGCTACGTACCTGCGGAGTTCACCGACTGGCTCGCGCTGCTGCTCAGCGGCGATCGCTGGCCGCTCGAGCCGCTGGCGACCGAGCTGTTCGGCGCCCGCGCCGCCGCGGCCTGGCGCGACAACGCGCGGCGCGCTGCACGCGCGGCGGCTCGCAACGGCTGTCACCTGCTGGAGGTGGACCTGAACGCCCTGCGCGCCCAACGCGCGAGCACGCCGCCCGCGCGGCGTCGTTCCACACCGCCGCCGGCGGCCTGGGCTCTGGAAGCGCGCGTGGCGTGATCGCGCTCGCCAGATCGTAGAGCTCGACGCTACGCTCGGCTCATGAAGTGGCCTCCGTCCGCGCCGCTACTGCTCGGAACGATCGGGCTCCTCTCCTGCGGCACCGCCACGCCCCCGCCTGACGGACCCGTCACTCCGGCACCGACAGCGACGCCCGTCGCAGCACCTTCCGCGGCCCCGACAGCCCCGCCCGAGGCGGCTCCCTCCGCCAGCGCGGGGCCGGCGCCCTCCGCATCGGCGGCTGCCGCTGCTCCGCGCTGCGCCTCGAGCGACGACTGCACGAAGTTCGGAAAGTGCGTCGACTTGCCGGACGGGAAGTGCGGCGTCGATGCCGAGAGCTGTCGAGCTTCTTCCCAGTGCCCGTACTCCGGGCGCTGCGTGCCCTCGCAGGATGGGCGCCGCTGCACGGCGACCCGGGAGACTTGCCAGTCGTCGCAGGCCTGCCGCGAGGATGGCGAGTGCGACTTCGATGCCGACTCGGGTTGCGTCGCGAGCCCCGAGCTGTGCCGAAAGGGCGAGGTGTGCCCGAACGCGGGGCGCTGCGGCTACAGCGCCACGCTGAAGACGTGCGTGGCCCGGTCGCAGCAGGATTGCCGGCGCTCCAAGCAGTGCAAAGAGGTCGGCTTGTGCAGGATGGATGCCGAGACCGGGCACTGCCTGCCGGGTCTCCCTTAGCCCAGGAGCGCGAGCCTCTCTACCGGCTCCGCGAGGCGCCTCTCCACGTAGTCCGCCGGCGGCATCTCCTCGAGTCGGAAGGTGATCTGCCGCGTGCGCGGGTGCTCCTCGAGCGACAGATAGCCCTCGTCCGCCAGCGTACACAACATGCCGAAGGTGTGGCTCGGGGTCGAGATCGGGTGAGAGCCCGCGCTCGGGATGAAGGCGTTCAGATCGCAAGCGCGGAAAGGCTCGGCGCGCCGCGCCGGCTCGCCGAAGAAGCCCTCGAGCAGCGCGCGGTAGATGCCCTGGAAATACGCCTCGGCGAAGCTCACCCACTCGAGCGGGCGCGTCACCGCGAACTTGCCGTGCGGCGCCAGCACGGCGCGCACCTCGTGGGTCTCGAAGAAGCGCCGGAGCACGCGGATACTGTCGAGGAAGCGCTCGTACGCCGCCGAATACGCCTGCCCGGCGACGGTGAAGATCGGGATCACGTATGCGAGCGTCTCCGGCTTGTCGACGAGGCCGGTGCAGATGATGGTGTCACCGGGCACCGCCACGCCGAGCTCGGGGTCGTAGTAGAGCACGCAGTCCAACGAGTGACCGGGCGTGGCCAGCGCCAAGATGCCCGGAGGAAGCGCGCCCCTGTCCACGAACGAGAGCGCGCGCTTGGGCGTCTTGGCGAAGTAGCCGCTGAAGCGCTTGCGGAGCGCGTTGTTCAGCATCTGCTCGTCGCTGAAGGCGTTGTACTCGTGCAGCCCCCAGTGCGCACGGGTCTGGAAGATCTCGTAGGTCTCGTTGAGGAACGCGGCCTCCGGGTGGGTCAGGAAGCGATAGCCCGCCGAGTGCAGGTAGATTGGCGCGCGCTCACCGGCCGGCCGCCCGTGACCGGCGACGAGGCCCGCGCTGCCCGCATGGTCACCGTGACAGTGCGTGAGGCACAGCGCGTCGAGGCGGCGCACGCCGTGGGCCTCGAGCGCGCGCCGCGTCTCCTCCACCACGTCGGGTCGCGCCGGCCCGCACTCGAACAGCGTCGTCTGCCCGGCATGGCGCCGGAGCACCAGGTTCACGTGCTTGGGGCTGGGGTAGCCGCTCGGGACGGGCAACACGTCGAGCCGGCCGAGCAGGCCGAGCTCGCGGAAGGCGTCTGCGAAGGGCAGCATCCCGGTCCGCTTCTATCACGAGCGCTCGGCCCAGAAGCGCCTCACCATGGCGAGGTCGTCGGTGCGCCGGGCCGGAGGCAACGCCGCCAGCACCCGCTTTCCGTAGCTCTTCCGGTGGACGCGATCGTCGAACAGCGCCACCACGCCGAAGTCGGCGCGCGTGCGGATCAAGCGGCCGAAGCCCTGCTTCAGCGCCAGCGCCGCCGCGGGCACGAACAGCTTCATGAACGGGTTCTCGCCCTGCTCCTCCAGGCGCGCGGAGCGCGCGCGCACGATGGGATCGGTCGGCACCGCGAACGGGATCTTCTCCAGCACCACCAGCCGGAGCGCGTGCCCGGGGATGTCCACGCCCTCCCAGAAGCTGGACGTGGCCACCAGCACCGCGCGTCCGTCGCTGCGGAAGCGCTCGAGGAGCGCGCTCTTGGGCGCCTCGCCCTGCAACAGCAGCTCGCGCCCGCCGAGCCGGCCGCGCAGGGCGGCGTGGAGGCCACGCATCGAGCGCAGGCTGGTCGTGAGCACGAACGCGCCGCCGTCGGTGAGCTCCGTGAGCTCCACGATGCGGCGCGACGCCAGCTCGATGAACGCCGGGTCGCTCGGCTCCGGCAGGTCTCGCGGCGTGTAGAACAGCGCGTTGTTCGGGAAGTCGAAGGGCGAGTCGATCAGCGCTTCGTTCACCTCTACGCGGTCACCGTCGAGCCCGAGGCGCGCGCGCAGGTACGCAAACGGGCTCTCGTCCGGGCGCAGCGCGCCCGTGGCCAGGGTCGCGCTGGTGAGCACCACCGCCGGCACGCTCTCGAACACCAGATCGCGGAACAACCCGGAGACGTCCACCGGCGTCGAGGACAAGGTCCAGCTCCGCGCGCCGGCCTCGAGCCAGGTGACGCGCCCCGGCCCGCCGTCGATGGCCACGGCGAGCTGCTCGCGCAGCGAGGTCACCCGGCGCGAAGCGATCTCGAGCGCGTCGGCGACGGCCCGCGGGTCTTGGCGCAAGCGCGAGCTCCCCGCGGTCAGGCGCCCGCGCGTCGACTCCGCCAGCCCGACGACGCCCTCGAGCGCGGAGTCGAGCTCGTGCCAGCGCGCCGCCAGCTCGCCGCTCCAGACGTCGCGCTCGATGGCGACGCGGGCGTCCGGGCTCGTGCTCGCCTCGGCCTGCACGGCGAGCCGCGCCCAGAACGCATCCGAAGCGCGCCGCGCCCCTTGGATGGCGCCGGCGCCCAGAGCCGGCTCCGACGCACCGACCAGGATCCGCTCCAGGTCTTTCAGGATGGCCTCGATGCGCGCGCTCGACACCCGCACGCCGAAGAAGTCCGTGGCGATGTCCTCGAGCTGGTGCGCCTCGTCGAAGATGACGGCGTCGTAGTCCGGCAAGACGCGCCCCGGGTGCGGCCCGCGCAGCGCCAGATCCGCGAAGAACAGGTGGTGATTGACGATCACCAGGCGCGCCGCTTCGGCGTCGCGACGCATGCGCGTGACGAAGCACTCGTCGAAGTGTTTGCAGCCCGGGCCCACGCGAGTGTCGCTCGACGAGGTGACGTCGCGCCAGATGGGGTCGTCCTCCGGCAGCTCGCCGAGCTCGCTCACGTCCCCGCTCAGCGTCCGCTGTCGCCACTCTTCGATGTGCACGAGCGCGGCTTCGCGGGACGGATCCAAGGTCTGGTAGCGCTGCTCCTCGAAGCGGCGCAGGCACAGGTAGTTGCCGAGCCCCTTCATCACCGCGGCCTGGGCGTCGAGGCCCAGGTGCTCCTCGATCAGCGGCAGGTCGCGGGTCGCGATCTGCTCCTGTAGCGCGCGCGTGGCGGTCGAGACCACGACCTTCTTCCCGCTGAGGATGGCCGGAACCAGGTAGGCCAGCGTCTTGCCCGTGCCTGTTCCTGCCTCGCACAACAAGATGCGCTGGTCGGCGAGCGCCCGCTCCACGGCTGCCGCCATCTGGAGCTGCCCGGGACGCGACTCGTAGTGCGGGAGCGACGCCGCCAGCGGTCCGTCGTCGCCGAGCAGCTCGACCGCGCGGCTCACCCGCTCTTCGAGTCCGGCGCAGGCGGGATGGTGCCTGGAGGCGGGGGCCCGGTGTTGGTGTCGAGGAACTGCACGCCGCAGATCTGCCCGTCGGCCTCCTCTTGGACCCAGACGATGCGGCAGGGCCGGCGGACATGCTCCTCGTCTCCCAGCGAGATCTCGTATTCGTTGCCGACCTCTACGCGGTCCTCGACGATGATCCGCACACCGCCGCGGCTGACGTTGAGCGTCCAGCCCTCGACCTCCGAGTCCTTGCCGAAGAGCCTGACCCTGTCGGACGCCTCACGCCGCGCCCCGCCGGTTTGGCGGCGCGTGCTGTGCGCGTTCGACCCCGCTCCGGACGGGGGTGTCGAGTCTTGGCCGCTCACGATCCGGGTGAACATATCAAACCTCCTCCTCGGATGCGTCCGCCGCGCGAAGATTCGGGAGCGCGCGGCATGACCTCCGAGTCCGACCCGCCTTGACGCTGGGAGCGTGGTCTGCGAAGTTTCTAACGCTGGCTTCGAAGAGCGGGGGTTGTCGCTAATCATCGAAAATCGTTGACCATCGCGAGAAACTGGGAAGGCACCCGGCCTCCGGATGGACTAAGCTCCCCCACCACGCTGCAAGCCACATGCCGCCCCCGACCCCCCAAGAGCTGAAAAAGCTGCTGCTTAGCGAGGGTCTCGAGATCTACCGGACGCTGGTTGATCGAGTGATGCTGGCCGACCGCGTTCGCGACAACCTGATCATGGACAGCGGCGTCAGCGTGCTGTCGCAGGACGGCTCGCTGGGGATTCGGGTCGTCTTTCGCGCGCAAGCGTGTGATTTCCAAGGTGAAAGTCCAGAGGGATTGTTCGGGCACGCGCGCCGCTTGGGTCAACCTGGGCAGCTCCGGGGTTACACCGAGGCGAGCACCACCGTCGTGCCCATCCACGACCCCGGCGACAAGACCCGCGTGCTCGACACCTGGTACGAGGTCGCCTACGAGCGCGCCATCGGCGACGCCGCGGAGCTGATGCCGGAGCTGCGGGTCGCGCTGGAGTGGCCGAAAGTCGCGACCCGAGGCGGGACGTAGACCAGCCCGGGGGAGCGTGGTAGGTCCGTCGCCCTTCGCGCGCCCCCTCGAGGCGCGCACCCCAGAGCCATGCTGTCGTTCTTTCGCAAAGGTGGAGGCGGCCAGATCATCATCGGCGGGATCGTCTTCGCGATCATCGTCGTCTTCATCATGGAGTTCCGCCCCGGGCGCGAGGGCGGCGCGGGCATCTCCCGCGAGTGCGCGGTGAAGCTCCTGGAGAGCTGCATCGACCGCAAGGAGTACTTCGCGGCCTTCGGGCTGATCGTCCCCCGCGAGCTCCCGCAGAAGAAGGTCAAGGAGATGGGCCTGCGCAAGGTCGTCATGGACGGCTTCGTCGAGCGCGAGCTCTTGCTCAAAGAGGCCGCGCGGCTCGGGGTCGGGGTGAGCGAGGAGGAGCTCGACGAAGAGCTGTCGTCCGGCCGCGCCCGCGTGTCGGTGCCCTACCACCAGCTGGACTGGCTGGGCTACTCGCTTGGGATCAGCCAGGAGATGGTCCGGCTCCTGCCGGTGAAGAGCGCCCAGACGAGCGAGTTCGACTACAAGATCTACGAGCGGGTCGTGCGCAACACCACGAACCGCAGCCCCAAGGAGTTCAAGGAGATGCAGCGCCGCGAGGTGGTGGCGCAGCGCGTCCGCGATCTGGTGCGCTCGCGGGTCCGCGTCTCCGAGACCGAGGCCTACGCGCAGTGGGAGCGCGAGCGCTCGAAGGCCGTGGCCCGCGTCGTCTCCGTCCAACGGGAGTGGTTCGGCAAGTGGGTGGTGGACGCCTCGGACGGCGCCGTGGACGACTGGGCGCTCAAGAACCAGAAGCAGGTCGATGACGCCTGGAAGCAGGCTCAGGCCAGCTGGAAAGCGGAGTGCCCGCTGGTCAGCGAGGTCGTGGCCTCCGTCGAGGAAGAGTCCGGCGACGCCACCAAGACCGAGAAGCGCCAGCAGGTGCAGAGCGCGCTCGACCGCATCAAGAAGGGCGAGGCCTTCGAAGTCGTGGCAAAGTCCGCGAGCGAAGGCGCCGCCGACATCGGCTGCCTGGACGAGAGCTACGGCCCCGGCGCCAAGGAGCTGCTCGACGCCGTCAAGACCATGAAGGCCGGCCAGGTCTCCGAGGTCCTCGAGTCGAAGCGCGGCTTCCACGTGCTCAAGTTCCACGGACTTCTTGCGGAGAAAGACGTCGAGAAGACCGGCAAGCGCGCGACCGCGCGGCGCATGGCCGTGCCGGCCATGGCCACCGAGCTCGCCAAGGAGTTCGCCGACAAGCTGATCGAGAAGGCCAAGGGCGGCGCCAAGCTCGAGGACGCCGCCAAGGAGCTGGCGCTCGAGTACGCCGGACGGCGCGCGCCCAAGAAGCCCGTGATGATGCCCGGGGTCGAGGCGCCTGCGGCGCCGAAGCCCGCCGCCGAGCCGCCGGCGTTGGAGGATGCGCTCCGCCCCAAGGTGGAGATCACCGCACCTTTCAGCATCGCTGGCAGCCCCATCGAGAGCCCGATGCCCGGCGAGGCGCCGGCCGCCAAGCTGTTCGAGCTGAAGGACGTGGACGCGCTGGTGGACAAGCCGGTCAGGACCACGACGGGCTTCGCCGTGCTCCAGCTCAAGGAGAAGACCTTGGCCAAGAAGGAAGACTTCGCCAAGGACCGCCTGGCCATCCTGCGCGGCCTGCGGGTGGCCAAGGAGCAGGACGCCGTCGTGCGCTACATCGCGGCGCTGCGCAGCAAGGTGAAGGACAAGATCACCTACGACCAGCGGCTGCTCGAGGATACCTCCGCCGACGACGGCTCGGGAGACGGTTGAAGCTCGACGAGCTCCGCTTCGAGGAGCGCGCTCTCGACAGCGGCCTGCGCGCCATCGTGGTGCCGATGCGCGGCGTGCACCGCGTGGTCGTGAACGCTCAGCTGCGCACGGGTCCGGCCTACGAGCCCCCGGAGGACAACGGCGTCAGCCACTTCCTCGAGCACATGCTGTACCGCGGCACCGAGCGCCACCCCTCCGCGCACGCTCAGGCCGACGCCTTCGAGAGCCTGGGCGGCACGCTGGGAGCCTCGACCTACGTGGACCACGGCAGCATGGCCATCTCCGTGCCGGTCGAGTCGTTCGCGAAGACCCTGCCGCTCTTCGCGGAGGTTTACCGGACGCCGCTCTTCAGCCAGATCGAGATCGAGAAGGGCATCGTCGGCGAGGAGATCCTGGAGAGCCTGGACGACGACGGCGAGCCCGTGGGCGCCGACGAGCTGATCCGGACGCTGTGCTTCGGCGATCACCCGCTGGGCCGGCCCATCGTCGGCACGCCCGAAAACCTGGAAGCGGTGGACGAGAAGAAGCTCCGCCGCTACCACGACGCGCTCTATGTCGGAGCCAACACCGTGCTCTGCATCGCCGGTCCGGTGGACGCCGGCGCGGTGCTCGACGAGGTGGCGAGGGTGTTCGCGGGGCTCGCGCGTGGCGCGGCGCCGAGCACGCCGGCGCTGGCCGAGCAGACCGCCCCGCGCTTTCGTTACGTGGACCACGCCGGGAGCCAGACCGAGCTCCGGGTCGCGTTCCGCGCGCCGCCCGACCTGCACCCGCTCGAGCCGGCGACGGACATCCTGCTCCGCGTGCTCGACGACGGCATGTCCACGCGGCTCTACCACCGCATCTGCGACGAGAAAGGGCTCTGCTACGACGTCTCGGCGGGCTACGAGGCCTACGTCTCCGGAGGCATCTTCGACCTGGCGGCGGAGGCGACCCACGAACGCGCGGAGGAGCTGTTGGGGGAGCTGTTCGCGCTGGTACGCGAGCTCCGGGATCAGGGCCCGACCGACGCGGAGCTCGACAAGGTGCGCGCCCGGCTGGGCTGGCACTTCGAGGCGATGCTCGACGACCCGGGTGAGCTGGCGACCTTCGTCGCGTCCGGGGTGCTCACGGACGTCGCGCCCAAGCTCGCGGAGCGCCGAGCGCAGCTGCTCTCGGTGACTCGTGCCGACGTGCGGCGTGCCGCGGAGCACGTGTTCACGAGCCGGGGCCTGAGCGTGCTGGCCGTGGGCTCCCTGCGCAAGCGCGAGCGCAAGTCGCTGGAGCGGGCGACGCTCGACTTCTCCTGAGGTATACTCGCCGCATGCGCAAGCGGTCCCTCCTGGCAGTTCCCTTCGTGCTCGGCCTGGTCTTCGCGTCGGCGTGCGGCGACGACGACGACGATGGCGGCGGAGGAGGCAGCGGCGGCACCGGCGGCGGCAGCCCGGACAACGTCGGCTCGGTGTGCAAGGTCCCCGGGGACTGCTACCCGGAGCTCGAGGCCGGCGCGCTGAAGGGCGAGGCCATCTGCCTGGACAGAACCGACGAGGGCTACTGCACGCACATGTGCCAGGACGACTCGGACTGCTGCGCCGTCGAGGGTGAGTGCAAGACCTCGCTGAAGCAGGTGTGCGCGCCGTTCGAGAGCACGGCCGGGAAGAAGTGCTTCTTGAGCTGCGAGAACGCCGACATCGGTGGAGCGGACGCCGATCAGTACTGTCGCGACAACGTCCACCCCGACTTCGGGTGCCGCTCGACGGGCGGCGGCAACGAGAACCGCAAGGTCTGCTTCCCGGTGGACTGCGGCGTGGGCGAATCGTGTGCGGGAGACGCCGAGTGCGCCGCCGGCCTCGTCTGCCTGACCAGCTTCAAGGGAGGCTACTGCGGCAAGAGCGACTGCGCGGTCAACGCCGACTGCCCCACCGGCTCCTTGTGCGTGAAGAACGGCAGCGGGAGCTACTGCGCCCTGAGCTGCACCGCGCCGGGCGACTGCGCCAGCTGCCGCGGCGCCGACGTGATCGCGGACTGCAAGGCCGACGCGACCTTCATGGAAGCGGGCACGACCGGGAGCGTGTGCGTGCCTGCGAACAAGTGAGCAGCCCTCGAGCTGAGCAGTCTTGGCGCGATCAGATCGCGATCCGAAAGGGGTAGCGGCAACCCACGAGAATGTCCGGCGAGGCCGGCGGAAGCCTCCTCGGCCCGAGGATCGGCCGCCCGGACTTCGCAGGTCACGCTTGGCGTGCGACCTCGAAGAAATCCATCCCCGACGGGATCTCCTCGGCGCCGTAGCGCGCAACGACGTCACCGCACCCGGTCTTCGATCCCGACGCGCTCGATGCGCGGCAGCACCGCGTCGCCGAACAGCGCGAGCCGCTCGCCCACGGTGGCCTCCGCGTTCCCGCCCTGGGCGCGCGTCGTGTAGAACGCCGCGTAGCACTGCCCGATGGTGTGACCCACGGCGAGGGCGTAGCCCTCGATCTCACCTTCCTTGCCTGCGCGCCGCACGCCCACCACGAGCTCGGTGTGGTAGCCCGCCGGGGACTCCAGCGCGCGGCGGTCCACCACGCTCGCGGGCTCGGCCTCGGGGTTCGGCGCCTTGGGGCGCCAGAGCGTGATTTGCTTCTGGCAGTCTTCGCGCCGCGCCAGCCGCGAGGTGCGCCAGGTCTTCACCGAGAGCTCCGACGAGCTGGGCGGGTGCCGCGCGGTCCACCAGGGCTCGCGCACGTCCTCGATCTGCCAGTCCTTGCGCTCCGGCAGCGACACGGTCACCGAGAAGCGCCCCGAGGTCACGCTGCCCCAGGCGCGATCCGCGATGCCGACGCTGCTCTTCGGCACGGGCGGCGGTGGGGGCACCGGCGCGGGCGCCGGCTCGGGCGGCGGTGCCGCCGCGCAGGCCGCGCTCCCGAGCGCGAGCATCAGGCACACGAGCCGGGACACGGCGCTCACACGCGGGTCAGCCACTCCGGGTGCGAGTCGTCGCTGCCCTTGACCACGTCGAAGTAGCGCTTCTGCATCGCGCGAGTGATGGGGCCCGCCTGCCCGCTGCCAATGCTGCGGTGGTTGATCTCCCGCACCGGCGTGATCTCGGCGGCGGTGCCGGTCAGAAAGACCTCGTCCGCCAGGTACAGCTCGTCGCGAGTGATGAACTGCTCGGTGACGACCAGCCCCTCTTCGCGCGCCAGGGTGATCACGGTATCGCGAGTGATGCCGCTCAGGATCGAGGCCGCCTGCGGCGGCGTCAGCAGCTTGCCGCTCTTGACCAGGAAGATGTTCTCGCCCGAGCCCTCGGAGACGTAACCGTTCACGTCGGTCAGGATGGCCTCGTCGAAGCCCGCGAGCTTCGCCTCCTGCTTGGCCATCACGCTGTTGATGTACTGGCCGACCAGCTTGCCCTTGGCGAAGGACACGTTGATGTGGTGCCGCGAGAACGACGACACCATGCAACGGATGCCCTTCTCCAGCGCCTCGGGGCCGAGGTAAGTGCCCCACTTCCAGGTCGCGATGTAGGTCGCGACCGGGTTCTTCGGCGCGTACACGCCCATGGCACCGTCGGCGATCAGCGCGATGGGGCGCAGGTACGCCTCCGCCATCTCGTTCGCGCGGAGCACGTCGATGCAGCCCTGCACGACCTGCTCGCGGGTCACGGTCGGCTTGATCATCACCAGCTGACACGAGTCGAAGAGCCGGTCGATGTGCTCCCGGAGGCGGAAGATCGCGGTCTCGCCGCGCGCGCGTTTGTAGGCTCGGATGCCCTCGAAGGCACCCACCCCGTAGTGCAGCGTGTGGGTCAGGAGCGACAGATTGCCGCCCGACTTCCAGTCGCTGATCTCGCCGTCTTTCCAGACTTTCTGACCGTATTCGAGCATCGAGCCTCCCCGGCGGAGCCGGGCGGACCTTAGCTGCGCCGGGGGCATCGGTCGACCGCCAAAGCACCCCGGTGGGACCTTTCGGTGATTTTCGGGATGCGCGGCCGCGGGCCTGTGGTAAGGACCGAGGGTCTGGTGGGTCGGACTCTGCGACGCGAGCTGCGTCCGAGTCGGGGAAACAGCCCACCAGGTGCTACGCGGCACCCAGGTCGGGGCCCGTTGCGGAAGGACAGACCATGTATCAGCAACGCCAGAAGCCCGGCGGAGGCCGCCGGCGCAGGCGCAAGCAACGTTCATCCGAGCCGCGAGGAGCGGTCGAGCCCATCCTGATCGCGGCCCGGCGCCCCAACGCGCCGCTCGTGGCCCGCGCGCCCGCGGCCATGTCCGCGGCACCCAAGTCGGTGCGCCCCGCGGTGCTGAAGGCCGACAACGGCCGCCCCGCTCGCCCGGAGCCGGAGCCGGTCCAACGCCGAACGGCGCGCATCGTCCAGGTCACCAAGACCGACCACGACGAGCGCGAGCGGCTGCGCCTGCGCCTGCTCGATCGGCTGATGGCCGCCGAGACCCGCGGCGCCATCACCCGCGCGGTGGACGAGCTCCTGCGCGAGGGCTTCGAGCTCCCTGCGGAGCAGCCCTTGCAGCTCCAGCTCCTCGACCACTTCGACGAGGAGCGCGCGCGCTCCGCCATCGAGGTGCTCGGCGTGCTGGTGGCCCAGGCGCCCGCCTTCAAGCGTCCGGTCATGGAGCAGCGCCTGCGCAGGCTGGAAGAGTACGCCGAAGACTCCTCGATCCGCGACGCGGCCGCCGAGCTGCGCCGGGCCATTCGCGCCTGATCCCCGTGGCCCAGGCGCTCCCCACGGATCTGACTGCGCACGACTTCGAGCGCCGCCTGCGCGACCTGGTGTCGGCTCACGGGCGCGAGCGCGAGAACGAAGGCTGCGTGCAGTGCACGGGCTGCGTGGCCTGCCTCTCCTGCACGTTTTGCCGGGATTCGGAGCGTCTGGTGCGCTGCAACTACTGCGTCGGCTGCCGCGGCTGCACGGACTCGTCGCACTGCCGCGGCTCGAGCGGCCTGCTCGGCTGCCAGCACTGCGTCGAGTGCGAGAGCTGCTCGAATTCGAGCTACCTGGTGCGCTCGGTGTCGCTCTCCCGCTGCAACTACTGCTTCGGCTGCGTGGGCCTGACCGGCAAGGACTTCCACCTGCTCAACGTGCCGCTCTCCCGCACGGACTACTTCACGCTCACGCGCCGGCTGGCGCGCGAGCTTCGCCTCTGACCCCGCCATGGCCGAGCTCTCCGATCCCGCGGTCGAAGCCCTGTGGAAGAACGCCCTCGACCACTGGGACGAGGAGAAGGCGCACATCGCGTTCGTTGACGCCTGCCGCGAGCGGGGCAAGCTGGCGGAGGCCGCGGCCCGCTACCGCGGCATGGCCGGCGATCGCGATCGGGGCCCCGAGGCCGAGAAACGCCTGAAGACCATCCTCGCCATCGCCATCGCCTCGCTCGAGGTCGCGCGCACTCCGGAGCCCGTGGTGAAACGCCGCGCGACGGCCCTCGCCGTGCTCGTGGTGCTCGTCGCCGCGACGATCGGGCTCCTGGTCTACGTCAGCGTCGTGCGCTGACGGTGAAGGCGTGAATTTTCGGGGGGTTGGCGCCCCGGGGGAATGCCCGCGAACCACCCGGGGTTTCGCGACACCGGGCAAACCTGCTATCGAGACGACGCCCGGGGTGCCGTGGCGACGAAGCGCCACGACACGACGCATTCCATCAGCAAGAGGAGAACAGAAATGAAGACGGCCGTGCTCGCAATGACACTCGCTGCCTTCGCCTGCGTGGCGTGCGGCGGCGACGAGAAGAAACCCCCGACCGCTCCCACCGGCGGCACGGATGACCCGACCGCGAACGCCAAGAAGGCCACCAACGACGGCTCGGGCGAGAAACCCGGCGACAACCCGGCGCAGTCGCAGATCAACATCTCCGACGAGATCCGCAAGGCCTGCGGCATCTCGGACGTGGACGCGCACTTCGCCTTCAACTCGTCGAACATCCGCGAGCAGGATCACAAGATCCTGGGACAGCTCGCCACCTGCTTCACCAGCGGCCCCCTGGCGGGCCGGGAGATGCGCCTGGTGGGCCACGCGGATCCGCGCGGCGAGCCGGAGTACAACATGGTCCTGGGCGGCAAGCGCGCCGACAACGTCAAGGGCTTCATCGCCAAGAAGGGCATGAACGCGGACAAGATCGCCACCACCTCGCGAGGCGAGATGGACGCGACCGGAACCGACGAAGCGACCTGGAGCAAGGATCGCCGCGTCGACGTGGTGCTCGGCGACTGACATGGTGCTCGCCGCTCCCGCCGCTGCCGACGCGCAGCTGAACCCCGTCAAGCTGATGCTCGGTTCCTCGGGCGTCGTGCTGGTGGTGCTGTTGATCCTGATCGTCGCGGCGACGGGAGTATGGGTGATCTGGCTCTTGAAGAGCATGCAGCTGCGCCGGCTGATGTCGGCGCAGCACCAGTTCGAGCGCGAGGCCGAGCGCGCCGCGGGCTCTTCGGATCTGATCACGCTGGCGCTCAAGCACCGCGACTCCCCCGGCGGACGCGTGGTGATGGAGCTCGCGAAGCGGCATCACATGCCGAACCTGTCGAGCGACCTGCTGATGGCGGTGGCCAAGCGCGCAATCGCGTCGGAGCAGCAGCGCGCCTCGACGCTGATGCCGACGCTCTCCAGCATCGCCTCCGCCACGCCCTTCATCGGCCTGTTCGGCACGGTCTGGGGCATCATGAACGCGTTCATCAAGATCGGCGTCGAGAAGAGCGCCTCGCTGCCCGTGGTGGCCCCCGCCATCGGCGAGGCGCTGATCGCCACGGCCTTCGGCCTGGTCGCGGCCATCCCCGCGACCATCGGCTTCAACTACGTGGACAAGCGCATCGGCGACCTGATGGAGGAGCTGACCGCTTCGTCCGAGGCCTGGGCCGAGGTCCTGGCCGCGGATCCCGGCGGGCCGACCTCCGCCGTGCCGCTGGTCAAGGAGTCGAACCGCCCGCCCGCGCAGCCGGGCTACGCCAGAGGCTGACCCATGGGCATGCAGGTCGGCTCACGACGTCGCGGAGGCTTCCGCGACATCAACGTCACCCCGCTGGTGGACGTGATGCTGGTCTTGCTCATCGTGTTCATGGTCACCGCGCCGCTCCTGACCACCGGCCTCCGCATCGACTTGCCGGAGGTGAAGGCCGCCGAGACGCCGGTGAAGGACGCGCGCCTGCTCGTGACGGTCACCAAGGAAGAGCGCGTGCTGTTCGGCGAGAAGGACGTCACCGGCAGAGTCGCCCAGGCCCTGCGCGAGAGCCAGCGCGTGCAGACCGAGCGCGAGCTCTACATCCGCGCCGACAAGGACGCGCGCTACGGCATCGTGGCCGACGTGGTCGCCGCCGCCCGCAACAGCGGCGTCGAGTCGCTGAACCTGCTGGTCCAGCCGGAGCTGGAAGAGGTGGCCGACGAGCCGGAGAAGCCCGGAAAAGCCGGCGCCGGTGGAATGGGCAAGCCAGCAACGCCGTCTCAGAAGAAGAAGTGACCCATGGCCCGCGCCGAAGCCCTCCCGAGCTTCACTCCGATGGAAGTCGGGGTCGCCGTCGCCGCGGCGTCGTTCATTCAGGCCTTCTTCTTCATCCTGCTGATCGCCGCCGGAAAGCCCCGGGTGGAGATCAAGGCCAAGGAGGAGCTCTTGCCGCGCGAGCTGCCCATGGCGGTCAAGCCCGTGCTCGACGACGCCCCGCTGCTCAAGCTCGGCGGCAAGAAGGTCAAGCCGAAGCTGCCGGACATGTGGAAGAAGCTCGATCCCACGCCGGTGCAGCGCTTCGAGGAGAAGAGCGCGCCGAGCGAGAAGGCCAAGGACGACCCGCAGGCCGCGCCCACCAGCTCCGTCGCCATCGGCGACGCCGCCGCCCCGCCGCCGGACGCCGAGCTCGCCAAGGAGGTCGATCCCACCTTGCAGGAGCTCGACGCTGCCGTCGCGGACAAGGACCCCGAGGTCGAGGGCCCGGGCGCCAAGGACGGCGTCAAGGAGGGCACCGAGACCGATCCGCTGAAGGCGCGCGCCGTCGATCAGTACCGGATGAAGATCGCCGGCTGGTTCAGCTCGCGCTTCAAGGCCCCGGTGGGGCAGGTGCCCTGCGAGGAGCTTCAGAAGCTGTCGGCCGCGGTGAACGCCAGCGTGAGCCCCGACGGCACCGTGACCGGCTACAGCATCTCGCGGCCCAGCGGCAACGCGGCCTTCGATGCCAAGGTGAAGGCGACCATGGACGGCGTCATCGGCCAGCAAGTGCCGCCGCCGCCGCCGCTCTACCCAGGCATCCTGGGCTCCACGGTGTACCCGACGTTTTCAGGAAAAGGCGCCAAATGCGAGCAACCTCCCGCACCGTAGTCGCGCTCGCGCTCCTCAGCGCGACCGCGGCGGCACAAGAAGCCAAGCCCGACGAGAGCGTGCTGGGCGAGTTCGTCGTCACCAGCTCCGCCACCGCCAACGAGCGCGTGCCGAAGATCGCCGTGTTGCCCTCCCTCTCCCCGGACATGGAAGACGTGGTGGTGCGCGGCACCGTGCGCCGCGATCTGGAGCTGACCGGCCTGTACGACCTGATCCCGGACGCCAAAGCCCCCGCCGGGCTCTACGGCTTCGACGACGCCGTGGACGTGGACGCCTGGAAGAAGCTCGGCGCCGAGGCCATCGTGAAGGCGGCGGCGCGCAAGCACGCATCGGGCAAGATCGAGGTGTTCGGCCTGGCCTACTTCATGAACGTGGGCAAGGACCCGGTCTACGAGAAGAAGCTCCTGGTCGATCCGAAGGACGTGCGCGTGACCGCGCACCGCGTGACGGACGCGCTGCTCGGCGCCCTCACCGGCCGGCCCGGCGGCTTCGCCAGCCAGTTCGTCTACAGCGGCCGCTGGGGCACGAAGAGCTTTCGCATCTTCCGCATGGACTCCGACGGTCACGACCTCCGGCCGATCAGTGACGACAAGGACACGTCCATCGCGCCCGCCTGGGGCCCGAACCAGCAGATCTTCTACGGCACGAGCAAGAACTACTCGCCCTATCGCTTGATGCGCTTCGACGGCGCGAAGCACGAGCGCGTCGCCGTCCCGTTCAAGACCAGCGTCTACAGCGTGGCCTTCGACAAGACTCACGCCAAGATGGCCGTAGCCGTCGCCGAGTCCACGGGCAGCGCCATCTGGGTCGGCAAGCCCGACGGCAGCGAGATGAAGAAGGTCAGCTCGAGCGAGATGGCCACCCACCCGGTGTGGAGCCCCTCGGGGAAGCTCGCCTGGGTCGGCGGCAGCAACAAGAAGGGCTCGCAGCGCGTCTACGTGGACGACAAGCCCGTCTCCCCAGCGGGTTTCACCGCCGGCGCGCCGGCCTTCTGCGACACGGAGGACGGCATCCGTCTGGTCTACTCGGTGTCCGTAGGCGGCGATCGCCACGACATCGTGATGAGCGGCGAGAAAGGCGGCGGCATCCAGCGCCTGACGCAGAACCAGGGCTCGAACACCGCGCCCGCGTGCAGCCCCGACGGCCGCCTGCTCGCGTTCTTCTCCACGCGCAAGAAGCCCGGCACCTACTTCATGAGCCTGAAGCGCTGGAAGACGCAGCAGCTCAACTCTCAGCTCGGCGAGTCGCTGCGCTGGGAGGCGCTGCCGTGACCATTCACGTTCCCGCCCACCCGCCCCCGCCGTAGTCCTCCCGCGGGGGCTCACCGCCCCAGCGAACCCCCGACGCGGCTCGCGCTGCTCGGCGCGGGCTCGCGTTGCTCGCGGTGCCCCCGGGTGCGAGGTAAGCTCCTCCGGTGTCCAGCGCGGCGCCGCGGCTCCTGACCTTCGCTGATCTCGAGGCGCTCGGGGAGGATGTCTCCGCCGAGATCGTCGGCGGCACGCTGGTCTACAAGGCCAGCCCGAGCGGCGAGCACGCCGACGCGCAGGCGGCGCTCGCCGCGTTCCTGCGCCCCCAATTCCATCGCAAGAGCGGCCAAGGCGGACCAGGGGGCTGGTGGATCGTCACCGAGTGCGACATCGAGCTCGGCGCGCACGACGTGTTTCGCCCGGATGTCTGCGGCTGGCGGCGCGACCGCGTGCCGGAGCGACTCACCGGCCGACCCGTGCGCATCCGCCCCGACTGGGTGTGCGAGATCCTGTCGAACAGCAACGCGGCGACCGATCAGGTGGACAAGTTCCGCGTCTACGCGACGGCCGGCGTGCCGTTCTACTGGATCAGCGATCCGGAGCGAAAGATCCTGACCGTGTACCGCCTCGAACAGCGCGAGTACGTGGTCGCGCTCCAGGCCAAGCAGGGCGAGACGGTGAACGCGCCGCCATTCGAGGCCGTGGCGCTCCGAGTCGGGCTCCTGTTCGGCGAAGATCCGGACTGACTCAGGGCTGACACTTCACGAGGCGCGCCTTCAGCGCGCCGTCTTGCCAGGCCATGGCGAAGGTGTTCGCGTCCACGGGCGCGACGCTGGGCACGCTGACCGTGGTGGTCATGTCGAGATCCGTGAAGGTGACGGCGGGCGTGCTCAGCGACTCCGGCACCCAGGCGAAGGAGACGTAGTTGCTCCGCGCCGCGGTCAAGAGCACGCCGCCCGCGACCGGTGCCACGCGCGCGTCGCCGGCCCCCACGCCGGACGGGACGGAGATGGTCGCCAGCGTGGCGCCGGTGGTCTCGTGGATGCGGTGCAGGTCGAATGTGCTGTTGGAGGCGCGTTTCGTCACGACGATGAAGCTCGAGCCCACGTGGGTGGCACCGACCGGGAACTCGTTGTCGCCCTGCAGCACGGTGGTGGAGACCTGGATCGGCGCGACGAGGCCGCTCAGGTTCTTGGTGCCTACGGCCGAGCACATGCGCCAGCCGTTCGAGCTGCAGCGCCAGGCGGCCAGGGTCGACGACGGCCCCGCTGCGATGACCGGGGACGAGCCGCTGGTGTAGGTGGTGTTCGTGAGCGCCGAGCCCGGGTCCAGGAGGTGCGGCGTGGTGCCGGCGCCGGCCGCGCTCATGGTCGCGGCGTAGATGCGGTCCGTGGCGTTGTCGCCGTGGCGGTCGAACCAGACCATCACGTATTCGCTGCCGTTCCAGGCGAGGTCGGGCCGGCTGGCCACCAGGTTGGCCCCGTCCAAACCCCAGCCGTAGACCGACGCCAGCGGCGTCGTGAGGGGCGTCCCGAGAGCCGCGTCGGTACGGAAGAGCGTGGAGGTCTGAGCGGCGCCTCCTGTCTGGACGGTCGTCCCGAACGCGATGCTGGTGCCATCCGTGGCCGCGCCGAGGCCCCAGACCTGCTCCCAGGCGCCGAAGTCGGTGTTGCTGCCCTGCACGGCCAGCCCGGAGTCCAGCTTGTAGGCGCGGATCATCTTCTGCGAGCCGTTGACGACGGCGAAGACGCGGAACGACCCGTCGGCCATGCGCAGGATGGCCGGGCCGCCCGGCACGTCGTCGTAGATCTGCTTGCCGGCGTAGACGGCGCCGGTGGCGAGCGTGGTCGCCGGCTGCGCCTTCCAGAGGCCCTCGTCCACGAAGCCGTTGCAGTTGTTGTCGAGCTGATCGCAGAGCTCCGGCGCGCCGCCGTAGACCTTCGGGTTCTTGTCGTCGCAGTCGTCGGCGCCGCCGCCGCAGCCCATGGCGAAGTGCCCGTCCTTGTCCTGATCGACCGGCGTCACCGTGGCGGTGTGCTCGCAGACACCGCTGGTGGCGTTGCAGACGTCCGTGGTGCAGGGGTTCAGATCGTCGCACACCGGGCCCGGCGGCTTGCAGTAGCCACCCACGCAGAGCTCGACGCCGTTGCACACGATGTTGTCGCTGCACTCGGCGTTCGTGGTGCAGCTCTTGCCCGCGTCGGCGCCGCCGGTGCCGCCTGTGCCGCCGGTGCCGCCCGTGCCGCCGCTGCCGCCGCTGCCGCCGTCCGGGCTGCAGAGCGCGCCGCCCTTCACGCAGAAGTTGGACAGGCAGCAGTAGCCGCCGGCCATGTCGCAGTCGCCGCTGTTCAGGCACTCGTAGGCGCAGACGCCGCCCGCCACGCAGACCAGGCCGCTCGAGCACTGGCTGGTGTGCGTGCAGGGGTTCCCGTAGCCCGGAGGCGCGCCGTCCGGCGCCGCGTAGACGCAGGCGTTGTTCAGGCACTGCTTGCCGGCGGCGCAGTCCACCTGGGTCTTGCACTCGAGCTCGCAGCTACCGAGCTTGCAGACCAGCGGCGCCGTGCACTCGCTGTTCAGCTTGCAGGGCGCGCCGGTGTCCAGGCTCACGTCGCTGCCGGCGTCGGGGACGACGCCGCCAGTCGTGCAGCGGTTGTCCACGCAACTCTGCCCGATCGAGCAGTCCTTGTTGCCCTTGCACTGGAGCTTGCAGAACCCACCCATGCACACGAGCGGGTCCTTGCAGTCGCTGCTGTACTCGCACGGTTGACCGCTGCCCGGCGGGTCGGAAACGTCGCCGCCTGCGTCGCCGAGCTTGTTGGGCAACGCGCCGTTCACCAGCTCGAACGAGTCGGCGCAGACTCCGCCGACGCAGAGCTGTCCGGGCACGCAGTCGCCGTCCTTCGTGCACGGGTCGCGGCACTCGCCATCGTCGCCACAAAGCAGCGGCGCAGGACAGCTGGCGGATGAGTCGCAGTCCTGTTCTTCCGGCAAGAGACACACGTGCTCGGGCTTGGTCCCGAGCACGCAGCGCAGCCCGGTTTCGCAGTCAGCGCTGGTGTTGCATTGGATGTGACAGCGCTGGAACGCGCAGATCAGCGGATTCGGGCTCTGGCTGCAGTCGCTGTTGATGAGGCAGCCCTCCGCCAGCTTCGCGCGCCGGAGCGCTGCCGCCTCGTCGTCGCCCCCGCACGCCGCGGCCAGCACCAGCCCCGTCGCACACCAAAAGAACACCCCTCGCCTGCGACCCACACCCGTCAGCATGACCCGGCATATTACGTGAGCCGAGGAGAGCGTGAGCGGGAATATTTGTGTGCCGGATTCAGACGAACACGCCGGACAGCGCCATTGGGATCTGGGCGTTGCCGACGATCTTGATCTTGCCGCTCATGGCCAACTGCATCGGGTTCTGCTTGCCCGTCTGCATGTCCATGAAGTCGTTCATCTTGCACTCGAGCCGGCAGTCCGGCGCGTCGAGCTTCGGGGTGCCGTTGCCCGGGGTGATCCCGAGCTTGTGCGCGGGGCCGCCCGCGTCCACCACGAAGGCCACCGTGCCCTGGATGTTCTTCACGAGCTTCACCCGCTCGGCGTCCACGGTCAGGGCCTTGAAGGCCATCACCTGCTGCTCCGGCTTGAGCTCCGCGTCGCCCTGCATGATGGCGCCCTGCACGAAGATCGGCTCGAAGTCCTCGGGGCCGACGGTCACCTGGATGATGACGTCGTCCTGCATGCCCTCGCTCACCTCGAGCTCGCCGTCCTTCAGGCGCAGCGTCCACTCCCCGGCGCCGGTCACGCGAAACACCATCGACCCGCTGGAGGACTTTCCGGACAGGCCCGCCTTCATCGCCTCGAAGCGCGAGGGCAGGTACTGGGTGAAGAACTCCTTCGGTGTCGTCGGGACGTCGGTCATGTGGGGAATGGATCATGCGGGTTTCGTCGCGTCAATGATCGCGCTAGGTCAGCCGGGTGAGCGCGGAAGGGACGAGCCGACCCAAGCCGGGCAAGGCGTTCTGGGGGCGCTTCGCGGTCGGGCACTTTCTCGCCTACCCGGTCTGCTTTCTGACCGCGGCGGGAGCACTGCCCTTCGCGATGATCCTGCGCCGGCAGGAGCTCTTGAACCCCGGCCGAGCCGGCGCGCGCACCAAGCTGGTCGCCGACGCGGCTCGGGATCTGAAGCTCTCGGGCATCGAGGCGGCGCAGGTCGAGCTCGTCCTGGAGTGGGCGATGTGGGCGTGCCTCTTGGTGTTCGTGGTCCTCCACCTGGCCGCGCTGCCCTGGTCTTTCGCGGCAGCGGCGGCGGCGCGGCACCCGGCCCGAGGCGACGGCGGGATCCGGCGCGGATTTCGAATTTTCGCGGGGACCGCCGCCACTACTGTGGTGCTCGTGGCTTTGGCCGGCACCGCCGGCTGGATTTGGGTGCTGACCCGATGAATGCTGATCGCATGACCCGCCTCTCGGTTTTCGGCTTGCTGGCGTCCCTGGCCTACCTCGGCGCCTGCGGGAGCAGCGAGGACAAGTCCGGCAGCGGCGGCGCGGCCGGCAGCGCGGGCAACCCCAACGTGATCCTGGACGGCGGCGGGATCATCCCCGACGCGCCGAACGGCGAGGCGCTGTGCCAGACCGGGGAGTGCAACTACCAGAAGCAGGACTGCCCGAGCGGGGGTAGCTGCATCCCGACCGACACCCCGCCGGCGAACGGCGACTGGCCACCCAAGTGCTTCAGCGCGGGGGCCAAGCAGCCCGGCGAGAGCTGCTCTGCCTGGAACGACTGCGCGCTCGGCGCGTTCTGCGTCGGCATCGGCGGCGCCGCCGACGGCGGCGTGACCCCCGGGACCTGTCGCAAGCTCTGCTGCGGCGGCGACTGGTCGGCGTGCCCCAAGGACCAGAGCTGCATCCAGCAGGTCTACCTGGTGCGCCCGGGCGGCGGCGATCCGGTGTACGCCAAGGCCGACGTCTGCGCGCCGGTCAACGACTGCGACGTGCTCGATCCGAAGGCCTGCGCGGCCGAGCCCGGGCGGAGCTGCCAGATCGTGGACCCGACGGGCAACGTCGCCTGCATGCCCGCCGGGACCGGCGGGCCCGGCGACGCCTGCGATCCGAAGAAGCCGTGCAAGGCCGGCTTCGCCTGCGTCGCGGACGAGTGCAGGCGCCTGTGCAAGGCGGTCCCCGGCGGCGGCGAGCCCTCCTGCCCGGCCTCCGAGGGGACCTGCGTGCACTACGCGCGGGATCCCGCCGGCGTCGGCGAGTGCACGGTGCTCTAGGGGTTGTCCCTGATTCGCGCTCCGCTGGCGGCAGCAGACGCCTCGCGACGCTTCCGTTCGGTCGAAACGGCCGGCGCCGGCCCCGGCCGGTCTCCGCACTCACGCCTCATTGGCGGATCGAGATCTGATCATGACCAGACTGTTCAAGTGATTCCGGGGCTCGGCTGACCGCCGAGCGGCGCGGATCGAGCCGCTCGGTCGCACACCGAACTAGGGACACCCCCTAGCCCTTGAGCATGCGGGCGATGGTGTGCGTTTCCTTGGCGCCGAGCAGCCCGAACTGAACCCCGAACCCGCCCGGCTTTGCCCAGCGCACGGTGCCCGGCAGCTTGAGGTCCGTGCCGGAAATCTTCATGGCGATGCTAAGCTCGGTGCCGAACGCCAGGCTCTCCGCCGACTCGACGAACATGCCGCCCATGCTCACGTCTCTGACGACCCCGGCCACGGGCGGACCGTCCTTGCGCTCGCAGGATACGCTGATCTCTACCTGGACCCGAGGGTGAACGCGTTTGTCTTGCACTGGCGCCTCCGACCGGCGGGAAAACTACCTTGAGCGGCGTGAGTAGCGAAGTCAAGAACGGCCGCGTGCACGGGCGGGCCCGCGGATTTTCGCGCCACCTGGAGGGCTGGCAGCCGGCCCTGGTGGCGATCGTGATCGCCGTGACGTTCGCGCTCTTGGTCGTGCCCCGTCCCGCGGCGCCGGACACCATTCCGTTGCCCCACGTGGATCATCGCGAAGCCGAGCACGTCGCAGCGCGCGACCGCGAGCTCGCGCAGGCCGCCGCCGCCGAGCCGCTGCCCTACCTGGTGCGCGCGCTCGGCGAGACGCTGCGCGCGTTCGGCAAGGCGGAGGCGGAGGGGCGCTCCGGCGACGCGGCTCGCAAGCTGCTCGAGCTCCGCGGTCTCGGACAGACGGCGCGTGCGAAGCACGGCGACGACAGCGTGCTCCGGCTCCAGGCGCTCCAGACCGAGCTGTTCCTGGCGGCCCTCACGCGCTGGGAGCTCCGCGAGGACCTTGGCGCCGAGCTCGCGGAGCTGGGGGGTGGCTTCGCAGCGAAGGCGGAGGCCGCGGGCTGGCTCCGAGGCCGTCGCCTGGTCGCGACTCCCGCCGAGCGCCGTGCGCTGTTCAAGGTGCGCTGGAGCGAAGCGACAGGCCTCCGCGGTGTGCCGGCGTTCGCGCCGACCGCCAACGAGCTCCGGACCTACTACCGGTTCTTGCTCGCGCACCCGGATCGGGCCCGCAGCATCGAGGAGTCCACGCGCTACGTGGCCGCCGTCGAGAAGGTGGACCTCGAGTACCCGGGCCTGTTCGCGCGCGGGGTGATCCACTACCGCGCCGGACAGTGGGGCCCGGCGGCGCAGCTGTTCCGGGCGCACCTGGCCAAGCACCCGCGCGGGCCTTGGAGCCTGCGCGCTCAGAATCATCTGCTTGCCGCCGCCGAGCGAACACGCGAGACCACGCCCGAGCCGTGACCGACGCCGAGGAGCAGCCCGAATCCGAGCGCCTGCTCGACGCGCTCGCGCTGCCGGAAGGTCGCAAGGTGCTGAGCGCCCGCGAGGTGGCAGAGCTCGCCCGCGCCAGCCGAAACCTCCACGTCGTCGGCGCCGAGGGCTCGGCCCCCGCGCTGGTCTCCCGCGCGCTCGCGCTCGCCGGGGCGCGCGTGTTGTACGTCGCGCCGGACGTGGACGGAGCGCGGCGCGCGCTCGCCGACCTCGGCTTCCTGGCCCGCGCCATGCCCTTCGACCCGGCGCGCGTCGCACAGGGCGAGGCCGCGCTGGCGATCCTGCCCGCGGAGTCCACGCCCTGGGCGGACGTCCGCCCCGACCGGCGGGCGCAGATGGCGCGGACCAGCGCGCTGTTCCACGTCGCCGAAGGGCTGCCTTGGCGCTTCCTGGTCACCACCGCCGCGGGGCTCGTGCGTCGCTTCGTGCCCCCCGCGCCGCTCAGGGACGCCGCGGTCGAGCTCGTCGCGGAGGACGAGATCGACGTCGGAAAAGTCTCCGAGAAGCTCGCGGCCGCCGGCTACCTGCGCGCTCCGGTCGTGGAAGATCCCGGGAGCTTCGCCGTGCGCGGCGGCGTGCTCGACGTCTGGCCTCCGAGCGCGGAGCTGCCGGTGCGAGCCGAGCTGTACGGGGACATGATCCTGTCGCTCAAGTCCTTCGACCCGGAGTCGCAGCGCACGAGCGAGACGATCGCGCGAGTCTGGCTGCCGCCGGCGCGCGAGGCCATCACCACGCCGGCTGCCTCCGAGCGGGCGCGCGCCATCCTGCGCTCGCTGTGCGACGCGGTGGACTGGCCCTCGACCAAGGCCCGCGCGCTGGAGGAGGACGTCGCCACGGCCCGCAGCCTGTTCGGCCTCGACGGATTTCTGCCGGCGTTTCACCAGCTGGTCCCGCTCTGGTCCTACCTTCCGCCGGAGACGGTGCTGGTGGTCGAGGATCCGGCCCGCGTGGTGGCCGGGGTGCGCGAGGAGCTCGCCCACGCCGACGCCGCGCTCGCTCACAAGAGCGGGCAGCCCTGCTTCGGGTCGGCCGACCTGTACGTGGACGAGGCAGGGCTCGGCGCGGCGCTCGCCGAGCGCCCGCTGGTCGCGCTGCACCGCACTGCGGTGGCTTCCAGCGGCGCCGGTCACACCGCGCTCGACGACCTCGAGCTCGCTCCCATGGACGCGCCGAGCCTGGCCATCCGGGATCACGCAGATCTGGGGCGCGCCGTCGGCCGTGCGCGCTCGGAGCGGGGCAAGGGCGCCGCCCTCGACCCCCTGCTCCGCCGCATCGGCGCCTGGCACGAGGCCGGGCTCGACGTGGCCATCACCGCGCGCACCGCCACGCAGGCCGAGCGCATCGCCACGCTGCTCGGCCACCGCGGCCTCCGCGTCGCCGACACCGAGTCCCGGGCGCCGCACGGCACGGTGCGCATCGTCACCGGCGAGCTGGCGCGCGGAGCCATCGTGCCCGCCGAGCGCTTCGTGCTGGTCACCGAGGAGGAGATCTTCGGCCAGCGCGCGCACCGCCGGCAGGAGCGCAGCAAGAGCGCACAGGCGTTCCTGGAGGATCTGCGGGCGCTGGAGGCCGGCGACTACGTCGTGCACGTCGATCACGGCATCGGCCGCTACCTGGGGCTCGAGAAGAAGACGCTGAACGGCGTGAGCGTCGAGCTGCTGGTGGTCGAGTACCTGGGCGGCGACAAGCTGTTCCTGCCGGTCCACCGCCTGAGCCAGATCCAGAAGTACTCCGGCGGCGAAGGCGCTCCCCGGGTGGACAAGCTGGGGGGCTCGAGCTTTGCGAAGACCAAGGCACGCGTCGAGAAGCGCGTGCGCCAGATGGCCGACGAGCTGCTCCGGCTCTACGCCGAGCGCGCCGCGCTGACCAAGGAGCCCATCGAGCCGCGCGACGACGAATACGCCGCCTTCGAGGCGACCTTCCCCTACGAGGAGACTCGCGATCAGGCCGCGGCCATCGAGGAGGTCAACCGCGACCTGGAGAAGCCCGCGGTGATGGATCGGCTGGTCTGCGGCGACGTGGGCTTCGGCAAGACGGAGGTCGCGCTCCGCGCGGCGTTCCGCGTGGCGATGTCGGGGCGGCAGGTCGCGCTGCTCTGCCCCACGACGGTGCTCGCGCAGCAGCACTACCTGACCTTCGCGGGGCGCCTCGCCGGGTATCCCATCCAGGTACGACCGCTGAGCCGCTTCGAGTCCAAGAAGGAGTCGCAGGACACGCTGAAGGGCCTCAAGGACGGCAGCGTGGACGTGCTGGTCGGTACGCACCGCGTTCTGAGCAAGGACGTCCACTTCAAGAACCTGGGGCTCTTGATCGTGGACGAAGAGCAGCGCTTCGGCGTCACGCACAAAGAGCGCATCAAGCAGCTCCGCGCGTCGGTGGACGTGCTCACGCTCTCGGCGACGCCCATCCCGCGCACGCTCCAGATGGCGGTGGGCGGCATGCGGGACATGTCCCTGATCACGACGCCGCCCATGGACCGGCGCTCCATCCGCACCATCACCTCGCGCTACGACGAGCAGATCATCAGCGAGGCCATCGAGCGCGAGCTGTCGCGCGGCGGGCAGGTCTTCTACGTGTACAACCGCGTCGAGGGCATCTACGAGCGCGCCGCCCGCGTGCAGGAGCTGGTGCCTGGCGCGAAGGTCGCCGTGGGTCACGGGCAGATGAGCGAAGCGGCGCTGGAGCAGACCATGCTCGACTTCGTCGAGGGCCGCTTCGACGTGCTGGTCTCCACCGCCATCATCGAGAGCGGGCTCGACATCCCGCGCGCGAACACCATCATCGTCGATCGCGCCGACATGTTCGGGCTCTCGCAGCTCTACCAGCTGCGCGGAAGGGTCGGGCGCAGCACGGAGCGCGCCTACTGCTACCTACTCGTGCCGCCGCCGAGCCAGCTCAGCGACGAGGCCCGGAGCCGCATCGAGGCGCTGGAACGCCACACCGAGCTCGGGGCGGGCTTTCAGATCGCGACCCTCGACATGGAGCTGCGCGGCGCGGGAGATCTGCTCGGCGCCGAGCAGAGCGGCTTCGTCGCCAGCGTCGGCTTCGACCTGTTCTGCCAGATGCTCCAGGAGGCATCTCACGAGCTCCGGGGAGAGACCGTGATCCACGGGGTGGATCCGGATCTCTCCTTCGACGTGGACGCGCTCTTGCCCGAGGACTACGTGGCCGAAATCGGCGTGCGGCTCAGCTTGTACAAGCGCCTCTCGAGCGCGAGCGACGAGCACGAGGTGCAGGACATCGCGACCGAGATGGAAGATCGCTTCGGGCCTCCGCCCGTCGAGGCCAGGGCCCTGGTCGAGCTGATGCGGCTGAAGACCGAGCTGCGGCGCTTGATGGTGCTGGGTTGCGAGGCCAGCGCGAAGAGCGTGTCGCTGCACCTGCGCGACGACACGCCGCTCGACCCGATGAAGATCGGCGAGCTGGTGGGCAAGAAGAAGAGCCCCTGGCGCATCTCGCCAGACGGGCGGCTCGCGCGCAGAGTGGTGGAAGGCGAGAGCTTCCCGAACGGCATCGCGCTGGCGGACAAGGCGCTCGAGGAGCTGGCGGAGTGCGGAAAGAGCTAGCGCTCAGAAGCGACCCACCGCGCCGAGCCCGGTCGGCCCGAGGTAGAGCGCGGCGCGCTCGCGGCCCCGACCCCAGTCCACCACGAAAAGGCCCAGGGCCGCGGTGCCGGCGGCCGTGAGCGCGGTCGCGCCGAGCAAGAGGTTGGTGCGCAGCTCCTTGTCGTGCCCCGCCGCCACGCGCGCGTCGGCCTGTCGCTGGCTCAGGCCCGGCAGATCGCGCTCGTAGTCGTCGAACGCGCGCTGCGTATCCAGCGCGCTCCACACGGTCACGCCGCCGACCACCGCGGTGACGCCCGCTCCCACGTAGAACCAGAGCGGGCTCGGTCCCGGTGGCGGAGGAGGCGGCGGCCGGGGTGGCGGTGGCTTGCGCGGCGGAACGACGACCTCCTTGGGACGGTGGACCGCGAGCCGCAGGCGCTCGCCGGCCTCGAGGCGCAGGGTCTTGTCCAGCAGCGTCTTGCCGTCCAAGACCACGCGCACATGGTGCTCCCCCGGATCCACGCGCGCAACGCCTTCGACCGGCTGCTCGTCGACGAACGCCTGGGCGCCCGGAGCCGCGTCGATCTCCAGCGTGGCCACGTTGCGCTCGGCCTGCGCCTTCTCGTTCTGGACCTCGGGCAGGAGGTCCTTCGGCGTCTCCGGATCCGCCAGCACCCGCTCGAAGTGCCCGAGCGCGCTCACGTAGCGCCGGAGCTTCGACTGGGCGAGGGCCCAGTTGAACAGCACGACCGGATGGGGCCGGAGCTTCTGCGCCGCCTCGAAGTGCGCCGCGGCGTCCGCCCAGCGCTGAGTCCGGTAGGCCTCGATGCCCGCCTCGAACTCGAGGCGCCCGCAGGTCTCGGCACCTTGGTCGCACTCCTGGGCTCGGAGCGGCGTCGCCGCGGCGGCGAGGGCCAGAGACAGGAGCAGGCTTCGCCAGACGCGCATCGACGCCAGAGGTTACTGCGCCGTCTCACTTCTTGCCAAAGGGGTACTTGGTGACGAGAGGGTCGCCCTTCTTCGTGGCGGGCCCGGTCTTGGCGCCGCCCTTCTTCACCGGCTTGTCCGCGCTCGGCGCCGGCAGAGGCTCCGGGATCCTCGAGAGCGGCACGACGACGCCGCGCTCGCGGTCGGGCACCACGGAGAGCTTGGCCGGCTCGAAGCCTTCCGCCCTCACCTCGATTTCCACCGCCGTCTCACTCCGAGGCACGCTCGCGCGCCGAGGCCTGCCCTCCGCCAACACACCCGCGACGCGAATCGTCGCCTCGACGTCGGGCTGGGTCGTCACCTCGACGCTCACCTCTGCGGGCAGCGGCGCCGCGGAGGGCGCCGGCCCGGGCGTGGGCCTCGGCTCCGACTTGAGCGCGAGGCCCGCGAGCCCGACCGTGAGCACCGCGCCGCCGGCGGCCAGCGCGTACGCCCAGAGGCGCGGCTTCTGCGGTTCGGGCCGCAGCGAAACCACGCCGCTCGCGCGCTCGTTCGCGCCGAGCACGTCGCGACCCGTGACCTCTTCGGTGGAGGCCTGGCGCAGCGCCTCGATGGCTTTCTGCTGCTCCTCGCGCTCGCTCTCGAAGAGCCGGGTCACGGAACCCGCGAGCAGCGCCTGCGGGTCGTCCGTGTCACGGGAGCGCACGAACGCGTCGAGATCCCGCGCCAGCTCGCCGGCGTTTTGGTAGCGCTTGTCAGGCTCGCTCTCCAGCGCCCGCGACAAGATCTTGCCGAGCTCTTCGGGGAATCCCTCGACGCGCGCGCAGGGGTCCGGAATCTCCTCGAACAGGAGCTTGTGCAAGGTCTCCGACTCGTCGATCCCGGCGAACAAACGCGCGCCGACCGCGGCCTCGTACAGCGTCGCGCCGAGCGCGAACAGATCGGCGCGGTGGTCGAACTCCTTGCCCAGCACCTGCTCCGGCGCCATGTAGCTGAACTTGCCCTTCACGCGCCCGAGCGTGGTCTGCGCGATGCGTCCGGCAGCGCGAGCGATGCCGAAGTCGATCAGCTTGACCTCGCCGCGGTAGGTCACGAACACGTTCTGCGGGCTCACGTCGCGGTGCACGAGCCCGAGGGAGTTCCCCTGATCGTCCTCGAGCTGGTGGGCGTAGCCGAGACCGTCGGCGATGCGCGCACCGAGCCAGGCGACGGCCTCCGGCGCCAGGCGTTCGTTGCGACGCCCGAGTGCGCTCGTCAGCTTCGAGAGCGGCTGTCCGTGCAGGTACTCCATCGCCAGGAACAGCGTGTCGCCCTCACGACCCAGCTCGTGCACCTGCACGATGTTCGGGTGCGCGACGCGCACCAAGAGGTTCGCCTCGTCCAGGAACTGACTGATGAACTCCTTTTCCTCGGACAGGTGGTCGTGCACGACCTTGATGGCGACGAAGCGCTCGAAGCTCATCGGTCCGGTCAGGCGCCCGAGGTAGACGGCAGCGCTTCCGCCGACGCCGATGCGGGAGCCGACCTGATAGCGACCGAGCCGGCTCCCCGCCAGCCGGCGGCGAGACTCGAAGCTCGGTGCTGCTGCTGTGGCGGCCACGGTTCACCTGGTCGGCATCTTCAGGATGCGCTCGACGAGCGTCCACTCTTCGCGCGAGAGGTTGTCGGCAGCGTCGCGCAACGCGGCCTTGAAGCGGAGGAGCAGCTGGCGATCGAGCTCCGGCAAGCGCAGAAGCAAGAGCTCGAGGATGCCCACCGCGCGCTCCGGCAGCGGCCGGCGCGCCATGGAGTGCAGCTCGATGGCGAGGTTCGCCCAGGTCGCGTCGTGGGTGACTTCGCTCAGCTTGAGACCGTAGACGCCGACCGTGTCGAGCACGTCACGGGGAACCACCCGGCCCTGCTTGGCCTTGGCGAGCACGCCCTTCAGGTGATCGCCGAGCAAGCGCGCCGCGGCGTCGTGGCGCCCCATGGCGATCATGCGATCTGCCATGCGCGCCATGGTCAAGAGGCCGTCCGCCTTCTCGGTGCGCTGGGTGGTGTCGCCCCCCTCCGAGGGGTACACCGAGGGCTCCGGCGCTCGCACCATGGGAACCGTCACCTGGGCCGGGACCTCCGGCTGGGTCGGCTGCTGGCGTGTGACGACCGCCGCCAGCTGCACCGACGGCTGGGCCTTGGGCGTAGGCTGACTGACCCGCGGGGACGGTGGCTCGAGTGTCTCGATCCCGTCGTCCACGGCCCGCACCACGAGCTCCTGGGTGCCCACGATGATCCGGTCGCCGTCGTGCAGCGGAGTGGGCCCGGAGATGGGGACTTCGTTGACGATCACGCCGTTGGTGCTGCCCAGATCCTCGACGAAGAGCGCGACCTTGGAGACCAACAGCCGGGCGTGATGCCGCGAAACCAGCATGTCCTCTACGATGACCTGGCAGCTCCGACTGCGCCCCAGCAGGAGCTCACCCCGCGAGAGGGCGAGCTCGTTTCCTCCCATCAGCAACGCGAAGCGACGCCCCGTGCTCGGGACGCCCCCACTGAGCTCCGCGCGCGGCCAAGTGACCGGCGTGTTCCGCACGCAGCTACTATAGGGGGAAAGCCTCGAAGGGTCGACTCGCTGTGGCATACTCGCGCGGTGGGTCGCGTCCTTCTGTTCAGCATCGGGCTGGCGTGCGCGGCGTGTAGCTTGTTCCCGGACACGGCCCCCCGCTTGGAGGACGACTCGGGGGCGGGGGGCGTTGCAGGAACCACACCCGGGGGTGGAACCGGGGGAACGGCCGGGATCGGCGCCACGAGCGGAGGTGGCAGCAGTGGCAGCGGCGGCAGCGCCGGAGACGCGGGCGACGCCGGCGACGCGGCGGGGTGCGGGGGACAGCAAGCGCTCACGCTGGACGCTGCTCGCGACACCTACATTGGCAGCAGTCCGCCCACGGCCAACCATGGCAGCAAGTCGATCCTGGAGGTCCTCACCTTCACCCAGAGCTCGGGGCAACGCGCGCTGGTGGGGTTCGAGCTGAGCAAGGGGACGCTGCCGGCCGGCGCGAAGCTCGAGAAGGCGACGCTCTCTCTGCGCGTGCTGCTGAACGAAGGTGCAACCCAAGACCTCGGCGCGCACCGCTTGCAGAAGAGCTGGACGGAGGACGGCGCGACCTGGGCGAAGTACGACGGATCATCCAACTGGCTGAAGAACGGCGGCGACTTCTTGCCACCCTCGAGCCAGGTCGCGGTCGGACCGAACGTCAAGGTCGGCGACACGCTCGGCTGGGACGTCACCGCGGACGTGGCGGGTGTGCTCGACGGCTCCCTCGGCAACGAAGGCTGGCTGGTCAAGCCACTCGTCGATGACCCGCTCGATGGCGAGAAGCTCCACTTCGCGAGCCGCGAAGGCACGGACCCGGTCGCACGGCCGAAGCTCGAGCTGGTCTATGTCATCTGCCCGTGAGGGCGCTAGATTGGGCTCGTGCCTGGGGTGATGCCGTACCGGCTCAAGGTTCCCACCGGCTGGCTGCCGCTGGCGCCCGGGGGCTACGAGATCGGGCGCAGCGCGCACTGTCAGGTCATCCTCGACGGCGCCAAGGTCTCGCGCCTGCACGCGCGCATCGTCGTCGACTCGACGGGGGTCAGCGTCGAGGATCTCGGCAGCTCGAACGGCGTGTTCGTGAACGGCCGGCGCGTGGTGCGCGGGCGCCAAGCCATCATGCCGGGCGATCGCCTCTTGGTCGGGGACGTCGAGCTCGAGCTGTCGTTGGGAGAGGTACCGGACAGCCTACCGCCCGATCACCGCCCCTCCGGGCGACCGACGCTGGTGGACTCACTGCCGGCGCCGGGGGAGAGCCGCAACGTCGCCACGTCCAAGGCCCACGCGCTCGAGCTGCTCGGCAGCGTCGCCGAGCGCGCCATTGGCACCGGCGACGCCAAACGCGCGGAGCTCATCCTCGGCGGAAGGCTGCGCGAGGTGCTGGCAGCTGCGGCCGCTGGCGGCTGCGACGCCCTGTCGCGAGAGCTGGCGATGAGGCAAGCGCTCCTCCTGGCGCGCACCCTGCCCTCCGCTGCTTGGGTGGACTACTCGATCGACCTCTTGAGCTCGACGCGCAGTCTGCCCTCCGACACCGAGCTGTCCGCGCTGGAGTCCGCGGCCCAGAAGGTCAGCGGCGCGGACGCGCGCAAGCTCCAGGACTACACGACGTTGGTGCGAGCGATGCCCAGCTCGCTGGAGAAGGTGCGCTCGCTTCAGCGCCTGGAGGCCGTGCTGGCGACCGTGTGCGGACGCCAGTAGCGCCTCAGGCGTCAGCCTCGGCGGCGTCGAACAGCTGCGCCTGCGCCGGCGCCGACAGCGCGGGATCGAAGCAGCGGCGGCAGCGCGCCTCGTAGGACTCGGTGCCGCCCACGACCACCGTGGCGTCACGCCGCACCAGGCGCTGGGAGCGATCCGCGGGGTTCCCGCAGAGCATGCAGATTGCCAGGTTCTTGGTCACGTACTCCGCCACCGCCATCAGGTGCGGCATGGGCTCGAAGGGGCGTCCCAGGTAGTCCTGGTCCAGACCCGCGACCACGACGCGCTTGCCCTCGTTCGCCAGCCGCTCGGCCACGCCGACCACCGGCGGGCCGAAGAACTGCGCCTCGTCGATGCCGATCACGTCCGCGTCGGCGGCGTGCTCCAGGATCTCGTGGGCGTCGTCCACCGCCACCGCCGTCAGCTCCTGCTTGGAGTGACTGACCACGCTGTCTGGGGCGTAACGCGCGTCGATGCGCGGCTTGAAGATCTTGACGCGCTGCTTGGCATACGTGGCGCGGTTCAGGCGGCGGATCAGCTCCTCGGTCTTGCCGCTGAACATGCAGCCGGTGATGACCTCGATCCAACCGGTGTCGTGCGGGACGTGATGCATCGCGGCTCTCCGTCAAACCCTGCCGCGGGGCGACGTCAACCCTTCACGCCGCCGGCGGTCAGCCCGGCGACCAGGTTCTTCTGCACCACGTAGAACAGCAGCATCACCGGCAAGCTGACCAGGATGGAGCCCGCCGCGAACGTCCCCCACGCCGCGTCGTGCTCGCCGACGTAGCGCTGGAGCACCACCGGCAAGGTCAGCGCTTCCTCCTTGCCGAGGATGGTCGCGGCCAGGATGAACTCGTTGTAGGCGCTCATGAAGGCGAACAGCGCCGTGACCGCGATGGCCGGCCGCGCCGCAGGCAGCACCACCCGCAGGAAGGCGCCGAGCCGGGTAGCGCCGTCCACCATGGCGGCCTCCTCCAGATCTTTCGGGATGGTGTCGAAGGCGCCGCGCAGCTGGAAGATGGCAAACGGCACGCTGGTGGTCGCGTAGCAGACGACCAGGCCCGTGCGCGTGTCGAGCAGGCCCAGCGCCTCGAGCACCATGTAGAGCGGTACGGCGCTCGCCACCATCGGGAACATCTGCGTGGCCAGCAGCAGGCGCACGCCCGCGTCTTTGCCCACGAACGAGAAGCGAGACAGCGCGTACGCGGCGGGCAGCGCGATGGCGATGCCCACCAGCGCGGTCGCGATGCTCACCAGGAGCGAAGACGCCGCCTGCGACAGCACGTGCGGGCTGCCCGCGAACTCGGTGACGTGCTCCAGCGTGAGCTGGCTGGGGATGGGCAACACGCGCCGCTCGGGCGCGCTGCCCGCGGAGAGCGCCGTCGAGATCACCCACAGCACCGGATAGAGCGCGAAGGCCACGGCCGCCACGATCGCCAGGTGCGACATCACGCTCTCCACCACGCTGACGCGCCGCTCGCTCATGTGGCCTCCCGCGCGCGCCCGACCCGCGACATGAGCCGAGAAGCCACGAACAAGAGCAGGAAGATCAGCACGGCGTAGGCCGCGGCGTAGCCGTATTGGGCCTGACGCGTGAACGCCCAGCGGTACGCCTCGGAGACCAGGATGTCCGTGGTGCCGTCCGGCTCGCCGCCGCTCACCAGGAACACGACGTTGAACTGGTTGAAGGTCCAGATGGCGCCGAGCAGCACCGCCGGCAGCATGCTCGGGACCACCATCGGAACGGTCACGCGCCAGAGCCGCTGCCAGCGCGTCGCGCCGTCCACCTCGGCCGCCTCCAGCACCTCCTTGGGGACGGAGGTGAGCGCGCCCAGCGTGACCACCATCATGAACGGGAAGCCGAGCCAGACGTTGGTGGCGAGGTTCGCCGTGAATGCGGTGGAGAAGCGCGCCCACCACGAGAACGGCTCGACGCCGACGGCCTCGAGCAAGGCGCTGACCGCGCCGAACTGCCGGCTGAACATGCCCTTCCAGGCCAGCGCCGTGACGTAGGACGGCACCGCCCAGGGGATGATCAGGAGCACCCGGTAGAGCGGCTTGAGCCTGAGCGTCGGGCGCGAGAGGGCCAGCCCGAGCGCGAAGCCGATACCGACGTGCAGCGTGAGGTTCGCGACAGTCCAGAGCAGGGTGACCAGCAGCACCAGGTAGAACGAGCCGCTGCCGAGCAGCGGGCCGCCCCGCGCCGTCAGGATCTGGACGAAGTTGGCCAGCCCCACGTAGTGCATCTCGCCCTGGCGTCCGGCAAAGAGCGCGGTGCCCGCGCCGACGGCGATGGGCAAGATGACCAGCGCGCCCACCGCGAGAACGGCGTGAGCCACCCAGCCGTAGGCCGGCAGCGAGCGCCGGAGGGCGGGACCGAGCTCACCCCCGCGCGAGCGCTGGAACAACCAGAAGGCTCCGGCCAGGCACAGCGCGCCAATCAGCACCAGCGCGACGTTCGGCGAGCGTCGCGGCGGCGGCGGGCGCACGACGTCTTCGAAGCGACGCGCGGCCTCGGTCAAGGCCGCGTCGGCGGACACCGTCCCGGAGAGCGTCTTCTTGAGCGCGCGCTCCGCGGGCTCCCAGGTGGTACGCATGCGCGGCGACGAAGGCATGGGCACCGCCACGGCGGCTTGCGCGGCAAACGCCGCCAAGAAGGCGTCGCCCTTGGCGCTGGGCGGCAGCTCGACGCGCGCCACGACCTGCCGCCCCACCCGCGCTCGAAGCTCCGCGCCGTCGTCGCCGGCGATGAACGCGAGCAGGCGGCTGGCCTGAGGGTTGCCTTTGCCCTTTGGCGTCAGCGACGCCGCCTCCACGGTCAAGAACGGGCGCATCGGCGCGCCCGCCGCCTCGATCGGAGGCAGCGGCACCACGCGATAGCGCACGCTCTGGCCGATGTCGCTGGCGAACCAGGGCCCGCTGATGGCCATCGCGGCTTTGCCGGTCTTGAACAGCTCGCCCACGACGGCGCCCGACGCTTCCTCGGGGACCACTCCTTCACGCATCAGGCGCTGCACCAGCTCGAGCGAGCGCACGCCGGCCTCGCCGCGAAAGCCGAAGCTCTCGTCGGGAGCGAGCTGCGCGCCGCCGAAGGCGTGGAGCAGCGCCGCGTGGAAGTACATGTTGCGCGTCTCGTAGACGAGCGGCACCACGCCCTTGGGCAAGCTCGCGCGGAGCGCGCCGAAGCCCTCGAGGCTCGCCGGGACCTCCGGGACGAGGTCCTGGTTCACGTAGAGCGCCAGGCACTTCAGCGCGAGCGGCAGCCCCCGCAGCCCTTGGGGCGAAGCCAGCGCCTCGAGCGCACGCTCCGGGAAGCCCGCGCCCGTTGCCTCCCGCGGGAGCAGCGCCACCACGCCGCGCTGCGCCAGATCGCCGATGCGCTCGTGGGAGTCGATGAACACGTCCGGCCCGTGACCGCGGGGGACCGCGGCGGTGAGCTTGGCCGCGTAGGCGTCGTGGGGAACCTGAAGCGCCTCGACCTTCACGCCCTCCTTCTTTTCGAAGGCGGCGAGCACCTGCTCGAGCGCCGCCTTCTCGTCCCCGCGGTAGGCGTGCCAGACCGCGAGCGGTTCCGCAGCCCGGGCTGGTCGTGCCAGCGCGAACAAGCAGCAGAGCACCAGCCAGGCTCGCTTCATTTGACGCGACCCGCGCGCTTCATCGCGATGGAGATCGCCGAGGTCAGGAGCTCACGCGGCGCGAGCTTGCTCAGCACGGTCTGCACGCGGTTGACGGCGCCCGGCACGCACACCGTGTCACCTGCGGCGTAGGCGGAGAGGGCGCGCGCGGCGGTCTCCTCGGCGCTCAAGGCGGCGATGCGCTCCACGCCGGGCTCGATGCCGGCCGCCGCCTGAAAGCCCGTCGGCACCGGGCCCGGGCAGAGCGCCGTCACCGTGACGCCGTTGCCTTCCGCCTCTTTGGCCAGCGCCGCGGAGAAGCTCAGCACGAAAGCCTTCGTGGCCGCGTACACGGCCATGTAGGGCATGGGCTGGAACGCCGCCGTGGAAGCCACGTTGAGCACGCCGCCCCGGCGCCGCGCCAGCATCGGCGGCAGGAAGTGCCGCGCCAGCACCACGACGGCCTCGCAGTTCAGCCGCACCATCTCGGCGAGCTTGTCGGGATCCGCCTTGACCAGCGCGCCGGCATCGCCGAAGCCGGCGTTGTTCACCAGGTGATCGACGTCCACACCGAGCGCGTCCACGTCGGCGGCCAGGCTCTGGGCGCCGCCCGGTTGCGCCAGATCCGCCACCACTACTTGCACCGCGACGCGGTTCTTCTGCCTGAGCTCCTCGGCCAGCGCGTCGAGCTTGTCTTTGGAGCGCGCCGTCAGGATCAGGTTCGCGCCGCGGGTCGCGAGCTGACGCGCGAGCTCCGCGCCGATGCCGGAGGAAGCACCGGTGACCAGCGCGCGAGTCCCGAAGAATCCCTCCATCGCGCTACTCCCCTTGGTTCCAGAGCGCGCGACCGTGATCGGGATCGAACAGGTGTACGTGGTCGGCGGCCACGGCCAGGCAGAGCTCGGAGCCCCGCGCTGGGCGCGACGCGCCGGGTAGCCGCGCCACGAAGGGAGTGCCGCCCAAGCTGCAGTGGGCGAAGGACTCGGTGCCGAGCGCCTCGAGCACGTCCACCTCCGCGCGGATCTCCCCGACGCTCTGCTTGCCGACCTCCTCCGGCGACGCGACGTCGTGCGGGCGGACGCCGAGCACGACCTTGCCGGCGCGCGGCGCGTTGCCCAAGGCGCCGGGCGGCGGCCGGAGCGTGACGCCGGGCGCCGAGACGACCCAGCGGCCTTCGACTTGCTCGAGCGCCGCGTCGATGAAGTTCATGGCCGGGCTGCCCAGAAACGCCGCCACGAAGCGCGTCGCGGGCTTCGCATACACCTCCAGCGGCGGCCCCGACTGCTCGACCCGGCCCTTGTTCAGCACGAAGATGCGATCGGCCAGGGTCATCGCCTCGACCTGATCGTGGGTGACGTAGACGCTGGTGGCGCCGATGCGATCGTGGAGCTTGCGGATGTCCACCCGCACCTGCGCGCGCAGCGCGGCGTCCAGGTTGGAGAGCGGCTCGTCGAACAAGAACACCTGCGCGCGGCGCACGATGGCGCGGCCCATCGCCACGCGCTGCCGCTGCCCGCCGGAGAGCTGGCGAGGGTAGCGCCCGAGGAGCTGCTCGAGGCCGAGCATCTCGCTGGCCTCGCCGATGCGTTTGTCGATCTCGGCCTTCGCCGTCTTGCGCAGCTCCAGGCCGAAGGCGAGGTTTTGGCGCACCGTGAGGTGCGGGTAGAGCGCGTAGGACTGGAACACCATCGCGATGTCCCGGTCGCGAGGCGGCAGGCGCGTGACGTCCTTGTCGCCGAAGCGGATGCTGCCCCCGTCCGCCTCCTCGAGCCCGGCGATCAGCCGGAGCAACGTGGACTTCCCGCAGCCGGAGGGCCCGACCAGCACCGCGAAGCCGCCGTCGGGCACGTCGATGTCCACTCCGGACAAGACGCGCGTCTGCCCGAAGTGCTTCTCGACACCGCGAATCGTCACCGAGGCCACGGGGGCCGGACGATAGTGGAAATCCGTTTGCCCGTGGGGCTCTCTGGGAGTACCGGGAGGCACGATGCCCGCCTACCGGCTGATCACGCTGGGCCCCAGTCACTACTGCGAGAAGGCTCGCTGGGCGCTCACGCGCTGTCGCGTGCCGTTCGAGGAGGAGGCGCACGTGCCGCTTTTGCACGCCTTCCACAGCAAGCGGAGCGGCGGGCGCCGGACCGTCCCTGTGCTGGTGACCGACAGCGGCACCTTCGCGGATTCCACGGACATTCTGGAGCTGTGCGACCGACAGGTGAGCGGCGCCCTGTACGGCAGCGGCGAGCAGCGGCGCGAGTCCCGGGACCTGGAGGAGTACTTCGACGAGAAGCTCGGCCCGCACTCGCGACGCCTGGCCTACTTCCACGTGCTGGGCGACAAGGCCCTGATGCTCGAGGCCTTCGGCGCGCGCGGCGGCGAGGCCGCCGCGCTCCGCATCGGCTTCTCCGCCATCCGAGCGCTGATGCGGAGGAGCATGAACGTGAACGCCGAGGGCGCGGCGCGCTCCCGCGAGCGCTCGCTGGCGATTTTCCGTGAGGTCGGAGCGCGCCTGGCCGACGGCCGGCGCTTCCTGACCGGGGACCGCTTCACCGCCGCCGACCTGACCTTCGCGGCCCTGGGCGCCCCCTTGGTGGTGCCCCCGGAGTACGGCTGGCCCCTGCCCCCCCTGGAGTCGTTGAGCTCGGCCATGCAGTCCGAGGCGCGCCACTTCCGCGACACGGTCGCCGGTCAGCTCGTGCTGCGGCTCTACCGCGAAGAGCGCCGGCGGGTGCCGGCCATCGGCGAGTGACGGCTCAGGCCCGTGCGCCGAGCACCGCTCGCTGCCGGAGCCAGTGGTCCGCCAGCACGATCGCCACCATCGCCTCGGCCACGGGAACGAAGCGCGGCAAGAGACACGGATCGTGGCGACCGCCGGTGCTGATGGTGGTCGCCTCGCCCGTGCGCGTCACCGTGGGCTGCTCGCGCGGCAAGCTGCTGGTGGGCTTGAGCGCCGCGCGCAGCAGGATGGGCATACCAGTGGAGATGCCTCCGAGCATTCCGCCGTGGTGGTTGCCCGAGGTGACGATGCGTCCGCCCTCGGAGATGAACGCGTCGTTGTGCCGGCTGCCGCGCAGAGCGGCGGCCGCGAAGCCGGAGCCGTACTCCACGCCCACCACGGCGGGGATCGAGAACAGCGCCTTCGCCAGATCGGCCTTCAGCTTGTCGAACACCGGCTCGCCGAGCCCCGCAGGCACGCCGGTCGCGACGAGCTCGGCGACGCCGCCGATGGAGTCCTGGTCTTTGCGCACCGCCTCGATCAGCGCGATCATCCGCGCGGCAGCCGCGGGGTCGGGGCAACGCACCGCGGTCGCCTCGACCTCCTCCGGCGTGACCGCCGCCGGATCGGCGATCTCCGCGACCACGTCGCCGACCCGCACGACGTAGCCGAGCACCCGCCCGCCGAACGCTTGCGCGACGAGCTTCTTGGCGATGGCCCCCGCCGCCACCCGCGCAACCGTTTCGCGGGCGCTGGCCCGCCCGCCGCCGCGGTGGTCGCGCCTGCCGTACTTCGCGTCGTAGCTGAAGTCGGCGTGTCCCGGCCGGTACTTGTCGCGGATCGCCTCGTAGTCCTGGCTCTTCTGGTCCTGGTTTCGCACCAAGACGGCGATCGGCGTGCCGGTGGTCTTGCCCTCGAACACGCCCGACAGGATCTCCGGCTCGTCGCTCTCGAGGCGCTGCGAAACGATGCGGCTCTGGCCCGGGCGCCGGCGCACCAGCTCGACGCGCAGATCTTCCTCGTCGAGCGGCAGGCCCGGTGGGCAGCCATCCACGATCACCACGTTCGCGGGGCCGTGCGACTCACCTGCGGTGGTGACGCGAAAGCACTCCCCGAAGCTATTTCCAGCCACTGACGCGGAGCATAGGGCCCAAAGAAAGTTCGTGCTAGACGGTCCGCGTCATGACCCACCCCGCCCTGACTCAGCTGTCCGAAGAAGAGCGCATGTTCCGAGACGCCGTGCTCGCGTTCGCACGCGAGCGGGTGGCGCCCAAGGTCCACGAGATGGACAAGGCGGGCGCGGTGGACAAATCGCTGATCCCCGGCCTGTTCGAGCTGGGCGTGATGGCCGTGGAGGTGCCGAGCGAATACGGCGGCGCCGAGAGCTCGTTCTTCAACGCCATCCTCGCGGTCGAGGCGCTGGCCGAAGTGGACCCCAGCATCTCCGTGTTCGTGGACGTGCAGAACACGCTGGTGAACAACTGCATCCTGCGCTGGGCCAACGCCGAGCAGAAGCAGCGCTACCTGCCCAAGATGTCGAGCGAGTGGGTCGGCTCCTACGCCCTCAGCGAGGCCGGCTCCGGCTCGGACGCCTTCGCGCTCCAGACCAAGGCCGAGAAGCGCGGCGACAAGTGGCTACTCAACGGCCGCAAGCTCTGGATCACCAACGGCGCGGAGAGCTCGCTGTTCATCGTCTTCGCCAACACCGACTTCAGCAAGGGCTACAAGGGCATCACCGCATTCTTGATCGAGAAGGGTCAGAAGGGCTTCGGCGTCGGCAAGAAGGAGGACAAGCTCGGCATCCGCGCCTCCAGCACCACGGAGCTCGTCCTCGAAGACTGCGAGGTCGGTCCCGAGAACGTCCTGGGCAACGTCGGCGTCGGCTACAAGATCGCCATCGAGACCTTGAACGAGGGGCGCATCGGCATCGGCGCGCAGATGATCGGCCTGGCCGCCGGCGCCCTCGACCACGCGATGAGGTACATCGTGGAGCGCAAGCAGTTCGGCAAATCCATCGCCGAGTTCCAGGGCATGGAGTTCCAGTACGCGCAGATGGCCACGGAGATCGAGGCCGCGAAGCTCATGGTCTACAACGCCGCGCGCCTCAAGGACGCCGGCCAGCCCTTCGTGAAAGAGGCGGCCATGGCCAAGCTCTTCTCCTCTCAGGTCGCCGAGCGCAGCGCGAGCCTGGCCGTCGAGCTCATGGGCGGCGTCGGCTTCACCAAGGAGTACCCGGTGGAGAAGCTCTTCCGCGACGCCAAGATCGGCAAGATCTACGAAGGCACCAGCAACATGCAGCTGGCGACCATCGCGAAGCTCGTGCGAAGCGCGTACGCGACGGGGTGAGATCGTCAGCCGCCGAGCGCCGAGCGCACGCGCGCGACCGCCTCTGCGACGTCCTTCGCCACGAGCTCCGCAGGCAAGCGCAGCACCCGCCACCCGCGCCGACCGAGCTCGCGATCGCGACGCGCATCCGCCGCCGCGCGGGCGGCGTGGTACGGGCCGTCCACCTCAATCACGAGCCGCGCCGAGGGCACGGCCAGATCTGCGATGTACTGACCGAGCAACGGCCCCGAATGGCGCCCCGACGCCGTCACCCGCCGCAACTATTGTCGCTCACGGGGCGCGCTGGCCCGCACTTGCCGTCGTTGCACGCACCGCTCGCGCACTCGAAGCCGACAGCGCTCCCGAGCATCTCGCAGTCGGCGCCATCGGGCTTCTTCGCCACGCACTTGTCGTCCGGTTCGAGACAGTACGTGCCAACGACGCAAGCGTGCAGCGGATCGACGCTGGGTTGAGGACAGTCAGCTCCGAGCGGGAGTCGCGGCGCGCACTTGGACGTCGTCCAGGCGCAGTAGGCGCCCTCGACACAACCGAGGGTGAAGCAGTCGTCTCCGATCTGACCCGCGGCGGCGCAGGCCCCGTTCAGGCACTGCAAGCCGTCGTTGATCCAGCATGTGCCAGCGTCGCTACCGAACGGGGTGTCCTCACACTCAATCTTCGACCCGTCATCGTGGCAAGTCTTGTCGCAGACCTCTCCCAGCGACAGTCGCGCGTCCTGCAGGCAGGTTCCTTTCGAGCAGGTGACCTGGCCGCCCGGAGGTTTCACGCAGTCGGCGCTCGACGTGCAACTGCCGCCGTCCGGCACGCTGCCCTGGAACGTCTGCTCGCATGGCCCGAGCGAAGTCGGCACCTTGCACGAGCTCGCCACGCTCGCCAGAAACGCCGCGCACTCGCCCGCCTTGTCCTCGTCGTAGCTGGCCAGCGGACTGTCGAGCTGCTCCAGAGTGCTCTTCCAATACGCGATGCAGCCTGCCAGATTGTAGGGATAGCCGGCGGCCTGGCAGCAAGCCGCGGCGTTCGCGCAGAACGCCTCTGCGACCTTTTGACCGAAGTCTCCGCGCGCGATCGGACCGGAGCTGACGCTTCCACCGGCCGCGCCGCTTCCGCCGACCGCACCGCTTCCGCCGACTGCACCGCTTCCGCCGCCGCTGCCGCCGCCGCTCGCTCCGGATGAGCCGCAGCCGCCCACCGACGCGAGCACCACGATCGCCCACGCCCCGAAAGACCTCTGGCTCCACATGACGTCAGTCTAGGCTGACTGAATCTGAGGCGCAGCTCCGGGCGGATGGTCCGAACAGGCTCGGGGTGGCGTTGCGTGGGCTCGGGCGGGCGAAAGCCGAGCCTCAGAGCCCCGACTTCAGCTCGCCCGCCGGCACGAACAGCTTCCCGCTCTGAGCCGGCACGCTCACCACCAGCGTGCCGTCGCCGGCCACGCTGACGCTCTCGTTCGGATCGAGCACGTTCACCAGGCTGG